>CAZVIH010000067.1:0-20447 GCA_964627755.1 uncultured Anaerolineales bacterium
CCACCGGGAGTGCCCGCCGAACGCGTTTTATGAAAATCCAGTACTTCACCCCGATGGCCAGCAAACCTATCTCAGGAACGCGGACTGTTTTCCCTATTTCAACAAGTACCACGGCTGCTCGGTCTGTGTGAAGGTTTGCCCCTTTAATCACCAGCCCTATGAGAAGATCAAAATGAAATATACTTAGCAGTACTATTTAAAATAACAAACCCACTCTGCAAGAGTGGGTTTGTGTTTTGAATTGTTGTTACCAATCTGATTCGAGGTTCTGGCAGGGTCCAGAGGTGTAATACTCGGGCTGAAAACGATCTGCAGGGGTGACAGCAATATTTATCTCGTTTGCGGTTTGGCTTGTGTAGGAGATGAAATTTCCGTCTGGAGACCAGCGGGGAAATAACTCATCTTCTGGATCGAATGTATATTGAGTGACCGATCCATCCTGCTGCATGAGATAGATATTCCAGTTCCCGTCACGATTGGAGTGGAATGCCAGCTGGCTGCCATCTGGAGACCAGTCAACAGCGCCTCCATCGACAAGGTTCCCGTCATCTTGAGCAGGACCTCCCTTACTGGTCTCTGCATCGATAATATAAATCACCAAAAGGCAATTAGGCCAGCAGGTGGCAGGGTCGGGATCCTCCCTGTTGGTATGGAAGGCTACATATTTGCCATCTGGGGACCAGCTCGGGAAGCGGTCCATGTAGTCTCCTGACGTAAGCTGGCGGATTTGGGAACTGTTGATGTCTGCAATAAAAAGGTTAAAGAATGAACCCGTATCTGGTCTGGACATAAAAATCACTTGGGTGCTATCCGGGGACCAGGATGGGTACATATGAGTGTATGAATCTTGAGATACCTTTTTCAGACCAGAACCGTCTATGTTGACGACATAGATATGATTTGCCATTCCTCCAGGCATGAATCCTGTGAATGCCACCTTGGTTCCATCCGGAGACAGTGCGGGATATGTTGCCGAGCTAAAACCCAAGGGCAAGGTTAGGTTGATAGCTGTTCCTGTGAGCCCAGCAGGCGTGAAAAAGACTTGGGGCCAGCAAGAATCGGTTTTGGAGCATGTATCAAAATTGGGATCATCCCTGTTAGATGTGAATACCATGGGTATATCGGGATAATCCAATCCAGTGGCAGGGGGGGCAGCGGCTGCCGAGGAATCGACGCTCTGGTCAATATCCCCAACCTCAACTTCAGTTGAGTTGGGAAATGGAGTTGGGTTATCCTGGGTGTTCCTGTCGGCAACTGAGCGATTTTCAGGATTGAGCAGACTGTTCAATATCTCACTTCTTCCCAGTAAGACCAATGGAGAGCAGACAGCAGTTAAAATCAGGCCGGCAATGACACCCAGTATGATATATTTTCCTGCCAGTCGATTCGGCCTGGTTGAATTTGAAGCTGACTTTTGAGGAGGGGCCGTGCCGGTTATTTCGAAAGCTGTTCCACAATGCTGGCAAAATTTGGAATCGGTTGGAACGGGTTCTCCGCAACTTCTGCAGTAAAGGGTCTGATTCTTCATATCTGGCTGTCCGTTCGTAGCAATGTAAGTATTGATCAATATGATATCTGGCCCCTCACATCATCAATTCTGCTTGGGATGAGCTGGGCAACGTGGTACTGGATCAGGGATCTACCCCCTCCACCTCACAGGTATAACAGGCAGAGGAATGGTACCAGTTGGAAATTAGCTGGTTTTTTCCAGCCGCTCTTAAGGTATCAAAATCCGCTGAAAATTCATTAATCCTGCCTTCGCCATTATTCTCGGAAGGGTTCAGCCTGCAGATGACTATCTGCTCCAACTGATCATCCAGGTATCCATAAAAGTAGCTGGTGAATTCATAGGGTTCTTGTTCGGGATCATCAAGGTATCCAGAGTAATAATCAAAGCTGCCGCTGATCCAGCCATCTTCGTCAAGAATTCCTTCAGCGGTAGTTTGGGCTTCTACAATCAGGATTGAATAGATGTCAGATTGATCAAATTTGATACTGCTCCACTCTTCGATCTGATGCTGTTGTAGTGAGAATGTTCGATTTGAAAAATCCAGTTCCATCTCAAGATTGATATCATAACTAAGAAATGCCTGCTCGAATGTATAATTACTGTCTCCAAAATTGTAACCATTTAAAGAATATACCTTTTGCCTCTCAATTTCCTCCTCGCAGCTGATCGATGCCTTTCCACTGCTGGGCATCTGGCCTGGAACGAGGGCAGGGGAGGGCTCCGAGGGGGCAGATTGTGATCCAGTACTTGGTGCTTCTTGCTGAGAGAAGCGGGCCTGGGGACGATCTCCAATCTTGAGAAACGCATCGGTTACATCTGGCCCAAGAATTAATAAAAAAAGTGCAGTTATCAGGAATAAGCCGATCCCACCGACGATGCCGATCACTGCCTGCAACCCTTTCCTGGATTTGGCTTTGCGCCCCATGATTAGCCGTCTCAGGAACAGGTTCCCGTAATAACCAGCTTGGAGGCCGGTTGTGAATACGACTGGAATCAATCCCAGGCTGGCCAGCATGGGCGAACCTAGCAATCCCAGCAGCTGGCTGAGGGCTAGAGATAACCCCCACAGGATCAGGAAGAGGATGGAATTGCGGCCGATCACCTGGTTGTTTTCCCAATTTAGTTTGACAGCTGTACCCCGTAAATATCCCAGGAAGAGGCCCATCAGGAATATTGGGAAACCCAGTTCGAGATTTAACCTCATTCCCCCCAGGAAGGTCATGGCTACCAGTCCCAGCAGCGCCATCAACCCGGACAAGAATGATGACCATCCGGTTACTTTTTTAGGTTTTTTATAGTTGATCACGGCCAGGGCTGTCATCACAAACGCAAAGACACTTCCCAGTGTGCCCAGGATGATAAAAATCTTGTTCATTTTCCCTCCCGGGACATTTCGTAGCCAGATAGGTCCAGCGGGCTGCTGATCAACAGATTGACGGCGGCCTGGTCCGATAGAACCTGGCTGGTTTCCAGGATCCCTTTTTTGATTTGGGGATCCTCTTCCAGATCTGCCAGCGCTTCCAATATCCCGGCCGTAAATTTCAGATCATTGGCTTCTGCCCGCAAGGATAGATCCAGCGCCATCGATCCTCCCAGGTTTTCGGCCAGGCCCTTGATCAAGGTATCCAAAGCTTCGAGCTGATCTTCCTTTTCAAAGAGGGAGCGGATCCGAAAAAGGACCTCGATCAAAGTGAGATATATTTTGGCTGTCAAATCAAGGTTGGGTGGGAACGCGGGGAGATCATCAAGGATACCTTTCACCAACGCCAACGCTGTATGAGCCTGCACGCTTCGGCCCATGAAGTTTGCGCCTTCTGCCAGCTTGCAGTGCAGAAGGGATTTTTGGAGATCGACCCAAGCGGCCAGCCAGGGCTGGTTTTCTTCCAGGAAGATCACTCTCGCCTGATCATAAGTGGTCAGGGAGTTTTCCAGGACAGACTGTAATTTCTGTTGATCCTCTCCTGCTGATTCCAGCTGGTCCGATATTCTCTCCAATATCGAATAGGCTGGTTTAAGCCCTGGAAGGAAATTCCCCTTGTTCTTTTTACTGGCTTCGTCTTGCATGTCAACTCCGATTGTGTTGTCTCTCTCAACGGTCGTGGAAGAGGGCGCGCATAGTATGGTTCCAAATTTCTTTGGCTTTTTTAGTGCCTTTACCCCAGGGGTCGAAATGATCTACATTATCACGCTTATAGAGATCCTTCATTTGCTGCCCCTCTTTGCGGATTTCAGGAGAAGAATCCTGGCTCATTTGCTCAGCCTGTTCCATCATCTCTCCATGCGTAATCTCTCTGGAAACCTTCTGCACAGCTTTGGGAACTCCCTGGCCGACATCGGACATGGCCTGACCAGTTTCATCCATGGCTTTTTCCCATCGTTGAGCCAGCTCCGGAGGAAGTAACTTGTTCCCGGCGGCTTTGGCCGGTTCGAGAACCATGGCATTGAATCCATCAGAAAGTAGATGGCCTCCAACTTTCAGAGCCTGGACCAACCTGACAACACCTTCCCGCTGCTCAACCGGGAGATGGTCAAGGTCGCGGTCAACATCCTTGCGCACCTCAAGTATTTTTTCTGCTCGATCCAGCCAGGTGCGGGCTTTGTCCAGCTCGCCCTTTTTCAGCAGATCCTTGGCTTGTTTGAGCTTGGGCTCAACATGTTTTTTCCAGGCTTTCAAATTCTTAACCTGGTCAGGGATCTTGCCCTCAAAAGCCTCAATATCCTTATTGGTTTCTTTCAGGGCATCATCAATATCCTGAGCGTCTTTAACGCCGCGCAAAAGCCGATCCTCGCTTCCCTCCTGCATTGGAGGGCGGTCGTGGGCTTCAGGATCCTCTTCCTCACCGGGTTCAGGATCCTCGTCCGGGAGGCTGCCTTCTGCTCCACTCTCCCAGAAGTCTGTTGACAGCTCGGCTTCAGCCCCGATGGGCGGCATTTTGCCATCGCGCCAGACCTTGATTACCTCAAGCGATTTTTCTGCGCTCACTCCCGACATCTGATTTAAAACCAGCCAACCTGCCAATAAGGTGGTCAAAGCGATCCCACTGGCAGCCATCTGGCCTGGTGTAGGAGCATCGATATCTTCCCCGGCCAGGAACTCCTCCAGATCTTGATAGAGCTCGGCGAGGGACATTTCTTGACTTCCTTCGTTTTCAGCCGATGCCTGGAATTGACTGTCAGCAGCAGGTGGCGATGTGACTGGTGTATCGGTTTGACCGGTATTTTGGGCAGTATTTTCAGTTTCTATGAAAGTAAATGAAGTCGACCCGCTGCAAGTGGCATTCACAGAGGATGGGTCAGAACAAAC
This sequence comes from uncultured Anaerolineales bacterium, assembly GCA_964627755.1. GTDB lineage: Bacteria > Chloroflexota > Anaerolineae > Anaerolineales > UBA11858 > B10-G9. The sequence goes on from CAZVIH010000067.1 coordinate 4,815, forward strand.
GCCCAGCAGAACTACGCCCCCGGGAGGGCAATAGGAGACAGTCACGTCGATCAAGGCTACACCCGGTTGGGTGCTTGATGTGAGAAGCAGCTGAGCAGGCTGCTGACGGAAATCTCCCCTCAGAAATTCGATTGATCCATCGCTCGTGTGTGCGTCGAGTGAAAAGGTACCGCTGGATTCAATCGGAACACCAAACCGGCAGTTGTCTATCCTAACTTCAAGAACAGTTGTGCTCTCACCATCTGCTGGAAGTTGGCTCGGGTATCCGCTAAAAACCAGGATTTCGGCAGCGCTGCTCTGGCTGTAGGTTGGGCTTGATATTCGCGGTGTAAAAACGATCAGCAAAAGTGCTGTCAGGATAGAGGCTCTCTTAAGGTTTTTTTTTGGCGTGAAGGATGAATCGAGGAGGGGTTTTTTCGATGAAGTTGCCATGTGAGCCTTGTTATTTGGTCGGATATTGTAGAAGTATATAGTGAAGGGATACTCCAAAAAAGTGACATATATCATGAAGTGTAGGCGAGAAATAATTCTGTCTGGTTTAGAATAGAATCAAGCACAAATCAATGGCTGGAAAACCCAGAAGAAAAACTTCCAGGAGGCGGATTATGGATGATGAAGAGAGAATAAATGAGGTTGATAAGATGGATCAACCTTTATCAATCTGGGTGATCCTCCGCCTGCCCTTTTATGCCGGTGGGTTTATGGCCCTGCTGATCTTCCCTGCGGCGGGTGATTGGCGCTGGCTGGAGGGCTGGCTGTATGTGGGCAGTTTTGCCCTCATCACCGGAATTTGCTACTGGATCATCAATCAGAAGGCACCGCGGGTGCTGCGCAACCGCATGAAGGTTAAAAAAAGAAGGTTTGACCGCAGTCACCAGACAATCGGCCGGATCTGACCGGTTCATCATGCCCGCTATGGGGATCAGCTTTTTTACCGCCCTGATCCTGCTGGATTGGCCCACCATTTTGGCTGGCATACCATCCCGCTCCCGATCGAGATCATTACGCTGGTGTTATCCAGCCTTGGATATGTGCTGTTCAACACCGCCATTCTTTAGAATGCCTATGCCTCCAAGCTGCTGGATATCAACCAGGGCCAGCAACTGGTGGACAGCGGGCTCTACGGGCGGGTCCGCCACTCTCTGTATGCTGGCGGGATCGTGATGATGTTTTTTCTTCCCCTTGCCTTGGGTTATTGGCCGGCTTTGATCCCGGCCGCAGTGTCCTGCGGCACGCTGGTAGCCCGCATCAAATATGAGGAAGAGATGCTGGTAGCGGGCATGGATGGGTATGAGGACTACCAGCAGCGAGTGAAATATAAACTGATTCCTGGGATATATTAGCTTGATATGAAATAAGATGCGGGATCCTTAATTAAATGAGGAAACGGTTTCCTTCAAGGAAACCGTTTCCTGTTTCAATGTGGATCTAGTTGCAGATCACCTCCAGATCGATTTCCAGCATCTCAGTTGTGCTCTCAGCCTGGCTGGTCATACCTACCAGGTTGCCGTCAGCGTCCAGCATCTCCAGGGTGCCATACAGGGTGCCCTGGAGATCGCTGGGAATGGCGGTCCGGTAGAATAATTCTCCGTGGCAGTCAATCGGACCCACATCTGGATCTTCAGTCAGGGTGGGGAATCCCTCACAGGCACCCTCTTCAGTGGGGGAGTTCGAGATATGCAGAAAATTTCCGCCGGAGAGGATCGAGTTGCCGGGGCAGAGGGGCCCGCTGACCTCAAGATCCAACCCATAATAGGCCACAATATAAAAACCTCCAGAAGTGAACCAATTAATAGTGACAGATCCTGGGGGGGCTGGCAGATCACTCTCTTCATAATCCAGGGGAGCCATGCCTGGCAGTGATACTTTATAGGTGTTGAAATCACCTTCGCCCAGAACAGCTGAGACCATTGAGACCGGCAGCATGACTGGCTCTTCAGTGGCGGTGGGTTCGGGTGTGGGCGGCACTTCAGTGGCGGCTGGTTCTTGCTCCACTTCCTTCACTTCCTCCACTTCCATCACCTCTTCAACGATAGCAGCATCCTCTGCGGGGGACCCAGTACAGGCTGTCAGGATCAGCAATAAAGCCAGGAGGACCGTGATAAACAGGGATCTTTTCATGTTTTCTCCTTTCAGTCTACTGGTACCATCATACAAAAAAAGTGACCATAAATCTACCTAGAAAATGTAGGGTCACTTTTTGATAGAAATTTAATGACTCAGTCGGGAATAAACAGCAGGAAACGATCAGCTAAATATGTTATCTACACTATATGAGGGACTGAGTCCTTCCAAAAGGACTCAGTCCCTTAAAGTTTAAACAAGCTGCATAACCGAAAAGTAATGGAAAATACTTCCGCCGAGCACAAAAAGGTGCCAGATGGCGTGGCCGTAGGGCAGTTTTTTCCAGCGATAAAAAATGACCCCTAAAGAATAAAAGGCACCGCCAATCAGCAGGAATACAACTGCCAGAGTACCTAGCTGAAGCCCCGGTTGAAAAAATACAACCATGCCGGCCCAACCCATTAAAAGATACAACCAGACAGTCGGTTTTTCGAATTTGTCGCTGAACCCCAGTTTGAGAATTAATCCCAAGATCGATAAGCCCCAGACGATTCCAAACACAATCCATCCCAGTTTTGTTCTGCTCTGGGTCAGCAGGAATGGTGTATAGGTCCCAGCGATCAGGAAATAGATCATGGCGTGGTCCAGCCTCTGGAAGATGCCTTTCCAGGGTTTATTGGCAAAAGAGTGGTAAACCGTGGAGGCCAAATACAGCAGCAGCAATGAGATCCCGAAAACCAGAAAACCTGCCAGATGCCAACCTGAACCGAGTTTTACGCCCTTGATGACCAGGAAGACCAAACCGGCAATACTCAGACCGACGCCAATCCCGTGAGTGATGCTGTTGGCTATGATCTCGCCATTGCTGCTCGTTGCTAAACTTGTATCTGCTTTATAGGCCATTATATTCTCCTGTTGTGGTACTCAATTCTGGATTTAGAAATCCTAAGTTTTTACTGTATTTGACCAAACAGATCAAATCCGTAAAGTAACAGCACTAGTACGGTAATGGAGATGGACATTACAGCCCCAATTACCAGCTGCCAGATATCATGCCCCTTGGCTGCAATTCTCGCGAAGATCGCCAGCGGGATGAGGGAAGCCAGGGGGGCAGCTGGGATCCCGAAAAAATAGAACATGGCAGCTACCGGTCCGGCTACACCTGCTGCGTGCCCGCTGGCTTTATAACGCAGGATCAAATTGAAAATGATCAATCCCAGCGTGATCATGGTATAGTTCACGGCAATGGCTTCAAAGATCCGGGGGGCATTGATCAGCTTCAGAACGACATAACCAATCGGATAGCTGATGATCATCAGTACAAAACTGGCCGTTCGCTGGCGTTTAACGATCTTTGCCCAATCTTTGACCTTGCCGGGGATGTAGAACAGCAGGCTGGCCAGGGGGATCAGGCTGATGAAGGTTAATGCCCAGCCAAAACCTGCTATGCGATTGGGAATATTGGTTGGAAGCTTGAAAAAAATATAGGTCACCAATGCTCCGGAGAGCATAGGCACGTTCAGTATCTGGGAGAGCACTTCACCTAAGATCCTTTTGAAGCGGGATCCGCTATTTAATGTGGGGGAATTCATTGGAAAATGTTCCTGTTATCTGGATTTCTTCTTCTTTTGTTTTTTCTCTTTGGGACTTTTTTCAACCTTTTTTGAATTGTCCAATACTTCTTTTTGATACTGTTCGAAAGTGATATCTTTCCAAAACTCTGCTGTATCGGCCAAATAACTGGTCACCATCTCAGCTGCTGCCGAGGTGCCCAGGGCTTCAACACTGGGGGTCAGTTCTGTCCAGAGTATACGAGCCAGTTTCCGGTGTTCGGCAGTGCTGTAATAATAGGTCGCCAGCTGTTTGTAAAACTCCCGGAAGGTGTTAAAGATCAATCCGTAGACCAGGTTATCGCAGTAAGCGATCAACATATGGTGCAGTTTCCACATGCTGTGAGCGTATGGATCCGCTTCATCTGGGATCTTGCTGAAGCTCTCCAGTAGATCCAGGATCAGGCCGGGAGCCCTGCGAACGGATGAAGTTGTATATTGAGGCGCCAGCAGCTGCCACATTTCCAGCAGGTCAGGCACCAGGTTTGGTACCAGTTCCGGGTCCGCCTTGAGCAGTCCAGCCAGAATATTCAAATTACCGTCTTTGAGATAGTCGCGGGTGCGGGTGGGTTTGCCTTGCTGAATATCCAGCCAGCCGTCACGGCTGAGACGCTGCATCGCTTCCCGCAGGGCGGGGCGGGCAATGTCCAATTCCTTGCTGAGCGTGCGCTCTCCGGGCAGGTCAGTGTTGGGAGGATAGGTGCCGCTGACAATGCGTTCAATCAGATGGCGCTCAGCCCAATCGGTGGCACGTTCTTCCTGATGATCACTCATTTACGGCTCCTTCTATAAAACACTGGTCTTACCAGTAATTTAATATAATCATAACACTGGTATTACCAGTTGTCAATTTTACATTGAGAGTTTTATGAGGATTTGAGATTGATGAGATTAATAGGAGAATTTTTCCTGGACCAGGAAACAGTAAACCATTCACAAGCTTCGGCAGCTGTGTTTAGGGGATTCCATTGGCAGTGGATGGGATGTTAGAAGATGGGAGGGAGAGACCGGGTAGTCAGGATGGGAAAACCTTGTTTACCTGGCTCGCCCGGTAGTCAAATATGGTTTTAAGGCGCGGACCAATCCATAGTTTATGAAGCAGATCACCCAGCGGGCCGAAAGGCAGCAGATAGGTAACCAGATCAGTCATTTGAACGCCGGAGGGGTCATCTTTAAAAAGATGTTCGTGGTGCCAGAACTGGTAGGGTCCGATGCGCTGCTCATCAATGAAACAGGTTTGCTCTTTGATGTGGGTTATTTCTGTAAGCCAGCGAGATTTTAAGAAGGGCATGAATTGGATTCGGTATTCAATTAATTGTCCCTCATACATGGGTTTCTCCCCACCATAAATGATCTGGAACTGCATATCTGGCGGAGTCAAGCTATTCAAATTCAATGGTGTGGCAAAATAATCCCAGACATCTTTTAGGGACGAATCTATGATCTGTTGATATTTTATACGCCGGATCATTTCTGAATCTTCCACAGATAGGGATGTAATAATCCCAAAATCAGTATTGTAGAACTTACGGAAAGCGAATATATAAAGAGGATTTTCATGGATAGGATCGGGGCTGAGATGACAATACCGGGTTAAACCTCTGCCCTGATTTATTGTTAGAAGGAGGCCATATGAGGTAGGCCGCTGAGATAGGATAGCCTGACCATCAACTCTTCTGTTAAACCCCGTAGGGTGGAGCGGATGTCGATCGAATAATTTTCAAGATCCAGATGGTTGTATTTCTGATAATTGATCTCTTTGCCGATCTTGATCTCTACTGGAATCTCGGGTTTGTGTTTCAAGGGATTGTGGGTGTTGATTGTAAAGGGATAGGCGTGGTTGGTTCCTTTAACGCCAATCGGCAGAATAGGGATGCCTGTTTGGATTGCCAGGCGGACCGGACCTGTTTCTCCGCGGGCGATCTCGCTGCTCTTCGCTCCATCCATCCCACCTTCAGGGTAGATCAAGACGCTGTTGCCCTGACGTAATTTCTCTACCCCTTTTTCCAGCTGGGACAGGTTGAATTTCCTGATCCTGGCATTTTTACCTTTATTCATATTGATCGATATTGCATCCAGCGGCAGGGTCAAGGGAAAGAAGATGTTGTAAAAGATATGACTCAGAAATAGATTGATCTTAATGTTGGTTCGCGGAGTCAGGACCGAATATGCGATCGGGATGTCCATGACACTTTGATGGTTCATGGCGAAGATATAGTTTTGATCCGGATCGATCTTCTCCAAACCAGTTACCTGAACGGAAAATTTCTTGTTTATGAGTCGGTATAATGGCTCTAAGTTGTTTTGAAACATAAAAACCACTCTAAATAAATTAACTAACAGCGCTTTGCGGATTTCAGAAGATGGATATGTTAACACATAGTATGTTAAATAGTTATCCAGTTATCAGATATGTAAATGGCAATTTCCCTGGTTATGGGTACACTTGTCTGGGCCAAAGTTTCCCGACCTGGATGATAATCCGCTGCTTGAGATTGGAAAAAAATCAGTTAGAATCAAACCATCTAATCATCTGAATAAGGAGTTTTCATGGCAGAGCAAAGCCTAGCTGAACAGGTCCAGAGCGAAATTCAAAGTTTGCAATCCACACTGGGGGATTTACAATCCTCTGTCCGGTTAACGGATATACGCGATCGTGTAGAGGATCTGGGTTCCACGGTCAGAGGCCTGGATCGGCGGATCGAATCCCTTAGAGAAGGGGGATATGCCTTCGAGAAGGAGTTAGAAGGGCTGGCGAAGGACCTTGTTGGGGAATGGAACAAGATAGCTCCTGGACTTGAGAGAGAGATTGAAAAGGAAGCCAGAAGTCTGGAAGAAGCTTTGCGACCCCTTGAGACCCAACTGAGCCTGCTGGCAGGAGATCAGGGAATGCCCAAGACTCTCAGTTCCCGTGTCAAACGGCTGAAATCCCAGGTGGAATCCCTGGAAGGACGAGTTGAGGCAGCTGAAGCCAAGGTCCACGGCAGTTATGATCAGTTCAGCAGCGGTGTAGATCAATTGAAAAGCCACTTATACCAGCTGGAATGGATGATGACAGAGATCAGTGAGGCCAGCTTTGATCTGCTGGCGACCGAATCAGGGATCATGGCTGTAAAGGCTGTCTGGGCCAAGAACGGCAAACAGGAAAAAGATGACCCCGAGGGAGTTTTATATTTGACTGACCAGAGGATTCTCTTTGAGCAAAAGGAAAAAGTAACTACCAAGAAGGTTCTTTTTGTGGCTACAGAGAAGAAACTGGTGCAGGATCTGCTCTGGGAAACCCCAGTTGAGTTGATTGAAGAGGTCAAGGCCCACAAAGAGGGCTTTTTGAATAAAGATGATTATCTTGAGTTGACTTTTGAAAGTCGTGCGCCTTTTAACGTCCTGCATCTGCACATTTGGCAAAGGGGTGATGAATGGAAGGCTTTGATCCAGCGTGCCAAAGCCAGGGAATTTGACCAGAACCGGGCGATAACAATAGATGAAGTGGTTGCTGAAAAGGTCAAAAACGCGCCCACAAAATGCCCCTCGTGCGGCGGAGCTATCAAGCAGGTCATCCTGCGGGGGATGGAGAGCATAACTTGTGAGTACTGCGGGGATGTGATCCGACTGTAGTGTTCCGAAGCTCCCATGTTTTCTAGAAAATAGCTGATAATCCTGCTTTCAGGGAGCTGGTTTTCACATTCCTTTTAAATACCCTTCCCGGGAGTGGCATCAGATCATCTCCAGGAATGTTTTTGGAAAGAATTCCACCTGTTATGTACTATAATATCAACGCTATGGGAAACCAACTTGTTTAATGGATCTACTTTAAGGAGAACACCGTAATGAAAAGCGCCGATGTTCACAAGATAATTTCTAATAATATGCTTGCGGATGGATATCCCATCCTGTTTGATCTGGAAAGATCCCATGACACTTATTTTGTTGATGAGATTACCGGTCGTGAATATCTTGACTTTTTTACTTTTTTTGCGAGCAACGCCGTGGGATATAATCATCCCCGGCTTAAAGACCCCGCCTTTTTAGAAAAGTTAACCCTCTCGGCAATTCACAAACCTTCCAACAGTGATATTTACACAACCTTGATGGCTGAATTTGTCGAGAAATTTAACCAGGTAGTGATGACCGATTCCATGCCCCATCTCTTTTTGGTGAGTGGGGGCGCCCTGGCGGTGGAAAACGCGCTGAAGGCAGCCTTTGACTGGAAGGTGCGCAAGAATCTAGATCGGTTGAGCAGAACACCAGCTGCGGAAGTAGGGCTGATCCACGGGCTGGGATCAAAAGTGATCCATTTTAAAGAAGCATTCCATGGACGATCTGGATACACATTATCTCTGACCAATACCAGCGATCCGAGGAAGCATATGTATTTCCCAAAATTCGACTGGCCCCGGATCATCAATCCCAAGTTGAGTTTTCCTGCCACTGACCAGGTTCTGGAAGAAGTGAAGAAGATCGAAGAGATCGCTATAACCCAGATAAAAATGGCCCTTAAACAATATCCGGGAGATATCGCTGCTTTAATCCTGGAACCGATCCAGGGCGAGGGTGGGGATAATCACTTCCGCCCCGAATTTATCCAAACCCTGCGATCGCTGGCCGACAAACATGAATTCCTTTTGATCTTTGATGAGATCCAAAGCGGGATCGGCATCACAGGCAAGATGTGGGCTGGCGAACATTATGGTGTAGAGCCGGACATCATCGCTTTTGGCAAGAAAACTCATGTCTGCGGAATCATTGTTAACAAACGCATAGACGAGGTTGAAAATAATGTGTTCACTGAATCGAGCCGCATTAACAGCACCTTCGGCGGCAACCTGGTGGATATGGTGCGCTGCACCAGGATCCTGGAGATTATCGAGGAGGAAAAATTAATTAAAAACACTGCCCAAATGGGTGATGTGATGCTGAATGGCCTTGAAAGCATTGCGGATGAATCAAAAGAGGTTGTCAGCAACGTCCGCGGCAAGGGCTTGATGGTCGCTTTTGACCTGCCAGACCAGGCCAAACGCGACACCATGCTGGCCAGCATGTTTGATAACGGCCTTTTAGCTATGAAATCTGGCGACCACTCGATTCGCTTCAGGGGAATGCTTGATACACCCCAAGAGGCAATTGATAAAGCCCTGGAGATCGTTGCCAGAAGCATCCCGGGCGTTTAATATGAGATATATCTATCTTACTTGAATCACTCTATCTCGTGCAATAGGATCATTTATCATAATGAACTGCCGGGATTTGAAAGAGAACGCAATATTAATTGGAGGAATACATGTCAAAACGTAAGATAATCATCATTGGCGCTGCAGGCAGGGATTTCCATAACTTCAACACCTATTTTCGTGATAATGAATCCTATGAAGTAGTAGCTTTTACTGCAGCCCAAATTCCAGATATCGACGGACGTAAATACCCTGCTGAATTAGCCGGGAAACTGTATCCTGCTGGAATACCTATCTATGCTGAAGAAGATCTGCCTAAATTGATCAATGATTTAAAAGTTGATGAATGTGTCTTTGCTTATAGTGATGTTACTTACCAGCATGTGATGGCCATGAGCGCGATCGTAAATACTGCAGGTGCTAGCTTTACATTGCTCGGTCCAAAAGACACCATGGTTAAGAGTAAAAAACCCCTGGTCTCGATTGGTGCGGTTCGGACAGGGTGTGGTAAAAGCCAAACCTCGCGCCGTGTGATTGAAATTCTAATGGCTCAAGGACTTAAGGTTGTCGCTATCCGTCACCCTATGCCTTACGGGGACCTGGTTGCCCAGAAAGTTCAGCGTTTTGCTACCCTGGATGACCTGGCGAAAAACAAATGCACCATCGAAGAAATGGAAGAATACGAACCCCATGTCGTACGGGGCAATGTGATTTACGCCGGTGTTGATTATGAAGCGATCTTAAGAGCGGCAGAACAGGATCCGGACGGATGTGATGTGATCGTTTGGGATGGCGGAAATAATGATTTCCCCTTCTATAATACCGATCTGCATATTACAGTTGTTGACCCTCATCGGCCTGGAGATGAGCTTAGATATTATCCTGGTGAGGTGACTTTGAGAATGGCCGATGTGGTTGTCATTAACAAGATGGACAGCGCCGATGCGGCCGGCATCCAAACTGTGCGAGAAAACATCGCTAAACTGGCTCCCGATGCTATTGTTATTGATGCTGCTTCAACTCTTGATATGGAAGATCCTTCTCTTGTAAAAGGCAAACAGGTATTGGTTGTTGAAGACGGTCCGACCTTAACCCACGGTGGGATGAAAATTGGGGCTGGTACAGTTGCTGCCCGGAAATTTGGTGCAGCCGGATTGGTTGATCCACGTCCATATACAACTGGAAAACTAAAAGAAACCTTTGAGATCTATCCAAATATTGGAGTTCTTCTGCCCGCGATGGGTTACGGCGAACAACAGCTAAAAGACCTGGAAACCACAATTAATAACACAGAATGCGATTCAGTGGTCATTGGTACTCCTATCGATTTGGGCAGGATCATTAAAATCAATAAACCATCAACCAGGGTTTTCTATGAATTGCAGGAAATTGGCCGACCTAATTTGACCGGTGTCCTGGATGATTTTGTGAAAGAACAGAAACTGGTTTAAATAGATTTTTCTGATCAGTTCTGAAACTAATAAACCGCTCATCAATTTGATGAGCGGTTTCAGTTTAATCAATGGATATTGGATCCGGGAACAGAATTCTTTGGCTGCCAGAGGAGATGGTTTTTAAACTGGCGATTGTATTAGCCTTGAGGGAAGGGGCTTCTCAGGCCGCATTTTCATAAATTTCAAAATCATGTTCAAAGATAGACTCGATCATTTTGATCTGGCCTCTGGTCGGTTGGTAGTGAAGTCTGTTTTTATTCGCATTCAGGATCTGGGTCTTTTTTTCAACTCGTTTTTCAATACCACATTCTTCAAAAGCCTGATTAATGCCATCAGCCAGGTTATCCAGGCGAAATACTTTCTTAAGGAGGATATTTCCTTCGAGATCAGTTATATCTTCCCACATTGATGCAGTGTGGGTTGAGAATTTTACTCCCAGGGGATAATAGGTAGAGTTACCGGAATGGGATTTCTGAATATAATCCAAAAACAAATCAAAAGCATATTTTGTACTGTAATGGAATTTCCCTGATTTCACAGACCTTTTAACAGTGGTGTTGATTCTATTGATTATCCCTTTGTCCTGCCAATATAGAGAATAAAACATACTGATGCATCGATCAATCGGATCCCGTGAGAACGCAAAAGAAAACAGGTTTTCCCATCGTTCTGGGTAGAGATAGGTCTTGGCAAATAGACATCTCCGACCCTGGTATTTTCCCAACAGGATGCGATAATTATTTAAGATGTCATTATATTCCTCTGGATTTGCCTGCAGAAACCCCCCGGGTCTTTTCGATCGGTCCACTTCCACATAATAGGGTTTTAAGAGGCTGCGGGTAGTAATTCCGCCAGATTTTTTGATATGCAGCCAAAAGATTTGGTCGTAAACCATACGATTTCCCTGAGTAGCAGAGCTTGACAGCTGTCTGCAGATTATACCGCCAAACGCGATCTTGATCTTTTTTTGATAAATTTTCCTGGTTTGGATCAGAGAAAAATAATCCAGGACAGTATCAAATTGCAGTTTCTTTAATCCGGGATTTGAAGCAGGATTATTTAATATTGATCTAAAAGGCATAAAAACTTAAACCGCTTGCCCAATTGATAAGAGGTTCGAATTTAATTCATTGGGCCCGCCCGGATTCGAACCTACCCTACGGTGGCGGATAACGGCTTTATTCCTTTACGGCTACATATTAACAATATTCAATAGTAGCTAACTGGAGATCAGTTTCCATCGGGAATGAGGCTAGGGAGGATCAAGTGACCTTACGAGAAGTCACTCCCATTGATGGACTGATTTTCTGGTGCGGTTTGATTAGAAAGAATAGATACTGGGGAAGATGTAAAAGAACCTCCTTCCATACTGACCAGGCAAGGAAGGAGGTTTTTGTTTGTTGGAAATTTAGGATTAGAATCGTTTTGCAGGTAGAGCAGATTTACTCATTCGCCTCACGAGGTGTATAGGGTTCAGTCAGTTCACAAACCACAAGGTTATCAAAGTAAAGAACCTGTTCGCCTCCAAGGACTTCATCAAGACCAATGACGATGTCTCCTGCTGGTAAGGGATCTGGATCTTTATAGGACACAAGCACTTGATCATTTAACCAGAATTCAAATCTGCCCTCAAATGTGCTTATATCCACCGTTTGCCAGACACCTTTTTTGATTGAGAATGGTGTAAAACCAAAAAGACCTACGTCGCTCTCACCTTTTTGACGATCGATCACAAGAGTATTTGGTTGTTCAAACCTTGCGTAGTAAGCTGAATTTTCAACATAGCCTGTTTCATCAGTATAGTCATATTTCCAGTGCCACTCAAGTCTGATGATTTGATTGCCATCAGTCATAAACTGTAGATGCCAGGCCGCAGGGCCGAAGGGAACGTTTTCAAGCATTACACCAGCTCCGCTGCTGTTAGTGTTGACTAAAACGAGGTTGCCCTGTGAATCAGGATGGGGGATGATATCCCATCCCATTGCTCGCATTTTGATCTGTTCTGACCAACCCTGAGCCTCGCCATCTTGAAAATCTTCAATGTATAGTACATTTTGACCGGGAGCACAGACTCCTTCAGGAAGTAATCCATGGGGGTCACGTTCAAGAGTTATTGTAATTTGATTCACTCCCCTCTCCAATTTGTGTTCGAGGACTTGTGGAAAATATCCTTGGGCACTGATAGAGATGTTAATGGAATCTCCTGGAAGATCGTACCAGAAGACCTGACCGGCTTCATCAGAAATTTGAGTACCCTCTTTTCCCTCAATTTCTGGCAGTATAACCTTTGCCATTGTAAGGGAAGCACCACCTTCACCCGTGACGATAACTGAGAGATCATAAGGCACAGGTGTTGGTGTTGGAGTTGCGGTTGGTATTGGAGTGGAAGTTGGTGTGCTGGTGGCTGCAGCGGCGGTCTCTGCGACTGATGTAGCTTCCATCTCTTCAGGAGAAGGCCCGCAGGCTGATAATATATTAGCAAATAGTATCAGGACCAACAGAAGATGGAATTTTCTGGTTGCACACATAATTAATCTCCTTTTCTCACTAAATGATGACTAGGAACTTAATAAATATTCAACTGTCAGTAAGTTAAAAAAACAATGCAAGAATGTTTTGCATTGTTCAATGAGAAATATCTTTAATATGTGTGGTAGGTAATAAGTTTTTATCAAAACTCAGTGGCTTGATAGTAGCATATTGAATATCAGATTTCAATACAGAATAATTCGATTGATAACAGTTGATTGTGTACTCCCCCGCCTGCATATTCCGGTCTCGTCTTCAATCGCCACGGTCTTCCGTCCTCCGTCTGGAAGCTTCGCTTCCATCCCGTCCCCGGTCCTCGGTAGAGCCAAAAGGGTTCTATAAGGGGCTCATGACCTGGCGGATATCGGCTTTATTCCTGCTGGGCTACATTTTTTTATATTTGGCTGCTAACGAAATACCTAAGCTGCGCGGCGACTATTGCCCTGAACACTCTTTACAAATGACCAATCACACATTTTCACACCGCATAACCTCACGGCAAAGCCGTGTCAGATTAACGCGGGGTTAGCCCATTTTTGTCCAATCGTATAATCAAACCCAGGTGGCGTTTTCCTGCCATTGATGTGAAAAAGAGCTTGTTTTTAATGTGAAGGATTAATGAACTTTATTATGATCGGGTAGTCCTTGACCATAAGTTTTGGGATTACCAGGTAATCTTCGGATAAATCATTTTCCAGCTCCTGTTCGAAACCATGTAGTACATCAATCCCTACTACTTTGTCAGCAGATAGACCATGGAAGTAGAGATCCATGCTTTCTCCAGGATCATGATCAGTTGCCACGTCGTTTGTCCAAAGTGCAAACAGGATATCGCCGTTGGGCAAAATAAAAGTGTAGCTGGCAATATTATCCAGCGGTGGATCGATCTCTATATCTACATTCCCTTTAGATGAGTGTCCGGCCATGATGGTTGCCAAATTTCGAACCGCAAAATATGCCGTCGTCGACGTGTGTGGTATTCGTAAATTACCTGCGGTAACGTTCATCCCCAGGTTGATCAAAATGGCTCGCATCCAATACTTGGCGTAGGCTATTTCGCCATATGCTCTACGATTTGGTCCAATCTCTGGATTTGAATATGGTCGCCAATCCATTTCATCTGCTTCGAACTCTCCCGTAAAACCATGCGCACGAGCCACATCCTTGATGTTTTGGACGATAAAAGGATATTCATAGTAATAACTGGCATTGTGTTCTGGTGAGTCTCCATAGAAAGGATGCCAGGAAATAACATCCACTTTAGGCATAATTTTGTCTGACTCGATGATGTGGAATAGATAGGATACCGAGGTATAGCCTGAGAGGATAATACTCCCAACCTGGATCTTTGCTTCCGGATACTCTTCCCGTATTACGGGAATTGTTCGCTGAACGAGATTAACATAATCCTCGGGTTGTATCCACTGTGGGCAAGCAGTATTGTCTGGTTCGTTCCAAATTTCATAGTATTGGATTCGATCCTTGAAGTGACGAACGGCGAACCTGACATATTCCAGGTAATGTTGAATATCTTGCTCAGTCTTAAACCTGGGGCAGGGAGCACCATCACCTCCAGGCCAGGTATTCGTATCCCAAAAAATTAAATTGTATGTCATCTGAATGTTGTTTTTGGCAAGGCTTGAAATAAAGTCATCGTGAGCTGGGTCAATGGAGAACTCTTTTTTGCTCCAATCGACATAATCTGCTTCTCCACCATTGATAGCGATGCGGAATCGTTTAGCTCCCATGTACCGCGCTTCATCAAGCAATTCAGTCAAGGGGTAATATCCCCACAAACTGTTCCACCAGGTGGCAATACGATTATCTTCCAGATCAATTGATTGCATAGATTCAAGTAGAGATACTTGCGACCCAAGACCTTGCTGTAAATTCATTGATCCGCTTGCTTCAAACGTCGGTAAAGAGAATTCACTGGTATTGCCGCTGGAATCTGTGGCTGTGATCACCAGATGGGGACCTATGAAGGATCTGCCATGATCGAGGAAAAAGTACCCTCTTCCGTTAGCCGTGACATTTCCTTCATAGTTATCACCTTCATCAGTTTGTGTTGAAAAGATCTCGATTTCTGCATCAGGATATGCAATACCCTCAACAATGCCATTACTTAAATTGAACGCAGTTATTACCGGGCGGGATAATTCCAAATTCGCGCCGCCCCAGACGTCAATGCCGAGCCACACATTGGTGGTAATTTTATTTTGTGTAATTGTGTTGCTCAAAGAATCGGCGCCGTATAGTTCTACTCCGCTCCAGCCGTTAGAGACTACGACATTATCAGGACCGATCCGGTTATGACTGGCGCCCTCTCTAATCTCAATCCCATTATTCATGTTCCTTTGGAGCATATTTCCGCTAATTATGTTTCCCACTGCGCCAACCCCTAGGAGTGTCACACCGCTCGCGCCGTTGTCACTGATTAAATTATTTATGATTTCGTTATTTCTGCTGTTCTGGATGAATATACCTTGGAAGAGATTCCCTGGTCCAGCATAGTTAGCCAGGTCGGTTCCAATGTGGTTTCCCTCAATTGTGTTATATGAGGTATTCTGCAACACAATGCCAATGTGTTTGTTATTGCTTATCAAATTACCTTGTCCGAGAGGTCCAGAGCCTATGGTTTTATCGCCTCCGATAAAAGAATTTGTGGCACCATCACTAATAACGATTCCTGGACCAGAAAACCGAACTATCTGCAATCCCATAACTTTGCATTTTTCAGCTGACTCAATTTTCAAACCAGCATCCCACTCACCGGTAAGGAAGTTACCATCAAGAATTACTCCGGCA
>CAZVIH010000068.1:0-5758 GCA_964627755.1 uncultured Anaerolineales bacterium
ATATCCTCCAGTAGGGTTAAAAGGAAATACTCCCCTGAATAATTCTGGGGAGTAAAAATTTTATACAGTTAGGATTATTCAGCACACCAGGATATTATGCCGATCACTTTAAGACGGATATTCCATCTTCGGTCTCCCGTCCCCCGTCTCTTTCCCCCTACTCCCCTTCCCCCACCTCATATCCATTCTGGATCCAGTTTTTTAGGCCCCGGTCGAGGCTGTGGACCTGGTTAAATCCAGCACTTTCCAGTAAATAGACCGCCTGAAGGCTGCGGTTTCCAGTTCGACAGTAGACCAGGATGGTTTCGTCCTGGGGTAATTCCCCGTAACGAGAACCCAGCTGTTCGAGGGGGATCAAGGTAGCTCCCGGAATGTGGCTGTCTTGGTATTCATCAGGGGTGCGGACATCAAGCACAAAAACGCCATCCTGGTAGAGCTGGTTGGCATCAGCAGCACTAATGATCAATTCCCCGGTGGCAGGTTTGGTTGTACAGGCCGTTAAACCGGTCAATATCAAGATCAGAACCAGGATGGCAATGTGGAATCTAGTGGATCTTTTCATTGAGATTATTCCTCTTATTTTTAGATATCTTAAACATATCTGTAAGGGTATCATATTTTTCTCCTGAGACCTCAATCGATCTATGCTATATTACCTCTATGGAAACCTCAGATCAGATCGCTGTATTTCCTATTCCCATCCTCAATGTCAGGATCTTTTTAATCCCGGGCAAGGCTGGTTTTATCCTGGTGGATACAGGCATCCCATTCATGGAGGAGCGAATTTTCCACTCCCTAAACTCCAGGGGAGTCAAATTACAGGACATCAAGCTGATCCTGCTGACCCACGGTCACCTGGATCATATTGGCTGCCTGGCTTACCTTAAAAATGTTACAGGCGCCAAAGTGATCTGCCATCAATCATTTGCTGAAAATCTTTCAAAGGGATCATATGAGAAAGCTGTTGCCAGAAAGGGTTTATGGAAAGTTTTTAATGACCCCCTCTCGCAGATCCTGGCCCGTGGTTTAAAACCAATCGAACCAGACTATACATTCGAGCATACCTTTGATCTCGCCAGCCTGGGATTCCAGGGAAAAATGATCCATACACCTGGACACAGCCCCGGTTCTGCTTCAGTGATTTTGGAGGAAGGTATCTGTTTAATTGGGGATCTACTGCGAGAAACTAAGCCGGGGATTTATGATACAGGTCTTTTTTATAATGATCGTGAATTGATCATGGCTAGCTTAAATAATATCGCTGCCCATCAACCAGAGACCATCTACCTTTCACACGGCACTACCTTAAACGGAGCAGAGCTGGCAACCTTCCTTGACCAAAATAGTTGATCAAGCGTTAATTATTTTAGTCTTGTCACGGAGCTGTGTCCCCAGGCGGGCCAGGCCGTAAAACATCAGAACAGCCCCTACACCCAGATTGAGTATCTGTATCAACCTTGAAGGTATTACTACTTTCAGAAAAGACATCCCTGTAACCATCAGTCCCAGAAAAACAAGAGTGGCCAGGCCCGCTGCAAAACCGAAGGGAATCAATTCTCGCTTTGAATATCCCTTTTCGACCGCCTTGCTGGTAAAAAGGCTGGTCCAGAAAATGATCGTTAGGGGACTTGAGATCGTCAGCAACAGCGTGGATAAGAAACTGGAGAAATATCTCTCTGCTCCAGGGAAGCTATCAGCAGGCAGAGATCCTCCTCCTGCTGACAGGACCATCAAAACGCCAAAGATAATCAGCACAATTGAACTGATCATACCCAGAAGATGTTTGTATTTTCCCTGCTCGATCAGCTTGCCCACCCCCAGGACCGCCAGGCTAATATACAGGTAATCTACCAGAACTGCAGCCAGAATGGCAAAAAAACCATCGATCAGGGATCGCTGGAGGGTCAGGTTCAGGATATAAAAGAACACCGGCCCGATCGCGAATTGCAAAATCAGGCCAGTGAGGAATCCATCCAGAAATATCATCGGTTACAGAGAGGGAAGATTAGATATACAAATCTCGCCTGGAATAAGTGATGTAAGCACCAGCGAGGGAAACTATGATAATTCCCAGTGATATCCAGAGATAAACTGGCTCAATCCTGGATTCATGCAAGATTAAAGATGGATCAAAATACTTAAAGGGGGTTAGGTATTTAAGGAAATCCCACTCCTCTTTTAATCCCGCTATTACTGACAGGAAATAAGTCCCCAGCAGAATGGATATAGCCACAGACCCAGCCCGTTTGTGCTGTTTCATAACGCTTCCCAGGAAAACTCCGATAGATAGAAAAATGAACTGCAGCAGCACCAGGACAGTCATGCCCTGAGTTAAGAAACGGTAATATTCCTGATCAGGATTATAGTTCCCGGCAACGACCCAGTTCATGCCCCAAGTAACCAACGCCAGTATTAAGCAGTTGGTGAAGGCCGCAGCAGTTTTGGCTGTGATCAGGGTGCTGCGTTTCACAGGAAGAGTAAGCGCAAACTCGACTGTTTTATCACGCTCTTCCTTGGAGATGATATCGCTGCCCCACATCACTGCGGCGATGCCCAGGATCAATCCCATAAAAGCATACATCACACCAAAAAAACCAACCACAGTAGTGAGGTTAAAAGCGTTCATGTTAAACGAATCCAGCATCGCTGCTGGCATTGCATCCAGCACCTGGAGTATTTCCGGGTTTTCAGCATAGCCAGAAAATTTGGAAAATCCCACCACCACAAAAAAGACCACGATACCGCAATAGATCAGAAGTGATTTAAAATTGGCTTTCAGTTCTCTAAAATATATTCTCATAATATTTCTCCTTCCGCCAGCTAGACTGCAGAAGCGACATTCCGTTTCTGGTACAGCAGATAGCTGGCAGGAATTGCGATCAAGATCACAGATACACTGATCATCGCCAGCGGATAATTATAGGATCCATTATTGATTATGTAATTGGGGTCAAATTGAGTGAAAGGCGAGATGACCTCAAATGTATTCTCTCCTAACATATTTCCAAAAATGTTCAGAATATACATACCAAAGGCCAGCGCCATGGAAAGAGGAATAACACTGCGAACACGTTTCATCAGCAATGAAATCACCATCCCTACTGCCAGAAAGAAGAGCTGGAAGATCACCACAGTACCGAGCACCATTACCAACGCATTGGTATCATAATCTCGCCCATCCCTGACCAGGTTGATCACAAAAAATGAACTGACCCAGACTGACAGATTCGTCACAGTCAGTGCCAGAAAAGCAGCCAATAATTTTGCGGTGAGGATTTTTCCCCGGCTGATCGGTTTTGGTAAAAGGAAATCAGCTGTCAGTTCACGCTCTTCAATGGAAAGCATGGAAAACCCATAGTTGGAGGCCTGAATGGCCAGGCAGATCTGGCAGAACAGGAATACTGCTCCGAAAAATCCCAGCAAAGTGCCGAAATTCATGTTGTTCATACCAAAAGCGATCAGCAGTTCTTCCGGGAAACTGCTCATAAGCCGAGTAATATCTTCGGCCTCGACCGCAATAGTATTAAAGGCGGAAAAATAGATCAGGATAATCAGGAAGATAGCCACTGACCAGATCCCCGCCGATTTTAGATAGGATTTAAATTCATGGAAAAAAATATTCATATTGATCCTTACTCGTAATAGTGGATGAAAATTTCTTCCAGGGAGGGTTCCTCGATAATTACATCAGAGAGCTGCATGCCGCTGATGATCTTGGTAACCTTGTTGATGTCACCTTTGTAGAAGAAACTCAGCACACCATTTTCGCGCTGCAAGTTGCTGATACCGTCAAATGAAAAGGCTTTTTCATCCAGATGATCAGCTTCCAGGCGGATTTTCTTGTAATTATCATGCTGCAGGCTTTTGATATTCTGGATATTGATAATCTTGCCTTCTTTAATGATGGCAACCCGGCTGCAGAGGCGCTGTACTTCACCAAGGATATGGGAGGAGAAAAATACGGTCGCACCGCGCTGGTTCTCTTCCCGGATTAGATTGAAGAAATTTTGCTGCATGAGCGGATCCAGTCCTGCAGTGGGTTCATCCAGAATGATCAGTTTCGGCGAGTGTAACAATCCCTGAACGATGCCAACCTTCTTTTTGTTACCGTAGGACAAGTCGTCGATGCGGCGCTTCAGGTCCAGTTCCATTAAGTCGGAGAGTTCATACAACCGCTTGGTGCAATCCTTCTTGTAGAAGCTGGCGGAATATTTCAGCAGATCCAGCACCTTCATGCCCTCGTAATAAAAAACCTCGGAAGGCAGGTAGCCGATATCCTGGCGGATCTCAGGACCATATTTGATGCAGTCCTTGCCAAAGATCTTGGCTTCCCCGCTGGTGGGATAGATCAGCGACAGAAAGAGGCGGATGGTGGTGGATTTTCCAGCCCCGTTAGGTCCGATAAAACCAAAGATCTCGCCTTCATCGACGTTAAAGGAAACATCGATGATGCCTCTGGCTTTGCCGTAATACTTGGTAAGGTTATTGACTTCAATAATGCTCACTGGTGGCTCCTTCGCTTACAGTTTTCCTTCCAGGTTAATTTAAACACGGAGGTAATTATACCAATTACAAGCAGAAATATTTAAAATACCTCATCTTCTAATGGAACAAACAAGAGGGCTGATAAAAATCAACTCTCTTGTTTGTTCTGATTATTCATATCCCCCCATTGTAATTTTCATGCAAGATGATTAAACCTATTTTGTTGTGCAGTAACCAGAGCCTGCAGCATTTAAAGGCCTTTTCCAAATACATTTGGTATCAGCGTTACATGATGTACTATCTTTATAATCTGAGCAGACATTCTGCCTGGGCTCAGATACCCCGGGCTCAGATATCCTAGGTGGGCAAGGAGGCGGTGGCGGATATTGTCCCAGGTCTGCGGAACGCAATTCGAATCCATCAAATTTCTCAAGGGCTTCGTCAATCAGGGCATCAGAGATCAATGCGTAACATGCTTTTCCTTCAACTTCAGATAGTTTCCAATGCGATTGCCAATCCCGGCCATAGATCGGCACAGGCTGCTCTGCGAATAAGAATCCCGTCACAGGTCCTATCGGATCTGGGCAGAACCGACATTCGATTGTGAAATCGAATTCCGGCATTACAAATACCAGATCGTATTCATCCCAGCCAAATTCGACCAGGATATCTGAGGTACCGGGACCAACTTCAACCGTTTGATAAGCCACAACATCGTTGGTGCGCGGCTCAGACCAGATCCCGTCCATCAGGTAAGCCCCGGGATAGGAATCAAGTGTCTGATCGCGGGTGATCGAAACGCAGTATGTTCCAGGTGCCAGGACATTGAATGGAAGCTGATCCCGGCTTTTGTGGTCCAATCCGGTGGATGGACAGGGGCCGCTGCCCAGGTCTACTTCAAAACCACCCATGCCGTAATCTGAAGGCGGGAAGACCCGCTCGCCATCGGCAACAATGATCGTGCTGATATCATCCGCCTTGCATCCAGGATCGGTGATCGTATTTGTTGAAGCGTTATATCCAGTTTGGGAGCAATCGTCCCAATAAAGATCGACATAGATCCTGGCAGCGTCGTCAGAAAGGTAATGCCACTGGTAGCAGCCGCCGCTGATTATGTAGTGGAAATCCCTCCCAGCGGACCAGGGGCCATATGTGCTGCCATCAAAAGCTCTCACTCGCCAGAATAGGGTTGAACAGTCCGGGAAAGCCATCAGCAATTCCTGGGCATATGGTTCTGATGTTGTCGCAGTTAGATAAATATTGGTGAAAGCCG
>CAZVIH010000069.1:0-1690 GCA_964627755.1 uncultured Anaerolineales bacterium
AATGGATTGGTCCTTCGCTTGCGCTCGGGATAAACTCTTGCCTTCGAATTGGGCGGGGAAGTTGTAAATCCATTCCATAGGGGAAAATTCTGTCTATCCTCACGATGGCGGGGGCTAAATCAAGATCATTGAGGGCAGGAAATCCATCCTTTCCATCCTTTTGCACAAAAGCTGTGCCAAAAATAATCCCATCTCTTACAAAACGCCAATTACCAATGACCATAATATTCGCCTGACATTTTGTAAGTAATAAGCTGTAAATCACAAATTGATTAGAATACTCTTAAGCTAAAAGGACGACCCAATGGGCCGCCCTTTATATTTGAATGTGGAAACAGGTTTTATAACTACTCGGTCAGGTCCTCGTAGGTGGTTTCCCCGTTGATATCTACATACACGATGCCAACTTCTACACCTGCCCGGAAAACATGAGCGACCCGTGAGTTATCCTCATTAACAGTCATCTCTATTACCACATCATGCTCTTCGTCTGTGAAGACGATAGTGCCCGCTGTGACGCGACCAAGTTCATCCCATTTGGTCCATTCGATCTCCAGGGCAAAGGGGTAGTCTCCAAAATCAGGATCGTGATACACAACGCTGCCTTCGCCATCCATAGGACCAAATTGGGGCATTTCTCCCAGGTTAGGGAGGCTGAAGTCGCGCTTTTCAAAAATGGTTCCTTCTGTTCTGCCGCTGAATACGGCTTCGATCTCCATGGCCGCAATCTTGTCAGCTTCCTGAGGTGCTGATCCAGCATACCAGCCCGAGGTCTGGGAATCGTTAAGAGCATTGATCACCTGGGCGGGCAAACCCATACTCGCGAGGGAAGCTCTCATGCTGTCCACTACTGCCGATTCGATATCTCCAGAAACAGTCCAGAGATGGTAGTCCAGCAAAGATTCTGCCGGGGTATGATATTGGGCCATCTGGCTCCATACTTTCTGGTTCCAACCGGCTGGAGTGCCAAGAGCCTGATCCCCGGGGGTGATCAAGGAGGTAATGGTGCTTTGCAGCGCCCTGCCGTCAATAGATCCACCGGTCAAAGTATCAAAGTTTATGACCTGAATATCCTTTTCAGCCAGCAGTTCCGGGGTGATTTTCTCTCCATTCTGATTCAGGAAAGATGCCGAGGGAGTAGCTCCTACCGCGCAGGCCTCGGCCGGAGCAGGGATATAACCAGATGCGGGCAGCGGATCCACAAATCCGGTCGGAATCTGGCCCGACCCACTCTCGGTGCCTGTACCTGAGTTACCAGAAGAGGATCCTGAAGTTCCAGAGGTTGAGCTGGAAGATCCGGAAGTCGAACCAGCACCTCCAGGATTAACCGCACCAATCGAGGAAGCTGCGTCATTGAAATAAGAATTCACTGTACTGAGGTCCTGCACAAGACCAATCGCCACCTGGGCCAACCTTTCATTTTCAGAAATAGTGCTATCAAACTGCTGGCCATCTTCTCCGGTAGATTGGTCGTCTTCAGCAGCTGCAGTATCGCTGACCTCTCCAGCAGCTGATCCCGTTTCTTCGCCCAAGCCAGCCACTTCACTCAGATCAGAAAACGGCCAGGGGATGGATGAACCTGGGCACCAGGGCGGCTGCGGCCAGGGACCCTGCGGAGGACAAACGTTTGTTACAGCCATGACTGCCACAGTAATCACCATAACTACTATTAGAAGAGTAATGATTTTCA
>CAZVIH010000070.1:0-8183 GCA_964627755.1 uncultured Anaerolineales bacterium
GAGTGGGCCTTCCACCAACATCTATTTTCCGAAAACATTTTAACAACCCGCTACCAATTCATCAATGTACTCATTAATGGAGAACCAAAAGGCATTTATGCCCTGGAAGAAAGTTTTTCCCAGGAATTATTGGAATCGCAAGGACAACGCCAGGGCATTATCCTCCATTTCGATGAGGATTTGATGTGGGAAAATACAGCAACCTTCATGGAAGCAGGCGGAAACGCGCTTCTTGATCAAGTAATTACTACAGGATTTTTCATGAATACAGACATGGAAACTTCTGAAGTAGATGTGTTTAGAGAAGGCTATATAATAAAACATCCAGAGCTCAGTGAACAGGCTGAAGCTGCAATTGGATTATTACGGGCATTTCAATCCGGCCAGAGAGCCGTCTCAGATATATTTGACGTTGAATCGCTGGGGCGATTCTACGCACTCAGCGATTTATGGGGCGCCGGTCATACCACCCGTTGGCATAACATCCGGTTTTACTATAACCCGATCACAGGCTTGTTAGAACCTATAGCATATGACACAATACCGCTCTCCGATTGGTGGCTGGAAGATCAACTTGCTTATCCCTTTGCAAATAACGCCCTTTTTAATGATCCAGAAATAAAAGCCGCCTATACCCGCGAATTAGAGCGGATTACCCAGCCTGATTATTTGATCGAACTTCAAAATTCTATAAAAGAATCGACTGACCAATTGCAGGATACCCTGGCCCGTGAATATCGTTCTGTAGAATTCACATCGATCTGGGATGTACTGCAGTCCCGGAGATTAATGCTCGAAAAACAGCTTCATCCACCCAAAATAACCCGGGGGTATGCAACCTATGATCCAGATCAAAAATCAA
The DNA here is from genome assembly GCA_964627755.1 of uncultured Anaerolineales bacterium. Classification (GTDB taxonomy): domain Bacteria; phylum Chloroflexota; class Anaerolineae; order Anaerolineales; family UBA11858; genus B10-G9. Next base: position 863 of record CAZVIH010000070.1, read on the forward strand.
TCCGGGTAGATCTGGTCAATTTGACAGTGTTACCGCAGCAGCTATTAGAAATTGAAGTCAATGGAAAAATAACATCCCTGGACCCGGAATGGTTTGATTTACAGAACTCCCCGGATATCATCAATGATGATGGCTCTCTGATATTTCGCGGTTCAGAAAACCTTCACGAAGCCAGTTTTGAGGTGCCTGTATCAGAAACAATAACCAGCAGCGCAGACCTACAGGTAGCTGTTTGGAGCCGGATCTACGGTTTGGAGCAAACCTATCGTGAAACTCTGGTCACGGATGAGCTTGCGCAAATTCTGATAAACGGACCCAGCCCGGTCATTCCCTCCCTGGAAGAAAGTCTTGCCCAGCACCCGTTTTTATTGAAGGCAAATACCAGGGCTCAGCTGATCGTTCAACCTGGGGACTGGGATGTCAGTGGCGATCTGGTCATTCCAGAGGGGATGACTTTAGTTATTCCTCCAGGGACAACCCTGCGCTTTGAGCCTCAAAAAACCTTATTCAGTAAAGCACCTATCCATATCAAAGGAACGTCCGAATACCCTGTCTTACTGACCTCTCAGGGATCAACCTGGGGCGGCATTGTGATCCTCGATGCAGGATTAACCTCGCGCTGGGAACATCTGAGAATTGAAAATACGGAAGGAATTTCCCGGGCAGGATGGCAGCTGACCGGCGGGATAACTTTTTATAAAAGCCCCCTTGAAATCACTCAGGTTCAAATCAAGCATTCTCTGGCAGAGGATGCCCTTAACATCGTCCATAGTGAGTTTTCTTTATCCTCCTGTGAAATTTCCGATACCTCCTCTGATGCGCTTGACGCTGATTTTTCCGAAGGTGAAATCTCAAACTGCAATTTTATCAATATCGAGGGCGATGCTGTAGACACAAGCGGCTCGGAAATATCCCTGGTTGACTCCAGTTTCCAGCATATCCGGGACAAAGCAATTTCAGCTGGTGAAAACAGCCAGCTTACAGCTGTGAATTTATTAATCAGCGACGTGGGAATAGGTGTTGCCAGCAAAGATCTATCGACTGTATCGATCACAAACAGCACAATCGATTCTGCAGCGGTGGCAGGCCTTGCAGCCTACGTTAAGAAAGCCCAGTTTGGACCAGCCAGGATCCATGCCACCCAGGTCGAATTTTTTGAAACAGAAACTGCAAGCATGAATCAAACAGGAAACACAATAATAATTGATGGTATCCAGCAGCCATCCGAAGATTTTGATGTTGACCTCCTTTATGAACTCAATGTACTGGGGAATTGACGGATGACAAAAAAACCAGCTCAAACCCGTTATGAAATTAAAATTGTGATTGATGAATCCCAGAAGGATCTAGTCAGCCAGTGGATTAGGCTTCACTCCCTGGGGTTTACTCCAGCTTATCCACCCCGCAGAGTGAATAACATTTACTTTGACACCTTCGATCTGGACTCACTCAATGACCACGTCAGCGGTATCTCCGAAAGACGGAAGCTGCGCTTGAGATGGTATGGAGAGTCCTATGCATTCCAGTCAGCATTATTAGAAGTGAAACAAAAGCTGAACAGATTGGGATGGAAAGACACACAACCAATCCATGGTTTGTTTGATTTACAGACCATGACCTGGAATGAGATAATAACTCTGATCAAAGAGTCTTCCAGGGAAGGATTTTTACAAATGATAGAAGAATCAAATCCTGTATTAATTAATCGCTACCGGCGCGAATATTATAAAGCTGCCTTTGATGATGAGGTCCGGGTCTCTGTGGACTCCAAACTCACAACGTACCTTCAACACAATAATTACAAACCCAATCTCCAATTCCCCCAGCCCCCGGAGGGAATCACTATCCTGGAAGTTAAATGTCCTCTGGCAAAAAGTGATCGAATACCAGAACTTCTTGGTGAATTTCCCGCCCGGCCTGGAGCATTTTCAAAATATAACCAGGCCATGGAATAGAATAATTTTCTCTAAATGGATAAGAGAAGAATTGAGACAACAGTATTCTTGTATTTCGCCGCGAGTTTATTATTTGGATGCCAATTAATGAACTCGCCTAGGATCATATCTGATTCTCTCTGGCAACCAGCTATCTCTCAGCTTGCTGATTATTCCTTAAATGACAGGGCTCTAGATGCGGGGGCAGATGAGGATGATCTTATCATCGTAGCTGGGCATATTTACGGTAGTCATAAATCTACAGCATCCCATCCCGCCAAGAGTTTTATTAGCAACCTCAATTATTTTGCCAATCTCAATCCGCGTTTGATGATCCTCCTGGGGGATATCGTCCCGCACAGCACCACAGCGGATTTTCAGGATCTGGAAGAAAGGTTTTTATTGAATCAAGACTACCCGATCTTCAACGTCGTCGGCAATCACGATGTCGAAGACCGCCAGCTCTATGAAGATCGCTATGGGCCAACTTATTATTACTTCCCGCATCACTCCACATACTTTATTATCCTGGATACTGAACTGGATAACTGCAGAATCAGGGGGGATCAATTGCAAATGTTAGATGCAGCGTTAACAAACGCTGTAAGCGATCCAGGGATATCTCAGATCTTTATTTTTACCCACAAAGTTATCTTTTTCGATCGAAATCTATCTCAGCGTTTAACAAATGATCAATCACACCTGCCTAACGACCGATATTCTTGTTTATTTTCTAATAATTACGCTCGTTTATTAACTGACTTCTTTCTACCCGCTGCTGAAACCAAACCAGTTTATCTGCTGGCTGGGGATGTCGGCGCCTGGGGCGGCAATCTTACTCCTTACCAGGCACGCTACCAGGGCAGCGATTTTCATCTCCTTACAACAGGGCTGGGTGATACTGCTCAAGATAGTGTGATCTTAATAAACATCAAGGGGGATAACATCAACATCAATTATTTAAAACTTAACAACGAATAAACCTCACGCAGTAGCCTTTATTCCAATATCCAATATCCATTATCAATATCGCTGATATTTAATTTTTATAAGTTATCACAGGATATATTCATCACGATCCATAGACAATCCCCGTAGATCATGGTATACTGCCGCGGTTGGCAGGATATGGCCAATTACAATTAAATAATATTTTGTTTTGAAAATTCGAAATGGCGGCTCGTCAATATCGGGACGAGCTTTTTTCTTGCCGCAGGGGGTAATGGGAAAGCGGCTGGTGGAACCCTGATCATTTTCCGCAAGGAAAACTCTCAATTCACAAGGGTTGTGAAGCTTCAAGAGTTATCAAAACGCAAGAGGAGATTTTGATGACTACTGAATTTTCGCAGTTAACCCTGCACCCAACCTTAATCCAGGCAGCAGTTGACCTTGGATTTAAAACCCCCACTGAAGTGCAAACGAGGGTCATCCCTTTGATGCTGGAAGGTAAAGATGTTTTGGCCCAATCCCAAACGGGATCTGGCAAAACAGCAGCCTTTGCATTCCCCATTTTAAACAACCTGCTTATCAGTGAGAACCGCTTTGCCATCAGCACCCTGGTGCTGGCCCCTACCCGGGAATTGGCTATCCAGGTCGCAGAAGCCATTAAGGAATACGGCCGCCACATGAAAGTCAGCGTGCTTCCGATTTATGGAGGCCAGCATTACGGTACCTCCCGGCGCAGGTTACAAGAAGGCGTGGATGTCATTGTTGGGACACCTGGCCGACTGCAAGACCTGATCCGGCAGAAAATACTCGATCTCAGCCAGGTGCACACAGTCATTCTTGACGAAGCAGACGAGATGCTCAGTATGGGTTTTGTGGATGATGTTGAAAATATCCTCCAGGAAACACCCCCAAACCGCCAGACGACTTTATTTTCAGCTACTCTTCCCCAATCCATCCGCCGTTTAGCCGATAAATATATGCATGATCCTGAAACGATCATGGTAGAGAACAAAGCTCTCACGGTTGATACTGTAGATCAACGCTATTACCTGGTCAAAGAAAAAGACAAATTGGCGGCTCTTATTCGTTTGTTTGAAGCCGAAGATATCGGTTCAACCCTGGTTTTCACAAAAACCCGGATCGGTTCCGGAAAAGTTGCCAATAATCTCATCCAGCGCGGTTTTCCCGCAGAAGCGTTAAATGGCGATCTCTCCCAGGATGCCCGAATTCGGGTATTGGACCGTTTTAGAGCGGGTCAAATCAAGGTTCTGGTCGCCACCGACGTGGCAGCCCGGGGACTGGATATCGATGATATTACCCATGTTGTAAACTACGATATCCCCACTGACCCCGAAGCATATGTCCATAGGATCGGTCGCACCGGGCGGGCAGGGAAAGATGGAATTGCCATCTCCCTGCTTACACCAAAAGATAAAAGGTATCTGGGTCGGATTGAACATTATTCCAAATCCAGGATAACCCTGGCCCAACTTCCCACCGAAAAGGACCTCAATGAGCGCCGTGATCTAAAACTTTTAGAGAAATTAGAAGCCTGGTTGGAAAGGGACCGCTGCAAACGGGAGCAGGAACTTGTAGAGTACATGATTGCCACAGGTCATGATCCAGTAAAAATCGCTGCAGCAGCTCTAAAAATGGCCCGCAACGGTATGGAAGATCAGCCGATTGAACAGATCAGCGCTGTGGAGTTTAAGGAATCATCCTATAAAAAAGTCCATGGTAAAAAAGCATTTCATCGGAAAGGACAATCCAACAGGCAGGGTCAATTCCAGAGGACCGCTTCCGGCCAGGAAAAAGGCATGGTGCGTTTAAGTATTGATCGGGGTCGGATCCATGGGATCAATCCTGGAGAAATTGTGGGCGGCATCGCTTCCCGAGCTGATATTCCAGGGAATGGTATCGGAAAGATCACCATCAATGAGAAATCAACCCTGATTGATGTCCAGAAGGAATATGTCCCTGCAGTTCTCAAGGGTTCCGGTTCATATCACTTTCACGATAACCACAAAGTTTCCATCAGGCAGATGTCAAAACAATAGTTAACGATAAGTAACTGCTTATGGAAACTTACCAGGCTTGTTTTCCCTGCATCATGAAACTGATGGAATCCACTCTGAATAAAACAGACATGGATGATCTGTCTCGACAGGTCATCCTGGATACATTCGAGGCGGATTGGGTTAAGACCGACCTGACCCTGCCGCCAGCCCGGACGGCTGGATTGATCTACCACAAGGTTCTCCAGGAAGTTCACCAGGATGACCTTTTTAAGGCCCACAAGGAGTCCAGCATCCAGCAAGCGCTGACATTATATCCCCGCCTGGTAGAGCTGCTAGAACAGGCCCCAGATCCCCTTGACGCGGCTATACGCATCAGCGCCCTGGGCAATATTCTTGACGCTGCCAACCCCAACAGTTATGACATGGATGAGGAAATTGCCCGGTTATTCGACGATAAGATCTGGGGAGACAGCCTGGATATCTTCCGCGAAAAGCTTATTAATGTTGATTCTCTTTTATTTCTCGCAGATAATGCAGCCGAAGCAGTATTCGATAAAGTGCTGATCGAATCCCTTGCTGTGCCGGTTATCTATGCGGTTAAAAGTGCTCCCGCCTTTGATGATGCTCTGGTAACAGATGCCAGACAGGCCGGCATCGATCAGGTTGCCAGTTTAATTGAATCCGGCTCCCCGTATCCTGGTACTTATCTACCTTCCTGCACACCAGAATTCCAGGAGCTATTCTTCAGTGCTCCGCTGGTCCTCGCCAAAGGCCAGGCCAATTTTGAAACCTTGAGTGACACCAGCCGGGAGATCTTTTTCCTGCTCAAGGTCAAATGTGAAGTTATCAGCACTGAAATAGGTTTTCCAAAAGGAAGTCTGGCCTTAAAATATCAGCGCCCATTACAGTCCACCTAAAACATAAGGCCCGATCTGAGATCGGGCCTTATGTTTATTCTGGGATCTCTCCTAATCATGAAAAAGGCCAAATAGTTTTCCAATTTCAGCTGGCCAATTTCCCTCTGGATAGATCTGCCAGGTTTCTTGATGTTCAACAGAGTCTCCCGGAGCCAGTTTCACAACCGGTCCCAATGTTTCTAATTCTATAACGTCCTTATTGCAATACATTTGACTGGATGCTCTGCGGTCCAGGTAATTGGCATCTTTATCATAGACAGCATTCTTGACGAACAGAATACCTTCAAGTGAATAGGCCATCCATCCCATTGGGTTAGCCGTTCCTATTTTTAAGGCGCCATCTGTTAATTTCGCCTCAATGGAAACAGCCCGGTTGTCAATATTCAGGTAGGGAGATTTCATATTAGTATAAGGCCAAAAAACCAGGTGTCTGTTGGGCCACAGCCCGTTTTGATCATCATTATCAACCTGGAGGGGAATCAATCCCCTTCCGCCTGCACGAAGCATAGTTACTGCCCAGGGCGCTAACTGGAAATGATCAGCCCCAAGATTGGTAAGTTTATGGTCTAGAGTAACCCGGGCTTCTTTCTCATCAAGTATAACCTGCCATGATTTCTGGATTCCAGTGGCTGCATCCACATTCTGGATCAGCTCCAGTCCGTTTTGGATTGTTACGGTTGCAGGCGGCAGGTCATCTGCAATATATGTGGTTTCAGGTCTCTCTGGTGCGTACCAAAGCCTGTGACCCCCTCTCAGGGAATAATTTTCTTTTCCTTCGACTGGAATTTTTGCATCTCTATCGACATAAAACATGTTCTCTCCCCCATTCAGGGATAATCCCAGCACCCGCGGTCCCACCTGGCTGGTAACCCAGAGAGAGAGCTTTCCATTATCAAGCTGGATGCATTCCATCCCCTCAAACAATCCCTGTGACGTTTTTATCATCACATCACTTCCCTTCCACCTGCCCAAAGAAGATACCAGGGACACAGCCCTGGTATCTTCTTTATTCTGTTCCGAATCACTTCACTAGATCAATTTGCTTCTTCTTTTCTGCTGATTCGATGCCCGCTTCCAGCACTTTCATATCCAGGTAGCCATCATAGAAGTCAGGCTTAATGCCTTCACCGCTGTCAATTCCTTTTAAGAAATCGTATACGGCATGATGGAATTCGTGCTCGTAACCGATATTGTGAGCTGGCGGCCACCAGTGGGACATATAGGGGTGGCTGGGATCGGTTGTCAGGATGGTCCGGAAACCCTTCTCTCCCGCGCCGTCCTCGTCTGAATAGTACTCCAGTTCATTCATGCGCTCCAGGTTCCAGGTCACAGCGCCTTTGGACCCATAGATCTCGAAGTAGTTATAGTTCTGCCGCCCGATGGCAAAAGTAGTCGCATCAAATGACCCCAGTGCTCCATTCTCAAATTCTACGATCATCGAGATGGCATCTTCTAATTCCACCTTGCCCATTTCTGCTGACTCACCACTGCCGGCACTGAAAGT
>CAZVIH010000071.1:0-27814 GCA_964627755.1 uncultured Anaerolineales bacterium
TCCAGGTGGGCATCCCAGCTGGGTTCATAAGCATCCAGCCAGTGTCTGGAAGAAAGATGCAGGCTCAGCGCCCCGGAAGGATTCATGGATTCGATCCTGAAGGGCAGGAGAGGTTTGCCTTGATCAATGGCGTAATTGACCTCATCGATCACCCGCTGGGAGCGGTTGGCCTCCTTTGAGAAAATCAGCACCATGATCGAACAATCATGAATGGCCTTGGTGATGGAATCAGCCCAGTCAGCGCCAGGGGCGATATCTCGCGGCGCATACCAGCAGCGGATTCCGGCTCGTTCGTGGGCGGCAACCACTGCATCTGCAATCGCTTTTTCCTTGGAGGAATAACTGATAAAAACATCAAAAATAGGTTTTATGGAGTTCTCTTGAGCCATGGGCTATCACCTTGAAATATCTATAATGTTGACCCTAACCCGCCCCGATGCAGGATAATTCTATACACGTCGTCCGACGATTTAGAACCGATTATAATTATAAGGTCTAATAGGTCTGATATAGATATACAAATATATTAAGTCAATTTCAGAGAATTTAATTGCCTCGTTCCATAAACAGGCAATTCCAAAAGAGCTCTAATTTGTATCTAAAGTGAAAATTAAAAGGCAGGCACTGTATGAGCGATCTATCCAAATACTCAAATCATTTTTTCGATGAACTGGAAGTATTTGAGGATATATCTCGGGGCCATAGTTATAAAGCCTATCTCCACCAGGCGGTCCTGGAATTTTTAGAGGATGAAACCAAAGAATCCGCTTTTGCGGTTTATAGATCTTTTTTTGATAGTTATCGGATCACCCTGAAGGGTGAGAGCAATCCATTCATCGATTTGCTGGATGTACTTCTAAGTTATGAGGAAAGAGCCTCCACCCTGATCGACAAACAGCGGGATCATTACGTCCATTCCGTTAACGTCTTCATCCTTGGGCTGTGCGTCTATTCCCAAAACCAAAATTTCCGGACAGCTTTTAACGCAGTCAATTTGGACAAGGCTTACTACCCTTTTTCATACGACACAAAACACGAAGAGTTTTTCTATCGCTGGGGGATCGCTTCCCTGTTTCACGATGTCGGGTATCCGGTAGAGATCATCGGAAAACAGATCAATAAGTTTATAAGTTTTGCTACTGAAGTAGATCAACAGGGCCAGGTGAAAACCCACCTTGAGTTTGACAATTTTGAGGAGTTTAATACGATCGCGGAAATCCTCCCTAAACAGGACTTCATTAGATCATATTATGATAAACACCCAAGCTGTGCCTATGTGGATTTACTGAACCCAAATGATCTGCTGGCTCACAAGCTGCATCTCTCTCTGGGAGTTGACTTGAAGACAGTCAAAACCGCACTGGATAGATTCCCGGAAATTATGGCAGAACATGGTTTTATCGATCATGGATATTACAGCGCCATCATTGTCCTGAGATGGTACGGTTTCCTCATTCAAAGCTGTAACTATAAACCAGAATATTTCTTTTATCCAATCCTGGATAGCGCCAGCGCGATCTTGCTCCACAACTACTATAAAAATGTAATTCTGAAACCTCCCTTTAACAAGGGTCCTCTTTCACCACAGGAGCATCCGATCGCATATCTTCTGATCCTGTGTGATGAACTGCAAGAGTGGAACCGAACACCCTACGGGATTTTGGATAAAAAGCGCAATCTGGCGGAAGAAGCCTCCGTATTGATCACCGATAAACACCTGGAAATGACCTATATAGATAAGGATACTGCCCTTCCGGAACAATTTTCTATTGATAAGGAAGCCATTCTCTCAAAATTACTTGTTATGGACGCTCTTTTTAGGGATGGTTTCTCTGTAAAATGTGAGATGAGAAGAGCCCTAGCTCCTACCTTCGGCCTGATCGGTCAGGAGTCTGACATCGCCCCGCGCCAATTGCTGGGCAATCTGGAAAAGTTAGCTGTTGCCATTCACGATCTGTATAATGAAAGACAACTTGAACGCCATCCTGACAAACCTCTTGCCTATCCTCAATTCTCTGATCTGCCTGATTCTTTAAAATATTCCAATTTGCGGCAAGCCCGCAGTATTGCCAAGAAGCTGGATCTCATGGGATGGGAAATACTTCCAGAAGGATCCGATGGCCAGGTGATAACAGAAATACCTGCTGACATAGTGGAGACATTATCGATCTTCGAACATGATGAATGGATTCGCGAACGTATAGGATATGGGTGGACCTATGGTGAAGTCAAGGATAATGAGAATAAGATCAGCCCCTACCTTGTGCCTTATGATGAACTCAGCGAGGAGATCAAAAACCTTGACCGTGATACGATCCGGAACATCCCTGCTCTGCTGAAAATGATCGGTATGGCGGTATATGAGAAAAAGAGAGATGGTTCTTCTCCGCGCAGCAAGCCAATACTTGCCAGGAGACTGCCCGAATCCTATAAGGACTGAATAATCAGCATCTTTTTTAGCAAACAAGAATAACGATACCTAGATGGAGAAATCAATGCGTCGAGGAAAAATATTACGAAACCTGTGGGCGGACTACAGCTGGTTTATCATCATACTCCTCGGAATTGCCTCCCTGGTTCTGGGATATATTGGTTTCTGGAAAAATGGTCAATTTACTGAATCCGGCAGAACAATCTTTGATAATCTCTATCTAACGTTAGGATTAATTTCTTTAAATTCCGGCGCTGTTCCCCCTCCCATCAGCTGGGAGCTGCAGGTTGCCCGTTTTTTGGTCCCGGCGGTCACTGCCTATACCGCTTTCCTGGCTTTTACTACCCTATTCATTCAGCAGACTGATCGGGTCCGGCTGTGGTTCAACCGGGATCATGTCATCATCTGCGGCCTAGGTAGAAAAGGTTACCGGCTGGCCAATCAATTTCTCCAGCAGAGAACGCCGGTAGTAGTGATAGAGATGGATGAAGGCAATGATTGGATCGGGAATATTCGATCCGCAGGGGCGATAGTGCTGCATGGTGACGCTGCAGATCCCGAACTTCTGAAAAAGGTCAAACTCAACCAGGCCAGCTGCCTGATCGCAGTGGTCGGCGATGACGGCAAAAATGCCGAGGTTGCCGTCATCGCGGAGAGGATTACACGAACCCGGAAGGACGGCTGTCTGGTCTGCATCATCCATATCTTTGATTCTCATCTGTGGCGTTTACTGCGGGAAAAAGAACTCCAGACGCACCAGAATTCGCGTTTCCGGCTGGAGCTCTTCAACATCTTCGACCGCGGGGCCCATTTGATGGTGCAGGCTAACCCACCCTGGACTGAGAGCGATACTGATCACTCCCCCCGGATCCTGATCATTGGACTTGGAAAGATGGGCCAACGAGTGGTCCTGGAAGCCGCCCGGGGGTGGCAGCTCCTCAATCCAGATTCTGACAAGAGAATGAATATCTCCCTGATTGATCTTCACGCGGTTGATAAGTTGGCTGCGCTCTTAATCCAGCACCCACCCCTGGAAAGACTGGCTGATCTTAACCCCCTGAATTTAGATATAAAAACGGGTGGTTTCGAAAGAGTGGCGGATCTTTTTCTGGAAGGTAACCACTGCCTCTTAGACAGGGTTTATATCTGCCTGGATGATGAAACCTTGAGCCTGCAAACCGGACTCAGGTTAAATAACAAGCTGCGAAAGTATCAGGTTCCCATAGTGATGCGCATGGCAGAGAGCGGCGGCCCGGCTCTGCTGATCGGGAATGATCAGGCAGAAGATGATGGATTCAGCAATCTGCAGATTTTTGACCTGCTGGATCAGACCTGCACCGCAGAACTCCTCCAGCGCGGAACCCATGAATTGCTTGCCCGCAACCTTCATGGTGTTTATCTGGAAAACAGTAAAGGTGATGCAGGGGATGATGCCCTCGTTCCCTGGGAGCAGCTGTCAGAATATTTAAAAGAGAAGAACCGCCGTCAGGCAGACCGCATCCCGTTAATGCTGGCTGCCACAGGTTACCGGATCGCCCCCCTGCAGGATTGGGATGCAGAGAAGTTAACCTTCCTGGAATATGAGGGTGGCGCGGATGATATAGCCCTGATGGCTGAGATGGAACACACACACTGGTGCCGGGAGAAAAAAGATGAAGGCTGGCGATACGGCCCCACGAAAGATGCAAATATAAAAACCAACCCCAGCCTGCTGCCCTGGGAGGAGCTGCCCGAGGAAGAGCGGGATAAGAACCGCGAGTTCATCCGCGGCCTGCCCCGGCTGTTAGCCCGAGCAGGATTTCAAATCGAACAGCTTTAGCCCGTTTTTGAACAGGGCTACGGGCAGCAGCAGGGTGAAAGCGATGTCCTTGCGGGAGCAGAAAATGAAGACGTTGGTCATTGGATTTCTTTTATTGCGGATCTGATTCGATGGTGCGTTCTATCAATACAAATTTCTGGTTTGATAAGAAGATTTCTCCATACTACTTTTTATAGGATCATACAGGTTCAACCCCTTCTCAGTAATAAGTGTCCCGGTGATGGTTTATAATTAAATACTAAAAACAGATCTAGCAATCGGGAGCACTTATGAACAACTTGGCCACATTACTTCAATCAGGAAAACCGATCCTTTTAGATGGCGCTATGGGAACCATGTTGTTTGCAGCCGGCCTGGAATCAGGTAATTCCCCGGAAGAATGGAATGTTCTCCATCCCGATAGAGTGAGAAAAATCCACCGCGCATATATCGAAGCCGGTTCCCAAGTGATCCTGACCAACACTTTTGGAGGGTCCGTAGTTCGGCTCGGATCCCACGGCCTTCAGGACCGGGTCTTCGAGTTGAATAAAGCGGCTGCCATCAATGCCCGTCAGGAAGCCGATCAAGCTGATCACACTGTTGTGGTAGCAGGATCAATTGGCCCATCCGGTCAGCTCCTCGAACCGCTGGGCACTTTAAGCCTGGAAGATGCCCGCCAATCATTCGCGGATCAGGCTGCAGGTTTGGCAGCGGGCGGAGTGGACCTGTTTTGGATCGAAACCATGAGCGATCTGGAAGAAGTTAAAGCCGCTATCGCTGGCGTTAGGTCAGTCAGCGATCTGCCTATTGCGGCTACTATGTCCTTTGATTCTCATGGGCGGACCATGATGGGCATCAGTCCTGAACAGGCCTCTAAAGTCCTTCATCTGGAAGAAGTCCAGCTGATTGGAGCCAATTGCGGAAACGGTTCAGATGAATTGATCAAGGCCATCCAGGCCATTCAAACAACCAATCCTGAACTCCCGCTGATCGCCAAAGCCAATGCAGGCATCCCCGAAATGGTAGGCACAGAAGTGGTTTATAATGGTTCGCCTGAGGTCATGGCAGACTATGCGGTCGCAGTCTGGAATGAGGGAGCCAGGCTGATCGGCGGCTGCTGCGGCAGCACTCCGGAGCATATCAAAGCCATGGCAGAAGCTTTGGGAATCTGATTTGACCATGTTTCAGTCGTGCTCCCCGAGATCAACCTAACGGAGATGGGCTTTCAGCGGTATCTCTCAAGCAATCTCACCAGGTTAGGAACAGATGGAAGGGCTTGAAGCACAAAAGGAAATAATGAAAAAACGGGAAGTTGGAGTAAAATGTGACACTTGTCATATGTAAGCAAATTATTTTCCCCTATAATATAATAACTTCAAGTAAAATCAATTTGTTGAGAATCAAAAGAAATCGATAAGAACCCAATGCTGCAGAGTCAGCAAATAACTCATTTTATTCTTCTTGATATATTACGAATATATTAGATAAAGGAACTTCAATCTGCCAAAGAATATCCCCACCTCAGATAGTTTTTCAGCTGCAGGCATTTTCCTGTCCAGATTGAAACAGCAGAAAATGAGCCCCTCTCTTCGTTTACCACATCGGTGCATGATCCGATTTTCTTACAAGTGAGAGCAAAGACCCTAAGGAGGTGCACAACACAAGAAAATATAATTCCAATCTCTTACTCTACAAAGCATTACTTAGCAACCTTTTTAAGGAGGATTTCTGTATGAAATTCAAAAAATTTAAAGTTTTCTTGATCGTCGCTGTTTTATTAACGATGGCCCTCGTGCTCACAGCTTGTCAGCCCGAAGTCATCGTTGAAACAGTAGTAGTCGAGAAAGAAGGCGAGACGGTCACTGAAGTCGTTGAGGTCGCCAAAGAAGCTGAAGTTTTTAAAGTTGGCTTCTTAGGACCTTACAGTGGTCCCAGCGCCCAGACCGGAAAGCAGTTCAAGGGCGGCGCCACCATGGCACTGGAAGAGTTCAGCTACCGGATTGGCAACTACACCATCGAACCCGTCTGGATCGACTCCCAGTCCGATCCTGCCAAAGCCTCCCAGGCTTATGAGCAGGCCGTGGTCCAGGACGGCATCCAGGCTGGTGCTCTTAACTGGCACAGCTCCGTTGCTGTTGCTGTCATGGAAGTGACAGCCAAGCACCAGATCCCGCACATCTTCGGTTTTGGTGCCACCGAAAAAGTGAATGAGACTTTTGCATCCGATCCCGCGAAATACGGCTACTGGTCCACCAAAGGCTGGCCCACACCCGCGAAACTTGGCAACAAGTACGTTGATGCCTTGCAATACTACATTGATCAGGGTGTATACTCGCCCGAAGCTAAAACTGTTGCCATCTACGGTGAGGACACCGACTGGGGCCGCAGCTTCGCCGCTGGTGTGATGGACCTTTTTGAGGCAGCTGGCTGGGAAATCGTTTCTGAAGAGTACTTCCCGCTTGAGCAGACCGAATATACCGCTTACCTGAACCAGGTGAAGGACCTGAACCCGGCAGTTCTGGCCGGCACCAGCACTTCTCCTCCCCAGATTACCTCCCTCATCAAACAGGCTGACGAAATTGGTCTCGAAAGCCTGATCATCGCTGATGGTCTGGGTTGGGTAGACTTCTGTAGCCTGACCGGTTCTTCTGCCTCAATGGTCATGGATCAGATCGCTGGTTGGTCTGGTGAGGAAGGATTTGCATTTGCCGAGGAATTTGAGGATCGCTACAACCTCATCCCCAGCACCTCCTCCGCTGGTTTAGCCCACGACGGCACCAAGATGCTGCTGGAAATCCTTCAGGCAGTATATGATGAGCACGAAATGCTTTCCAGTGAACTCATTCAGCAGTTTGTGGAAGAGGATATCTGGACTGGTGATTGGAGCATGACTGATGGCATTGTGATGGTGGAGTACCTCTATACTCCGGAAACCATCCCCGATCCAGTCGTCGGCCCTGGCTACTACACATTCCCAGTGCTTCAGTATGAGTATGTCGATGGCAAATGCCTCGGCAAACCGATTTATCCGGTTGAAGGTGCAGTACAAGATTTGATGGTTCCCTAACAGGTAAACAATCCCGGATGATTTTCAAGGGGTGGTGCGGTTTAATCCCGCCACCCCTTGTTTTAGAGAGGAAAGACAACATGATTTTAGACACAAAAGAGGTGACCAAGAGATTTGGTGGATTGACTGCTGTAAATCAGGTATCCATGCAAATCGAAGAGGGAGCAATCTTTGGGTTGATCGGCCCCAACGGAGCCGGGAAAACCACCTTTTTAAATTCTATTGCCGGCAAATTCCCACCCTCCAGCGGAACAGTTGCCTTCAGAGGGGAAGAGACCACCGGACTGCCAGCAGAAGCGATGTGCAAACGGGGATTGGCCAGGACATTTCAGATCCCCAGACCTTTTCCGAAGCTCACAGTACTCGAAAATGTCAAAGTTGGCGCTGTTTTTGGTCCCTCTGCACGGGGATTGAAATCCGCAGATATCCGGGCTCGCGAAGCCCTGGACTTTGTTGAATTTAATCTACCAATAGACACTCCAGCCTCGCAATTAAACGCGGTCCAGCTGAAACGAATAGATTTGGCCCGCGCTATCTCCTGCCAGCCAAAACTGCTGCTGTTGGACGAGCTTGCTTCCGGATTAACCCCCGGAGAGCTTGATTCAATGATGGCTCTCATCAAGCGTATTCGCAATAATGGCGTGACCATTATTGCCATAGAACACATCATGCGAGTGATCAAAGGTATTTGTGATGAGGTGATGGTAATTGAATATGGTTCAGAAATCGCCAGAGGTACTGCAGACGAGGTACTCAAAAACCCCAAAGTCATCGAAGCTTATTTAGGAGAAAAGGAGGTCCCTGATGCTAGAGCTTAAGAATCTGGACTCGGGATACGATTTTCTTCAGGTCCTGTGGCAAGTCTCTTTCACAGTTGAGAAGGGGGAATTCGTAGCCCTAATAGGACCGAATGGCGCCGGAAAGTCCACCACCTTGCGCACGATTACGGGACTGATAAAACCCATGGGCGGAGATATTCTGTTTAATGGTGAGTCTATTACTTACAAGTCTCCTCACCTTATCAGCCGGATGGGAATCAGCTATGTCTCAGAAGCCTTAAATTTATTCACGGACATGTCTGTCCAGGAAAATTTAATGATGGGTGCCTATGCTGTCAAAGAACGGGAAACCCAACTGGAAACCCTGGATTATATTTTTGAATTATTCCCCCGCTTGAAAGAGAGAAATAAACAGCTGGCAGGAACAATGAGCGGGGGTGAGCGGAAAATGCTCGCCATAGCCCGGGGCATGATGTCCAACCCCACCATGATGTTAGTAGACGAACCTTCCCTGGGACTGCAGCCCAACCTGACATATGACGTATTCAGCGCTCTTCTTGAACTACATAAAAAAGGTGTAACCATCCTGCTTGTGGAGCAAAATGTCAACGCTACACTGGATATCACTGATCGGGCTTATATCCTGGAACAGGGCAAGATCGTTATGAGCGGACCGAGTCGGGAAATGAAAGCAAATGAACATGTCCAGAATGCATATATGGGCATTTAAGCAGCTGTCCAGAGCCGATACTGCTGATCTTTTTCACAGTACAAGCTAAGGAGATTAGATATGGCAAAAAAAACATCTGTGGGACCAATTACAAATATGGATTTAATAACCCGGATCAAAGACAATTTACCGGTTGTGGTAGTGTCCATTTTCTCTATCGCATTATTTATCCTAATTGGCATCAATGGAGGCGCACCCCAGCTCTTCAATGTTATCGTCACAGGAGGGATGTGGGCTTTGCTGGCTACAGGCCTCGCTCTGGTTTTCGGCGTGATGAATATACCCCACTTCGCCCACGGCGAATCCTTTATGGTAGGAGCTTATGTCGCATACTTTGTCTTTACTCCCGTCAATAAGACCTTTCTGGCCAGCGGGAGCAAATTCCTGCTCTATCTGGGGCCATTCATTGCGATCATCGCTGCCGGTCTGGCGGGATGTGTACTGGGTGTAATCATAGAGAAGATCGTTTTTGCCCCGCTGCGACACCGTACCAAGGAGGGCTGGATCATGAATGCTTTCCTTCTTACAGTGGGCTTATCATTTATTCTCACCAACGGAACCACTCTGGCTTTGGGACCCAACTTCAGGGGCATCCCGCGCTACTTCGATGTCCCGTCAATCGAAGTGATGGGAGCCTTCATCGCAGTCGACCGCATCGTAGCTGCCGCCATCGCCCTGGTTACAATTGGAATCCTGTGGTTTTTCCTGCGGCGGACTAAAACCGGGCGTGCAATTCGGGCGGTATCCCAGGATGAAACTGGCGCCCAGTTAGTCGGTATTAATCTGGACTATATCCAGACCCTGACATTTTCGCTGGCAACAGCCATGGCAGCTATCTCCGGAGCCTCGCTGCTGTTCATGTTCCAGGCTTATCCAACAGTCGGTCTTACACCGTTGTATTTCTCATGGTATGTGGTCATGTTGGTCGGACTGGGCAATATTGCTGGAGCCATTGTGGGCGGTTTTATTGTTGCCCTGCTTCAATCTGGCACCCAGCTATTTATCGGTCTCTCCTGGCAATCGGTAGTACCCACTGTTGTCATGATCCTGGTGCTGATTATGGCTCCCTCCGGTATCTTCGGTAGCGAAGTTAAGGGCATTCAGGAACAATAACTGAGGAGATGAATCTATGAACTCAACTGCAAATATCGAAGAAAATGTGACAATCTGGCAGAAATTTGTCTCCCTGCTCAATAAAATCGGCTTCTCCCCGCTGGGTTTTGTATTGTTGATCATCCTGGCGTTATTGCCAAACTTTTATCCCTTCTCTGAGGAATACATCGTCCGCTGGTTGATCATGGGCGCATTCCTTGCTGCACAATCGGTAGCATTCGACTTCACTGCCGGCTACATCAACATCGTTAACTTTGGTTTCGCTGCCCTGCTGGGACTGGGGGCCTATACCTCGGGAATTTTCGCCAACACCACTCCATTTCTGCTCTACGCGCCGGGTTTGAGTCCCTGGTTGACCATCTGGCTGGGCGCCTTAATGGCAGGATTGCTCGGTTTTGTACTGGGTATTCTTACACTAAGACTGCGGGGCATTTTTGCTGCAGTAATGGCCTGGTTTGTAGGCATCGCCTTGATGGGCCTGGTAAACAACCTGACAGACTTGACCCGGGGTCCGCTGGGAATGAACCCCGTTAAGTTTATTGATACTCCAAACAACTTGCCTTACTTCTATATTGTTCTGGCAATGATGATATTTATTTACATAACCCTGAAACTAGTTGTGGGGTCAAATATTGGGCTGGCATTTAAAGCCATCGGGCAGAATCCAGACGCAGCCAGGGCTTCGGGGATTAATCCCACAAAGTATCTTGTCTTTAACTTCACCCTCTCAGCCTTTTTTGCAGGTCTGCTAGGCGGTTTTTACGCCCACTTTTTCGGATCGCTAACCCCATCCACTCTGATGCATACATCCAAAACCGTTGAAGTACTGGCAATCGCCTATATTGGCGGCAGGGGCAGCCTGTGGGGCGGCATTACCATCGCTTTCCCCTTTGTGTTCTTTATTGAATACCTGCGGTCCAATTTGTCCAGCCTCCCGGGTCTTCACCTGGTGATTTATGGTGTTCTGATGGTAATGATCATGATTTATTATCCATCAGGCTTCAGCGGATTTTACTTTTGGGCAGTAGCAAAAATCAAGAGTGTTTTTAAGAAAACGTAATATACTGCGATCGATCGGGGAAGATCCTGACCCTCAAAGAAGGAGTGGTTCTTTCCCGGTTGTATTGCTGAAGAGTTTATCCTAATTCAGAATCACTCATCATCTACTCACTGACTCCTCACCAAACCACTTATTTAATAAGGAGATTAATTTTACATGCAGCTCCTTGACCTCCTCTCAGCTTCTGACCTGGAAAAAATCCATCAAGCCACCATGGAAATCCTCCAAGATATCGGGGTCCGCTTCCCCCATCCAGAGGCTTTAGACATATTCAAAAAACACGGATACAGGGTTGATGGTCAGCTGGTATTCCTGGAAGAAAAACAAATCCTCGACCTGATCAAGGATATTCCATCCCAATTCATGTTAAAAGCAAGGAACCCAGAGCATAATGTCGTGATTGGTGATGGATCCCCTGTGTTTACACCGGGATACGGTGCGCCCTTTTTGATCGATCCAGTTCTCGGCAAGCGCGATCCCACGTTCGATGATTACGAAAACCTGGTTCGATTAGCCCACATGCTGCCCAATCAGGATATGAGCGGCCATCTGATGGTTGAACCCCAGGATGTACCCGCTGAAACTGCCAATCTGCGTATGGTGGAAGCCAACATCCGCCTTTCAGATAAAGCTTTCATCGGAAGCACCGATGGGCTGGAAGGGGCCCAGTACACCATGGATCTCATCAAAATCCTCTTTGGCGATCAGGCTTCCGGACATTTCACCACCGGCTTGATCAACCCACTCAGCCCCCTGAGCTACGGCACTGACATGCTTGACGCGCTGCTTGTGTATTCCAGGGCCAATCAACCTGTTGTGATTGCCAGCTTGATCATGGCTGGCTCTACCGGCCCCATCACCCTGGCCGGATTATTAGCCCAGCAAAATGCAGAGCTTCTCTCGGGCATCGTTCTCACGCAGCTTGTCAATCCAGGCCTGCCGGTCATCTATGGTTCCACTTCAACAAATATTGATATGAAAACCGGGGGGCTTGCCATAGGCAGCCCGGAGCTATCCCTTTGCATAACCGCCCATGGCCAGCTTGCCAGGAAATATGGGCTGGCTTCCAGGGCAGGAGGAGCCCTGACAGATTCCAGCACCATGGATGCCCAGGCGGGATATGAATCCATGTTCAGCCTTTACACCACGATCAACAGCGGGATTGATTTTGTGCTCCATGCCGCCGGTATTCTAAGCTCCTACCTGGCATTCTCCTATGAAAAATTCGTCATGGATGATGAGTTATGCGGGATGTTAAGGCATTTTTGGAATGGCATGGAAATCACCCCGGAAACCCTGGCCGTAGACGTTATCAAGAATGTCGGCCATGACGGGCATTATCTGGGAGAACCGCAAACAATTGAACGCTGCCGAACAGAATTCTGGATGCCGGCCATTGGTGATCGGAGCGGAATGGAAGCCTGGTGGGAGGGAGAGCAGCAAGACGCCTCAGCCCGCAGCACCATCCGCTGGAAGGAACTGCTGGAAAGCTATCTTGAACCCGACCTAGATCGAACCATCAACAAACAGATCCAAGAGTACCTGGGAAAAAAGCTCCAGTAAACGAGTTTCAGGGCGATAAAAATCACCACTTCATGTTACATACATCGCTGTTTTCTCCCCGAAACTCCTTATCTGATATATTTGTAATATACTATAGATAAAGAGTAGGTCACAGATAGAGATTTGCAAGGAGAGACCATGTCAGAGAACCTAACAACCATAATAAGCTCAGAAACCAGCAGCGTCGAGATCCACCGATCCAACCCGACCGTCATCATTGGCGAAAGGATCAATCCCACCGGCAGGAAAGCCCTGCTGTTGGAGCTCAAGGAAGGGAAGTTTGATATTGTAAAAACGGACGCCATTGCCCAGGTCGAGGCTGGCGCCGGGATCATTGACGTCAACGCCGGTGTCCCTGGAGCTGATGAAGAACCCATTCTAAGGGACATGATGCACGCTGTCATGGAGGTCACAGACGCTCCCCTCTGCATTGACACTGCAGATAATACAGCACTCGAAACGGCATTGTCCATTTACAAGGGCAAAGCCCTGATCAACTCGGTAAATGGCGAAGAAGAACGCCTGGAAAGCGTGTTGCCACTGGTAAAGGAATACGATGCCTCGGTCATCGCCCTTTGCATGGATGATGACGGCATCCCACCCACAGCAGAAGACCGGTTTAATGTTGCCGCAAAGATGATTGAAAGAGCAGAAAAGCTGGGCATCCCAGCTGATCGGCTGATCATTGATCCCCTGGCCCTGACCATGGGATCCGATCACACCGCTGGAAAGATAGCCATAGACACCATTCGCCTGGTAGTTCAGGAATTTGGCGTAAACATCACTATGGGAGCTAGCAATATCTCCTTTGGTCTGCCCGACCGCGCCCCCATCAACGCCACATTCATTGCCATGTCCATTCTGGCGGGATTGACCTGCCCTATTACCAATCCCCTGGAAGAAGAAGTCACCCTGGCGATCCAGGCCGCTGACCTGGTCATGGGAAGGGATGATTTCGGAATGAATTGGATCAATTCCTTCCGGGCGCGCAAAAAGGAATCTTAGGACAACTATGAGTCAAACCAACGCAGAGCAAGCCTACCAGGAAATCAAAAAAAGGATCATTAGAACCGAGCTTAAGCCCGGGTCAGTGATTGACGAATCCAAGTTGATGGAGACGCTCGGATTTGGCAGAACCCCGATCCGGGAAGCACTGAAAAAGCTCCAGTCGGATGATCTGGTAGTCGTCAAGCCCCGCCGGGGAAATTTTGTGGCCGAGCTTGCTATCACAGACCTCTCGCAAATCTTTGAGGTCCGTGTCGAGTTGGAATCGCTGGCTGTCAGACTGGCATGTCAGCGAATCAATGAAAATCAACTCCAGCGGCTGGAAAGCCTTGCCAACCAGTATTTGGAGACTACCACCAGTTCAAAGCAAGAGATGATCGTCCTGGACGGAAAATTCCATGGATTGGTCAGGGAAGCCACGCACAACCGCTTCCTGATTTCCAACCTGGAATACTACTACAACCTTTCCCTGCGGATCTGGTATCTGGCACTGCCGCAGGCAGCAGCGGAGGAAATTGACGTCAAGGCACACTGTGATATTTACCAGGCTATCGCAAATAAAGACCAGGACCTGGCTGTAGAGAAAATCGCCAAACATATTCGGGACTTTCATAAGACTATAAAGAATTACCTGTAAGGAATCTTAATTCATCCAGCTAAGAAGTTTAAGGAGGTTACTAAAAATGAGTGAAATTCTATCCACTATATCCACCATGGTCATCGAGGGAAATTTCGCAGACATGGTGAATATTACCAATCAGGCTCTTGAAGAGGGATTGAGTGCTGAGGAGATCCTCAACAACGGACTGATGCTTGGGATGGACCACGTTGGCGTGGAATTCAAAGCCGGCAATATGTTCGTTCCCGAAGTCCTCCGGTCTGCCAAAGCCATGCAGGAATCCATGGATATTGTCAGGCCCCTCTTGGTAGAATCTGGCGCTGAAACCGCCGGAAAGGTCGTGCTGGGCACTGTCAAGGGCGACCTGCACGACATCGGCAAGAACCTGGTCAGTATGATGTGTGAAGGTGCCGGTTTTGAGATCGTCGATCTCGGCAAGGATGTTGAACCGGACACCTTCGTTAACGCTGTCAAGGAGCACAAACCCAATATACTGGGAATGTCTGCCCTCCTAACCACCACCATGCGCTCGATGGAGCGCACCATCAAAGCCCTGGAAGAGGCTGGAGTCCGTGATACAGTCAAAATCATGATTGGCGGCGCCCCGGTCACCCAGGATTTTGCGAACCAGATCGGTGCTGACGGTTACGCTGCCAACGCCGCTTCAGCATCCGAAATGGCCAAACAATTTGCAGGCTAAATCAGGTATTAAACCGCAAGGAGCAAAAGTATGAGAACAAATTACCGAGCTAATTCCGGAGTTCGTTTCCGGATGTTATCTGATGATCAGCTCCAGGAATTGTTTGACGGCGTACTCCATGTCCTGGAATATGTCGGCCTGGAGGTGAAACACGAACGCGCCAGAGAAGTCCTGAAAGAAGCTGGCGCATGGGTAGATGGAGACCGTGTCAGGCTGCCCTCCCATCTGGTCAAGGATGCCCTGGCCAAAGCGCCCCGCAGTTTTACCGTCTATGCACGCGACGGCAACCCCGATCATGATATTCACATCGGCCCTGGGAGAGCCCATTTTGGTCCTGGACCAACCTGTGTGAACTTCATAGATGTCGAGACAATGGAACGGCATCCCTACCAGTTGAAAGATGTGCCCTACGTAGCCAAGGTAGTCGATTCCCTTCCCAATATTGATTTCTGCGAATCCCTGGGATCGGTGGACAATGTTCCTTATGATCTCAGCGCCCTGTACGAATTCGCGGAAATGTTCCGTCAAACCACGAAACCAATCGTGGCCTGGTCATTTGACTATTATGATTCCAATGCCATCCACCGCATCGCGGTTGAAGAAGCCGGGGGACAGGACGCTTTTGAGAAACGCCCTACCTACATTCACTACTGCGAGCCGCTTTCTCCCCTGATCTCAACTACAGACTCCTTGAACAAGCTTGTCTTTGCGGCCGAGAAGCGCATTCCCCTGATCTTCACTCCCTGCCCCCTGGCTGGAGGCACAGCCCCGGTCACTCCCGCAGGGATCATTATCCAGGCAGCGGCCGAATCCTGGATGGGGCTCACTATCGCTCAGAATATCCAGCCGGGATTGCCCTTCATCATGGGCGGCGTGCTTTCCGTGATGGACATGAGCGCTATGATCCTCAGCTACGGTGCGCCGGAGCTGTCCCTTATGATGGCTGGCATCACCGAACTGGCCCACTTCGCAGGTCTGCCCCTCTGGCAAACTGGCGGATGCACTGATTCAAAGACATTTGACGAACAGGCCATTACTGAAGGCTCTCTATCTGTCTTCTTCTCCGCCCTGACCGGCGGCGACCTTTGCCATGATGTGGGCTACACTGAAAGCGGCATGACCGGATCTGTCTTCCAATTGGCCGCCATGGACGAAGCTATCGGCTATGCCCGCCGCATCACCCGCGGCATAGAGGTCAACAAAGATACACTCGCGGTAGATGTTATCAATCGTGTGGGTCCCAACGGACACTATTTGAAAGACGAGCACACCATGCGCTATTACAAATCTGAATATTGGCTGCCCAACCTGGTAGACAGGACCTCCTATGAAGATTGGGTTCTAATGGGCGGCAAATCCTTCAAAGAACGCACGGTTGCAAGAGTACAGAAAATCCTGGCTGAACATGAACCAGTACCCCTGAAACCCGAGACCGAAAAGTTGATCGATAAGGTATTGGAAGAAGCAGAAGAATGGGTGAAGCAGCAGGAAGACAAATAAGGAGAATCCTAAAATGAGTGAAAAATTATTTGCACAACTATCTACTGCAATCCTGGAAGGCGACAGCACCGCCAGCGCCTCCCTCACCCAGCAGGGTCTTGATGAAGGTGTCTCTCCCCAGGATTTACTCGACAACGGCTTGATCGTTGGGATGGATGAAGTTGGGGTTCGTTTTAAAGCTGGCGACATGTTCGTTCCTGAAGTACTTATGTCAGCCGAATCGATGGCCTCAGGCATGAGCCTGCTCCGCCCCTTACTGGCGGAAAGCGGTGCCCAGATGGCTGGAAAGATCGTTATGGGTACCGTGAAAGGAGACCTGCACGATATTGGCAAGAATCTAGTCAGCATGATGTGTGAAGGCGCCGGATTTGAAATCGTCAACATCGGATTTGATGCCGCTCCAGAGAAATTCATTGCAGCCATAAAAGAGCACCAGCCAGATATCGTAGGCATGTCCGCCATGTTAACCACGACCATGCGCGCTATGGGTCACACGATCAAGGCCATTGAGGAAGCTGGCCTGCGTGACAAGGTCAAGGTCATGATAGGCGGCGCCCCCGTAGACCAAGAATTCGCAACCCGAATTGGCGCGGATGGCTACGGCGCTAACGC
The DNA here is from genome assembly GCA_964627755.1 of uncultured Anaerolineales bacterium. Lineage (GTDB taxonomy): Bacteria > Chloroflexota > Anaerolineae > Anaerolineales > UBA11858 > B10-G9. The sequence continues at coordinate 16,978 of CAZVIH010000071.1, forward strand.
ACCCGCTTCTTCCGAACTGGCTAAACAATTAGTCGGACTGAGCTGAGAGGAGAAAAAAATGCAAGTTAAGAAAACAAATTACCTTGTCAATAACACCCCTACTTTTGAAGTGCTCAGCGAGGAAGAAATCGAAGCCATCTATTATGCTTCTCTTACTGTCCTCTCCGAGACAGGTGTTCGGGTGTATAACAAAGAGGGTTACGATACACTGGGAGAACACGGCGCGATTGTAGAAGATGTGCAGGAAGACAGCGCCCTGGTTAAACTACAGCCCGAAATGGTGGATATCGCCCTCTCAACCCTGCCGCGCAAAGTAGTCATCTACGGCGCGGATCCGGCCAAATACAAAATGGAACTCTTTAAGAACCAGATCTATTTTGGGGCCGGATCAGACACACCTTTCACCATTGATCCTTACACCGGTGAGCGCCGCAGAGCGATGTACAAAGACGTTAAGAATTTTGCCCGCCTTGCGGAAGCCCTTCCCAACCTGAACTTTCATATGTCTCTGGGCATTGTTCAGGACACTGCGGTTGGAACCTATGACCGCTGGCAGTATCTAGCCATGCTGGAAGGCACCAACAAACCCATCAACATCACTGCCGTTGACAAAGACGGCCTGAAAGATCAGCTGGAAATGGCTTACATTCGGGTAGGCGGAGAAAAGGAATGGTTGAAGACTCCTATTTTCTCCCTTTACATCGAACCGGTTTCCCCACTCAGCCATTCGGTAGAAGTGATAGACAAACTTCTGTTCTGCGCAGACCACCGCATCCCATTTGTGTACACACCCTGCCCGCTGGCTGGAGCGACATCACCAGCTACGCTGGCGGGAACTGCAGTGCAGGCCTTGACAGAAAGCCTGCTGGGCATTGTGCTCAGTCAGCTGCGCCGTCCGGGTGCACCACTGATCATCGGCGGTCTTATGTCTGCTATGGACATGCGCACGGCAGTCTACAGCTACGGCTCGCCTGAAATGGCCTTGTTAAGCGCGGCTTACACGCAGATCACCAAATGGCTTGGTGTGCCAGAATACGAGACCGCTGGCTGTTCAGACGCCAAGATGTATGACGAACAGGCCGCTATGGAAGCCACCATGAACATTGCCACCGCTGCCTTGATTGGCGGAAACATGATCCACGATGTTGGCTACCTGGAGCAGGGATTGACAAGCTCGGCGGAAATGATGGTAGCCTCTGACGAGATCATTGACATGGTCAAACGGATCCTGAAAGGAATCCCGGTTAATGATGACACTAGGGCTCTCCATGTGATCGAAGAGGTAGGTCCCGGCGGCCACTACCTGGCCCACGACCATACCTTCGAGCGTTTCAAGGACGGAATCTGGCAGCCGAAACTCCTTGACCGGCAGAATTTTGAAGGCTGGGAAGCTTCCGGCAGCAAGACCCACCGCCAGCGCGTCAACGAGCGCGTTCTGGAAATCCTCGATCGGGAAGAAGAACCCCTCCTGGATAAAAAGATGTACAAGGAGCTAAAACGCATCTGTGAGCTGGCAGATGAGAAGTACAAGGACCAGGAACTTGATATGGATATGTTCGGCTAAACTATTCATATGCGGCAAACTCAAGGGGCGTGATCATGCCATTTGGCGATCACGCCCCTTGATTAACACGAGGTCGTAAGTTGAGTAAAATCAAATCGTCAGAAACCCTGGTCTTGGGAATTGATACTGGCGGCACATACACTGATGGCGTGCTTATGGAATACAACACCCACCAGATCATTGCTGCCCATAAAAGCCTGACAACCAAGCGGGATTTTTCAATCGGAATCGAAAATGTCATCAAGGAAATTGAACTTGAGGATCCTGCTGCCATCCAAATGGTATCGATCTCTACCACATTGGCAACAAATGCCATTGCTGAAGGTAAAGGCAAGCGCGTAGCTCTCTTCCTGATAGGATATGACCAAGAACTGATCGATTCCTTTGATATGGGAAGAAGATTTGCCACTCCCCATTATTACTACATTCAGGGCGGTCACGATCTCCACGGCCAGGAAAAAGCTTCTCTGGATCTTCCGGGGCTGCTGGAAAGGACCAAGAAAATCCAGGGCAAAGTAGATGCGATCGCCGTTTCATCCTATTTCAGTCCTCTCAATCCTGAACACGAAATCCGGGCCCAGAATGCCATCAACAGCATCTGTGAATTACCCATAGTGCTCGGCCACCAACTTTCAACATCGCTCGGCTCTGTAGAAAGAGCAACCACCGCGGCATTGAATGCCTCCCTGCTGGCGGTTCTGCAGGAGTTTATCATTGCTGTTCGCAGAGCGATGGAAAACAGGGGGATCAAGGCTCCGCTGATGGTGGTTAGAGGAGACGGCACGCTGATGAGTGATGAATTTGCTGCTCGTTCTCCCGTGGAAACGATCCATTCCGGCCCAGCAGCCAGCGCCATTGGAGGTCGATTCCTGTCACGTAAGGATCAGGCACTTGTGATCGATATTGGCGGAACAACCACTGACCTGGCCCTGATCACTGACGGTAAAGTCACCGTATCCGAGACTGGCGCTACGGTTTCAGGATATCAAACCGCTGTCAAGGCGGCCAACCTGCTGTCCATCGGCCTGGGCGGAGACAGCCATATCACCCTTAACCGGGGCAAAGAAATATCTCTAGGGCCGGAGCGAGTGGTCCCCCTGGCCTTCCTCTCCCACCAGCATAATAATGTCAGGGAGCGGCTCAAAGCCCTCGCAAGACGGGGCTGGCCAGCTCCCTATCCTCGTGAGCTTGAATTCTGGTTTTTACAACGTGAAGTTCCGGATCAAATTCAGCTCACAGACAAGGAAAAACGGGTGGTGCAAATCCTGAAATCAGGACCCAAACCCGCCCTTGAGGTGCTCAAATCCCTGGGATTGCTGGACACAACCCAAATCGATATCAACAACCTCTGGAGGGAAGAAATCATCGGTAAGTCCGGGTTCACCCCCACTGATATTCTGCACGTGGATGGCCGTCACACCCCATGGGATGAAGAAGCTGCTCAGGCAGCGATGACAGTATTCAGCAATTACCTGGGGTGGGACAAGGATAAATTCCAAAAGGTTTTTTGGGATCGGGTTGCCGAGATCATATCCAAAGCCATACTTCATTTTCTGACAGAGAAGGAAATCCCAGCCAAGAACGATTCCGTTCACACCTTTGCAAATTGGTTCCTGAACAACACGTTCCAGCCAAGCCATAACCAACTCAAAACGTCCATAAATCTCACTGTGCCGCTGATTGGGATTGGCGCTCCTGCGGAAGTGATGCTGGAAGGGACTGCCAGCATTCTAGATACGGAGCTGGTACTGCCGCCCCATTATCAGGTTGCCAATGCGGCTGGCGCGGTTGCTGGCAGCGTGATGGTAACAGAGGAAATCCTGATCTATCCTCACCTTTCGGCAGGAAACATAGATGTGATCGGATACTTTCTCCAGGCCAGGGAGAACCGGGAAGAGATCGAAGAACTGGATGAAGCGCTGAAAAAAGCAAAAAGAATCGCCGGGGAGAATGCGCTCAGCGCCGCGCTGCGCTCTGGCGCAGACAACCCAGAAGTTATTGTTGAAGTAATTCAGGACGGTATGGACAGCTACCGTGTCAAAGCCCGGGCTGTTGGCAAGCCCCGTCTGGAAGGGCAGGGATAATGATATGAAATTAAACAAAGTTGGAACGGAAAAAGCTTATCAGCTACTTTGGGATAAGATTACATCTCTGGAATTGGCGCCAGGGGATATACTCGATATCGCCGCCCTGGCGGATGAACTTGGCTTCTCACAAACATCTATCCAGGAAGCCCTCAGCCTGCTGATCCATGACCACCTGGTTGAAGCGCCACCCCGCGGATTACATGTTGCCGGACTGTGTTTGAGCGACCTGGAGAAGATCAGCGCTATCCGGCTCAGCCTGGAGACTCTAGCAGCCCAGCAGGCCACCAGAAATGCAAGTCAAGATGACCTGGTGATCCTTAAAACTCTCTGCGAGGAGATCGCCCAGGATACCAAAGAGCTTTTTACGCTTGACCAAAGATTTCACCAGGCTATTGCTAGAGCCGCCCATAATAATTACCTGGCAGATACATTGCAGCGCCTATACGGGCTTTCAAAGCGACTGTGGTTTTTGGCGCTTCCCTATCTGGATTTCCTGCCCAGCGCAGTGAGCTCACACATTAAACTTGTCGATGCAATCAGGGATGGCAACGAATCTCTGGCAATGGAGATCATGAAGAACCATATCGAAGATTTCTATATCAAGATCAGGGAGATCATTCAAAATAAAAAGTTGATCCAGGATTGATAGAGTGGATAGGTCCTATATTTTATTTGATTGTTTTTCCGGAGGTAAAGTATGCCAGAAGTGACTGTGATTTATGGATCAGAAATAAAGAAAGTCCAGGCGGAGGAAGGGGAAATCCTCGGTGATGTAGTTGCCAGGACGGGCCTTCCACTGGAACAGCCCTGCGCGGGGCGGGGAACCTGCGGAAAGTGCAAGGTACTTGTAGAACTGGGTACAGCGCCGCCTGATGAAATTGAACTAAAGAACCTTTCTTCCGGTGAAATCGCTCTGAACAACCGCCTGGCTTGCCGGGCCCGTATACAGGGTGAAACTCGGGTTGTTCTCTCCCCTATCGTCGTTTACTCCAATAAGATCTTTAAAGGAAGCAACCGCTATAAAAAAGAGACCGCTATCCCACTGGGATTGGCAGTTGATCTCGGGTCTACTACTGTAGCCGCTTTTTTAACTTGCCTGGATAATGGCGAAGTTGCTGCTGGCGGTGGTGGTTTGAACCAGCAAACTGTTTATGGCTCTGATGTGATTTCCCGTCTGGCGGCTGCCCTGGACGACGATCAAAACAGAATCCGGCTTCACCGTCTGGCCCTGGCTTCCATCATCCAGGCGGTAGATTCCCTCAACTTGAGCGATAAGGTCTGGCAGCGCATCCAGCAGGTTACTATCGTCGGAAACGTTGCCATGCATCATTTATTAGCAGAGCTGCCCTTGGATAAACTGGCGTATATCCCTTTCCAGCCCCATGATCCTGGCGCAATTAAAGATGCCCGGGGCGTGATGGATGGAATCTTTCCCGAGCATGTTAACATATCCCTGCCCCCGCTGATTGGCGGTTTTGTGGGTTCGGATGCACTTGCCTGCCTGGCATATTTTGGGTTTATTGAGCCTGAAGGCCCCCTTCTGGCCATTGATCTGGGCACGAACGGGGAGGTTATGGTTACAGATGGGGACAGAATTCTGACTGCGTCTACAGCAGCCGGCCCTGCCTTTGAAGGAGTCAATATATCCTGCGGATCCCGGGCCGTGGATGGGGCTATCACAGACGTTAGTTTGGATAAGGGAGAATTCTCGCTCACTACGATCAGCGATGCCGAACCGGTCGGATTGACCGGATCCGGTCTCCTGTCAGCCATTGCAACTTTCAGGGAAGTGGGATTGATAGAGGAGTCAGGAAGGATCAATCCAGATTGCGCAGCTTATGCAAACCAGATCCGGAATGGGGATCAGGATCAGCAAAAAGAAATCCTGGATGGAAAATCGATTCCCGAGCCCTGCCTGGAATACCTGCAAAAAATCAGCCGCGATGATCAGGGAGGCAAACGCATACAGCTTGCCCCCGAACGTGACCTGTACCTGACACAGCTGGATATCCGGGAGCTTCAGAAAGCCAAAGGCGCCATCCGGGCAGCGGTAGATGTCTTGATGGCGAATCTCAATCTCGAACCTTCTGATCTCTCCAGGGTGATCCTGACCGGTTCATTTGGGGGCCAGGTGGATATTCAGTCCATCCTGGAAATAGGCATGATTCCTCCCGTGAACCCTGATATCGTTGATACAGCAGCCAATGGGGCAGGATTTGGCGCTGCCATGTTCCTCACCGAGGAAGGTTTTGCTCTGGGTGAGCGTATTGCGCAAAAAGCAGAACAAATAGACCTGGATACCGATACCCTGTTCCATCAATTCTACATAGACGGTATGAAGCTGGCACCCTAATCGGAAAATTAATAATATGGATAAAAATCCTTCTCCCAGCAACAAAAGAATAACTGGGATCCTGCTGGTCATATTCGCATCAATTTGCTGGGGTTCCTCCGGCATCTTTATCTTCAAGATCGTAGAGAAGGGAGGATTAAGTGCCGTAGGATTGGCATTCTGGAGGGACCTGATTTCCTCGCTGGTCTTGCTTATAGGCCTGCTCGTTATCAATCCAAAACTGCTGAGGGTCAAAAAAGAAGATCTCCCCTGGCTGATAGGCATGGGGGTCATCAGTATTGGTATCTTCCATATCTTCTGGAACATCGCTGTCCTCCGGTTGGGCGCATCATTGGCTACAGTTATTCAATCCAATGCCCCTGTCTTTGTGACCATTATGGCCTGGATCTTTTTTAAGGAAGAACTATCTTTGCGGAAGATGATAGCAATCGCCGCTGCTGGGGGTGGAACAGTTTTGGCTGCCGGAATAATCGGCCAATGGGATTTACAGATCGACTCCGGAGCGATCTTGATAGGTCTTGGATCAGCGATCACCTATGGAACATTATCGCTGTTTGGAAAGAAATTAAGCGGTGATTACAGCTCCTGGACGATTACTTTCTATATCTTCTCTATCGGTTCCTTAACTATTTTCATATTCCAGGGAGGTAATCCAGATCCCTGGCCAATAAAAAGCGGAATCCTCATCTGGGTTCTGGGATTTGTGTTGATGTCAACTATTTTGGGTTTTGGGCTCTATACCAGGGCGCTTTCCATGCTCCCGGCTAGCGTGGCCGCTATTATTTCAACAGCTGAAATTCTTTCTGCCTCTGTCCTTGCAGCAATATTTCTGGGCGAACGTTTGGGAATTTGGCAGATACTGGGTGCAGTTCTGATCATATTGGGAGTCATTTTAGTATCATTAGACAAGAACAACGGCTCCGGAGAGGAGTAGCTGGATGGCGGATTATATCCTGGGCATAGATACCGGGGGAACATACACTGATGGCGTACTGATCGATCGCGGCACAAAGAAGGTTCTACAATCCACCAAGACCTTAACTACAAAACCAGATCTTTCTGTCGGCATCCTGGCGGCTCTCAACACCCTGCTTCCGGGCGATCCCTCACAAATCAAGCTGGTAGTGATTTCGACAACCCTGGCTACAAATGCCATAGCCGAAGGTAAAGGCCAACCTGTTGGCCTGTTTCTGCTTGGTTATGACCCTGACCTTATAAAACAATTCTCGCTGGATTCTCGATTTGCAGCTGCCAGTTATCACTATTTTCAGGGAGGCCATGATCTGTACGCTAACCAGCAGGCTCCCCTGGATACCGAGGGTATCCGGAATACAGCCCTCGAGATCAAGGACAAGGTAGATGCAATTGCCATTTCTGGTTATTTCAGCCCTTTTAATGCCAGCCATGAAGAACTGGCTTACAAGATAGTTGCCGAGACAGTGGATCATCCAGTCGTGCTTGGACATGAATTATCTGTCCGCCTGGATTCAGTACAGCGAGCTACGACGGCCAGTCTGAACGCTTCGCTGCTTAGTCATCTTCAGCGCTTCATCCAGGCCATGAAGGCATCCTTACTGGAATTGGAGATAACTGCTCCCTTAATGGTCGTCCGTGGGGATGGTGCCATGGTCAGGGCCGAAGATGCTCAGAGCAGGCCCATTGAAACTGTGCACTCCGGTCCGGCAGCCAGTGCCATTGGGGGACGCTTCCTGTCCGGTGTTGACAAGGCCCTTGTCATAGATATTGGAGGTACCACAACGGATATCGCCCTCATTGAGGGAGGACAGGTTCAAATTCGGGAAGAAGGAACCACTGTGGGTAAATACCGGACCGCTGTCCGGGCGGCAAGAATCCATTCTATAGGTTTGGGGGGTGACAGCCATATTCAGATCAACGTGGAAAATAACCTGGAGATCGGCCCCAGAAGAGTGCAGCCGCTCTCATCTCTGGCCGATCAATCTCCTGATGTACTCAGATACCTTAGAAAACTGGCTGCCGACAAACACAGAAAACCCAACCCCAGGGAGATCGAGTTCTTCTATTTGATCCGCAAGCCCTCCCGATCAATATCGAATCCACGGGCAAGGAAAACGATTGAGCTTCTGCAGGACGGTCCGCTGAGCCTGCCCAAACTATTGGAAGAACTTGATATATTCCACATTCTTCAAAGCGGAGCCTCTTCCTTGATCCAGGAGGAAATTATCGGCGTTGCCGCACTCACTCCAACAGATCTCTTTCATGTCCGGGGTGATTTCACACCCTGGAATCAGGAAGCTGCCCAAATAGCCACGCAGCTGATAGCCACACACCTGCATATGAGTTCAGAATCATTTATGGAAAGGGTACTTGAGAAGATGGTTTCCAGGATTGCCAGGGAGACCATTACCTATCTGACAGACCAGACTCTCAACCCGGCCCCCTATTACACTCACCCAGATGATCTGGGGCTGTGGCTCTTTGAGGAAAACGCCAGCGGGAAAGATCCCTATCTGGGATGTGAGATCTCCCTGAAGATGCCTCTGGTGGGTATAGGCGCTCCTGCTTCCCTGATCCTTCCGGGAGTAGCCAGGCTGCTCCACGCTGAATACATCGAACCCCCTCACTACCAGGTTGCCAATGCGGTGGGCGCGGCAGCTGGAAGCGCCATCATCTACCAGGAAGCCTGGGTGATCCCTCAATCACGAAATCTGCGGGCAGTTGGCTATTATGTGCAATCAGGAAAGGAGAGGGAGCGTTTCAGAAATCTTCAGGAAGCCCTGGATTACGCCGAGTCGGCAACACGGGGTGCAGCGCTGGAGCAGGCCCACGAACTGGGCATTTTGGATCCAGTCGTAAAAGTGGAACACCTTCCAGACGGCGCGGAAAGCTACCGCATACGTGCGGAGCTGATTGGAACTCCAGATCCCGCACAGAGCCCCTGAATAATGAACAGGCAGGATTTGTCTGATACTGAACGGAATGGCCGGTAAAGCTCAATTCTGATCCAGTCAATCAAAGGGACTCAACCATCTTTTCCAAAGCCAGTGATATATTTTCCAGGGAGTTGGCATACGACAGGCGCAAATAGCCTTCCCCGTATTTTCCAAACGCGGAACCAGGTAAAAGCGCAACCCCGGCCTGATCCAAAAACCAGTCGGCTGCTTCCTGGGAAGTTTTTCCAAGCCCCTTGATGTTTGGGAATACATAAAAAGCGCCCTTAGGATTCAGGCAGCTGATCCCCGGCAGTTGATTCAAACCTGACACGATCAGGTCCCTGCGTTTTTTATACTCAGCCACTACCAGATCGACCTGCTCTTGATCGCCAGTCAAAGCCTCAATTCCTGCAAATTGAGTAAACTGAGCTGTAGATCCCACAGAATGCATTAACAACAAACCAACTTTTACAGCCAGCTCCCGGGGCATAATGCCATATCCCAGCCTCCAGCCGGTCATGGCATAGGTTTTTGAAAAACCATCCATGATGATGGTCCTTTCCGCCATCCCCGGAAATCCCATAATGGAATCCACCTGCTGGTCATCATAAACGATCCGGGTATAGATCTCATCCGAAAGCACCCAGCAGTCATGTTCAATAGCTGCCCGGGCTATATGCTCCAGGTCAGATTTGGGAATGATCCCTCCAGTGGGATTCCCGGGGGAGTTGAGGATGATCATCCGGGTTTTATTTGAGATCAACTCATCAAATGCTTCCAGATCAAAAGAGAATTGGTTATCTTCCAGCAGCGGCACCGGGACAGGTTCACCTCCAGCCACGCGGATCATGGCCTCGTAACTCGGGAAACCGGGATTGGGGTAAATCACCTCATCTCCCTCTTCTACCAGGGCCAGGGTTGGGAAAAACAGATTGGGCTTGGCACCAGGACTGACAACAACCTGATCCGGTTGGAATTCCAATCCTCGCTGTTTGCCTTCACTCTCAGCGATCACATCACGCAATGCTGGCATCCCCGCGGGGGGTGTATAGCGGGTATATCCATCCCGGATCGCCTGGATGCCCGCCTGACTCACGTTTGGAAATGTTTTAAAATCCGGCTGGCCGATCTCCAGGTGGATGATGTCCCGGCCGTCTTTTTCGAGGGCCTGGGCCTTGGCTAAAACCTGATAGGCACCTTCTGATGAAAGGTCTTGGGTTCTTTTTGCGAAGCTCATAAGTTGTCTCTTTTATCTCAATTAAACCTATTTCAATATACTTTATAACTAATAATCAATTGTAATTGATTTTTTATATTAATTCCTCACCAGCCCAGAAACACTGCCAATGATTCATTTCCCGGGGTTTCTCCCAGGATGATCAGCAACCTTGAAAGGAATCCGAGAATTATTAGTCTGGCTGGGGGTTTGGACGATAACTCGACTCTCTGAAGTTTGTTAAGGATTATGTGCGAGACGCTTAAACAGAAAAATCCCTCTTGAAAGATCCATTTTCAGAGAGCAGGGGAAATCATCAAATAAATTATCTAAGGGGCTCGGTCCAAGTCTCTTAGAAAGTGGGTAACCTATGCCAGGGATATATCCAGGTATAACATCACCATCACACCAACCATGGTCCCAATCGTTGCCAATCGTTCATTCCCTGTGCCGTGGGTTTCCGGAATGATTTCATCGCTGATCACATAAAGCATGGCACCTGCCGCAAAACCCATTGCGTAAGGTAGCAGCGGGCGAATAAATTGGACTGCGATCACACCCAAAATCGTGAGTGGAATTTCGATCAATCCTGCCCTTATTCCAACCAAACCAGCATAAAAATAAGTCCCCATTCCAGCATTGAGTGCCGCCACTGCAACTGCCAAGCCCTCGGGGATATTTTGAATGCCAATGGCCAGCATTAAT
>CAZVIH010000072.1:0-45244 GCA_964627755.1 uncultured Anaerolineales bacterium
TAACATTCTCATTAATCAGGGCACGGTCTTTAGCAGTCTAATACCCGCCCCAGCGGACGCTGGTTTACTCGCCGCTGAGATCATCTGTTAGTTTTCCCCGTTATTTTGTTTATTGGTTATGGCAAGGAGCAAGCTCTTGAAGTTTGGAAGGATTAAACTCAAAAGGCCAGAATGGAATGACATCAAGTTTATCCAATGGCTTTGGAGTGATCCTGAGACTATGAAACCAGTTGGTGGCCCAATCATACTTGATGATCAAAAAGCAAAAACTTGGTTTGAAAGAATGATAGAACCTGGTAGCCCTACCGACAGTTACCGTTTGATTCTTAACCAGGATCTTATTTTTGTCGGGGAGATTAGCTTCCATCGACTTGTTCCAGAAACAATGACCGCAGATTTCAATATAAAAATAGCGAATAAATATCGCAGTAAGGGTTATTCAAAGGAAGCAATGGTTTTGTTTTTGGATTATTTTTTTAATGAAATCGGAGGGCTGGTTCTAAAGGATGAAGTCGCTCTGGAAAATACACTAGGACAACAAGCGTTATTAAGTTTTGGATTCAAGCATGATCCTACTGCAAAAGAGGTTTTCATGTTAAAAATCACGAGAGAACAATTTAATAATCTGTATCAGGATTTACATTATTGAGGGGGCAGGCTAACCCCCGCTCCACCTGACAGCCGGTAAGGATCGCTGCGCTCACGACCAGGATAATGGTACCGATGACCGGAGTGAAGAGGCCGGGAAGACCCGGCTGCAGGTGAGCTCTATCCGTTATGCCCAAATGAAAAGATGAAAAGGGTTAGAATTATCAAACGCAAACAAAAACGGAGCATTCAGATATGAAAAAATCAACTGTAGTTGTGATCGCCTTTGGGATCTTCTTTCTCTTCTTGATTCAAATGGCTGGTTCACTGGTCGAATCTATCTATATTCTGGATCTGATGAATACTTCTCTGGATGAGAAAGCGCTGGGATTGCTGTTCTTCTTTTCACCAGTTTTTATATTTTTTACACCCAAAAAACGTCCAGCTCAGACAGTCTGGATTTTATTTGGGCTGCTTTTCCTGGCTCGCGGCCTCACACCCTATCTAAATACTCTGGGACGTATGTTAACATCCGGGATTGGCACGGGCACTGCCTTGATGCTGTTTCCCTTCCTGATGACCGCCAGATCAGATGATGATCCCAGCGGTTATCAAAGCCTGGAGATTTCTGCCGGGCTTGCCCTGTCGATTGGTTTTTCTGCTTTTCTGAGGACAATAAATTACGGCTTGGATTACTCCCTTCATGCGGAAGGGAGCTGGGTCGGCTGGGTATTAGGCATCATATTGGGATTTATGCTGTCTTCCCTGGATTGGAACACCTCGGATAAAGACCAAACCAGTACCAAACCTGTAACCCTGGCTCTGACCGGGATTTTCCTGGTTATTGGCCTGACCTGGTTTGCATTTTCTGCGCCGTCGGTTATCGCTCGCTGGACAGAAGCTGATTACAATCTGACCGTCATGATTGTAAGTCTGTTGGCTCTGGCCTGGGTTGGTATATTTCTGGGCAAATCTGAATGGTTGGGTAAAATCTCACCGACAATAATCCTGATTTGGAACTTAATGTTCACCCTGGCTTTGCTTTTGACAATTCTGGCTCATCAAGTTCCTTTCCCGCAGACCCCGGATTCCCTGGCCGTTGTGGTTGGCACTCCTGGCTGGATCCAGCAGCTGCCTCTGATTTTATTGCTGCTGCTTTTCCCGGTCATTTTTATTGACCTGCGTATCTTCTCTCACCAGATCATCAAAGCAAATCCAAAACCCCGTGATCTTATTCCAGGCCTGCTGCTGGGGAGTCTCTCTCTGGTCGTTTTGGTCTTTATGTATATTTTCACCAATGTGTGGGGGTATATTGAGCCGGTAAGTCCCTGGTTCCGGAATAAATTCTGGCTGCCTTACTTGCTGATGTCCGGGCTGATCACTACGCTCATCGGCTGGAAAGGGTTGAGCAAGATCGGTAAGAAACCGGAAAGGAAGAGTGATTCTTTCTGGGGATGGCTAATTTTCCTCTCTATCGTTTTTTTGGCTACTGCGGGCAGCACCCTGTATACCACCAGGATCCGGATCTTTGAACCCCGAAAGGGATCTCTTGTGGCCATGACTTACAACATCCAGCAGGCAAATGATGATTATGGGGAGAGATCTTATCAAAAGCAGCTGGCCCTTATCCAGCGGGTTGAGCCTGATATCCTCGTCTTACAGGAATCAGATTCAAGTAGGATTTCCCTGAATAATAATGATTTTGTGCGGTATTACGCAGGCAAGTTGGGCTACTATTCTTATTATGGACCGATGACAACCACCGGGACATACGGAACGGCGATTTTATCAAGGTACCCTCTTCAAAATCCACAAACGATATTCACATTCAGCGACCAGGACGAAATTGGCACTGCAAGGGCTGAAATTGAAATAGATGGAGAGCTTTTTACGATTTACAATGTCCATCCCGATGGCTCGGACACAGCCATGCTTGTTTGGGCTGAATCACTCCTGAAGGATTCAAAAGATAAAATTAACGTCATTATCCTGGGGGATTTCAACTTACGGGATTATGAGGAAGCCTACCAGCTGATAGCCAGCGTGTATACAAACGCCTGGGAATCCGTCTACCCATCCAAAATCGGCCCGGACGGTACGGATATGTCCGGGGAAAATCGGATCGACCATATTTTCCTGTCTCAATCACTAGTTGTGCGTAATCCAGTTTATATCTTGCCTCCTGAATCAGCAACGGATCATCCTGTTCATTGGGCTGAAATAGTCTGGAAGGAATAACGAGAAAATGAGTAATAATAGGGCGATAGCACCCAAAGACGCTTTCTTGTGTTGTTAAGGACAGGCATTAAGATATTCCTTCAATATAAGTACAGATAACCAGGAGGTTTTTCCCCATGGAAGAAACGAACTTTAAAATATATGGCTACCGCTGGGTGGTATTGCTCGTTTTTATGTTAGTTGTTGCTGTTAACCAGCTCTTATGGATCACCTTTGCGCCGATCACGGGCGCTGCTGCCGAATATTATGGTGTCTCCGATCTCAGCATCGGTCTGTTATCGATGAGTTTTATGATCGTTTATATTGTCATATCGATACCTGCTTCCTGGGTGATCGACACCTACGGCATTCGAGTCGCCGTTGGCATCGGTGTCGGTTTAACAGGAATCTTCGGCTTGCTGCGGGGCCTCCTGGCAGATAATTTCACCTTTGTGCTCTTAGCCCAGATCGGGATTGCCATTGGTCAGCCTTTTATCCTCAACGCCATCACCACTGTGGCTGCGCGCTGGTTTCCGATCCGGGAGCGCGCTACAGCTGCCGGCCTTGGATCCCTGGCCATGTACCTGGGTATTATTGTAGCCCTTGTCCTGACGCCTTATCTCACGGTCCAATCTCAGATCAGCGGTATGCTGCTCAGCTATGGAGTTGGATCAATGATCAGTGTTGTGGTGTTTTTTGTCTTGATCAAAGAACGCCCACCCACACCACCCTGCCGGCCTGACCAGGAAGAACGCTCCCTGGTATTTAATGGACTGAAGGATTCTCTGCGGATTAGGGATTTTATTTTCCTCCTGGTGGTCTTTTTTGTAGGGCTGGGCGTTTTCAACGCAGTTACCACATGGATCGAGGATATTGTCCGGCCCAGGGGTTTCTCTATCATCGAGGCTGGTAATATTGGAGGTCTGATGATCCTGGGAGGCATTATCGGGGCAGTTGTCATTCCCTTGCTCTCGGACCACTACCGCAAAAGAACACCATATTTATTATTAGCATTGCTGGGCGCGACTGTGGGGCTGGTGGGCATCACCTTTGCTGCAAGCTACTGGCTTTTGCTGATTGCGGCGTTTGTGTTTGGTTTTTTCCTGTTAAGCGCGGGTCCGGTTGGCTTTCAATACGCTGCTGAAATTACCCATCCCACCCCTGAAGGTACCTCGAACGGCCTGCTTTTGCTGATGGGGCAAATTTCGGGTATTGTTTTTATCTTCGGCATGGATTTGTTTAAATCCCCTAATACAGGATCAATGACAATGCCGCTGCTGGTGATGATCGGCCTGATGGTCTTAAGCTTGGGCTTTGTGATCAGGCTTAAAGAAGCAGCGACCTTATTGGTTGGAGATGGTCAGGATTAAATCGCCTTCCTGTCAAATTCATTCTCGAGTTTGTCACAAACACCTGATCCCGGTTTCTACCCGGGGTCAGGCGTTTGTTTTCTGGACTGTCCTTTCATAACCGAGTCATCCAGAACAACCCGAACGGTCCACCCTGATAAGTCTGTCAGATCATGGCGGGCTTTTTGATTCAGACTTTTGGATGAGGTCAATCCCCTCCGAAGGAGGATGTACTGCAGAAAGGCTTGAGATAGAATTTAGAATAAGCTCTTTTTTATCCCCTTAAGGAATCGATTTTTTCAGGCACTGGAGAGGCCTGGAATGTTTTACTCCCGGTGATCGAAAATGAATTCCAGCTCCCCCATCTTGGAGATGGATGGAAGAGCTGGAATAGCCACATGCTTGTTCACTGGCACATTCCAACCGAAAAACAGGTTACGAGAGTCTGTGGTGGAGTACAGGTTCTATCAAACCTAGAAAATTTTCATCCTGGAGGATCTCGATGGAAAAGAAACTCTTATTGATGTTCCTTCTCATAATTATTTTATTGGCGGCTTGTTCAGGTCAGGCCACACCAACCCCTGAACAGACCACACCGGCCTCAAAACTGCCCAACCCGGCTTCTGGGTATTGTGAGGAAGCTGGTGGTACCCTGAAAATCCGCACGGCCGAGGATGGAAGCCAGTCTGGCCTGTGTATTTTCCCCAATGGAAGCGAGTGTGATGAATGGGCATTTTTCCGGGGTGAATGTGCTCCTGCGGAACAAGAAGAACCGGCTGCGGAGGAACTGGATCCCGGCTGGGCCCTGTATCAAGATCCAAAGATGGGCTTTTATTTTCAATATCCTGCTGACGCCGCCATTCAACTAGACAGCAATGGATACAGCATCTATGTCAATGGACCGGTGGTAGATAATAACTCCTGGCCTTTTTTCATGATCAGCTACCCAACCGATCGGGAGGAATACCACGTCCCTGAAGGGGCTGATCTGAAAACATGGCTGATCGACCATAACCTCTATCTAGATCAACCCCGTCCTGATCGGAAGATCGCTGGTCTACAGGCAGTCCATTCCTATTATCCGGGTGGGCAGCAATCCTATGCGGGAGACCGCTACTATTTTGTCCAGCAGGGGCAAATGTTTGTGATCGGCATTCTGCACACCGGCGACCGGGAGGATTGGGAGTTGTACAATCATTTTTTGGATAGTTTTAAATTTGAATAGGAGAACATTATGTCAAATTATCTGGATCGTAAGATAACCCGCGGGGTCTGGTTTTTGCTCATCTTAGGTATGATTGTATGCACTGGCTGCGCGCTACCATCCTCCTCTCCGGTTGGGACTTCCCCGACCCAAGCTCAGGATCAGGAAGCTGCCTTGCCCTATTTTGGCCTGGATTTTCCAACGGATCAGGTCCAGCGTTTTGCCCCTGCTATTTTTAAAGAGGAAATGCATGCGCCTCCCATTTTCACTCCGGATGGCAGGGAGGTCTATTGGAGTTTAATGGATAAACCCGGGGGTGTGCGATTCATGAAGATCGAAAATGGAGCCTGGACAGAGCCAGCTCCGGCTCCTTTTGACCGCATAAAACTGGGTGACTCTCCATTTATTTCTTCTGATGGAACTCATTTGCTGTTTCTATCTTGGTCAGGAAGTACTGAAACCATCCGACAGGTTGATAGGGCTGATGGTAAATGGGGATCTCCTCAAAAGCTTCCGGATGAAGTGAATGGTAATGGAGCCCATTGGCAGGCCTCCATGGCCGATAATGGCAATCTGTATTTTGGCTCTGCCGGGAAAGTATATTTTTCTGCGTTGGAGAACGACACTTATACGGTCGCTGAAGTTATGAAGTTGTTTGATAATACAGATAATTCCTATACGGGTTCGCCATTTATTGCCCCTGATGAAAGCTATCTGATCTTTGACTACGCAGAGGGAGGAACTGCCTACACCGATCTTTTTATCACATTCAGAAATGAAGCTGGGGGGTGGGATAAACCTGTTGCCCTGGATGTTTTAAACAGCGGACTGCATGAACTCTATGCTAATGTCTCTCCGAATGGTCGATTCCTGATCTTCTTGAGCAACCGCACTGGTGGTATTCTGCTTCCCTATTGGGTGGATGCGGGCATCATAGAGGATTATAGATCTCAGAGTGAATAACTTACTCCTGACAGAGATCATCCAAGGATGCGCTTTTAAGAATAACTCCGGATATTTCCATGTTAAAGGAATTGAATCTTCTTGACTGGAAATAGTAAAACCCGTTGATATTCCTGGTGTGTTCTCTCTGTGGCCCAAGCATAGGGTTAACCAAACGGAATTGGATGAACAGTCCTCAGACAACGAAAATAGATCTGGAAGGCTAGTTTGAAATCTATCATTTGTTTCCGAATGGAGTTGGTATTGATCCCGATCGCACTGCTGCTAACTGGATGCGGTTCAGAGAAGTCAGGTGGATCATTCTTTGCTCGACTATTAACCAGCTCAGATGCATTTCAGAAGTCTGCGAAACTAGATCCAACCTCAACCCCGATTCCACTGCCGACGCTGCATCCTCTGGTCAATCAGTTTGAAAATACAGAATCGAATGGACCAATTTACAGTATTGCCTGGTCACCCGATGGCAAAATGCTGGTTTCAACTGGGTACAAGCAGTTAATACTCTGGGATGCCCGAATAAATACAGAATTGGCTACTCTAGAAGGGCACAGAAGTTTTGTGTGGGGTGTTGCCTGGGCCCCTGACGGGAAAACATTTGCTTCTGCAAGCAGGGATGGAACAGTGCGGATTTGGGACGCTGTTTCTTATCAAGAATTGACCGTCCTGGACGCTGGGGAAGCTTTTTGTGTAGCCTGGTCGCCAAATGGGCAGCAGTTGGTTTCGGGGACAACAAGCGGCAGGGTGACTATCTGGAATCTTGGTTCAGGAGAGACGAGCCAAAATTGGAGGGGAAACACCCTGATCATCAGCGTTGTCTGGTCACCGGATGGAGCTACTATCGCTGCCGGGCAGTGGGATGGCAGGATCCTCCTGTGGGATGTAAAGACTGGTCAACAACTGCCCACCCTGATTGGCACGGAAGCTCGAAGTGATGTGAACGGCCTAGCCTGGTCACCGGATGGACGTGTTCTGGCATCAGCACATCAAGACGGCAAAATCCGCTTATGGGATGTTGAGAACAGCATCCTGCTGCGAACTATTGAAAGTCACGGCGGCTGGGAGAGAGGAATCACCTGGTCACCGGATGGGCGCATGCTGGCCTCAGTAGGGGATGATGCCCAGTTGCGTATTTGGGATCCGGGTTCCGGCGTGTTATTATCCAAAGCCAGGGCTAATTTCTCCCCGCTCTGGAGTGCTGCCTGGTCACCAGATGGCACTAAAATCGCTGTTGGGAGCGGTAAATATGATGCGCCTCAGGATCATGGTACTCTTATCATCTGGGGTGTTCCCAGCTCAGGAAATTAACGACCATCTTGAGAAGAATAAATGTTATAGTTTGGATATAAGTGCGGAAATCCCAGGAAAGGGCTCCGTGTTAAAAAACCTACTTCTTGCTCACAGCAAGATCCGAGTTTTATTATAGAACTCAGTGAGGCAAATTATGGACAGGAATAATTTATGAAAATAGCTTCAATTCACTTGGATGGAGATGAAATTGCCTGTATAAAGATGGATGATGGATATATACCAATCCCTCTCATTAACCAGCGGTTCCAAAAAGATTGGCCTGCTGATCTGTTATCCATTCTCATAAGTGATAAGTTACAAGAGGTTAATGATTGGTTCCAAATAAATAGTGATAATTTATCCACTGATTTCAAAGAACTATCTATTTCTGATGAATCAGTCTCGTATGCGCCTCTCTATCGCCATCCCCGGAAGATCTGGGGGATCGGTTTGAATTACAAAGCCCATGCCGAAGATCTCTCTGCAAAATTGCCTGATACTGAACCGGCCAGTTTTATGAAGCCCGATACAACTATCATCGGGCATAAAGAAACCATTAAAATACCGGAGCTTTCCCAAAGAACCACCGGTGAGGCTGAACTGGGTTTGGTGTTTGGAAAAAAATGTCGAAACGTACGCCGAGAAGACTGGCAAACGGTGATCGCCGGTTTCACAACCATAATCGACATGACGGCAGAAGATATTCTGAAGAGGAATCCACGCAATCTGACCCAGGCCAAAAGTTTTGACACCTTTTTCAGTTTTGGACCGATTTTTTATACTTTTGATGAAGTGGAGGATTTATTCCAGTTAGTGGTAAAAACCATTCTCAATGGCAAAATACAGGCTGAAAATATTATCGACAATATGACATTTCCACTTGATTATCTTGTCGCTTATCACTCTCAAATCATGACTATGCTGCCGGGAGATATCCTTTCAACGGGGACTCCGGGCGCGGCAGTATTACAACACGGTGATCGGATAGAATGCCGGCTGGGGGATTTCCATCCCTTGAGTAATCAGGTAAGTGACTTGAAAATCGAAAGGAAAAGATGATGGATAAAAAGGTATTTGGTTCAACCGGTATCCGGGCTGATTTTTTCTATAAACCTTCAAAGGAACCCCAAAAAGCCATCATTATGCTGGGAGGATCAGAAGGGGGAAAATCCTGGAGCCGGATCAATAAACCGATTGAACTCTTGCTTCAGCGGGGATACGCCTTATTATCTCTCGCTTATTTTAAATCTGAAGGTCTGCCAGATACTTTAGAAGAAATTCCCCTGGAATATTTCGAAAAAGCATTTGATTGGTTGTCAAACCAGCCGGGAATTATTAAGGACCAATATGCGATCCTGGGCGGATCCAAAGGGGCTGAGGCTGCTCTTTTAATGGGAAGCAGATCCCCCCGGGTAAAGGCTGTGATTGCTTTTTCCCCCAGCAGTGTTATCTGGCAGGGAATTCCAGCAAACAGATTTGAGCTTTCCAAGGATCCCAAATCCTCCTGGTCAGTAAAGGGAGTGGGTTTACCGTTTCTCCCCTATTCAACCTCTATCAGCAAGTGGGATTTGCGATTGTTAAATCTCAATAAGATGCATACCAGCGCACTCCAGGACGCAGGCATGGAAAATAAAGCATTTATCAAGGTGGAGAAAATCCAAGGAGCCGTACTGCTCATCTCTGGTAAACACGATCGCCTCTGGCCGGCAGCTGAAATGAGTGAACAAATCATGGACCGCCTTAAAGCCCATGATTTTGTTTATCCTTATGAACACCTCGTCCTCGGGGGAGGTCATAACCAGATCGTTATCAATAAAAACAGCTGGTCCAAGATTTTCGATTTTTTAAGCGCTCACTTTTGAGAGGTCTTTGAGTATTGGGGTAATTAAATCTTCTCGGGCTAAATAGGTCCCAAGGACAAACAAAAGTTCTCTTTTTTAAGAATTAATTTCTGGCTAAAAGTATGAACTGGGTCAGGAAATAGGTTAGTATGGCAATGGCCAAGGCAATATTTCCTGCAGTTGAAATACCGATCAATTCTGGTAACAGAGTGGATGAGAGATAGATAACCATCCCTGTGACTACTGCAGCAATTAGCGCTTTCCTTTGGATGTCTTGTCCGCGGGTATCTCGCCGGAGAGGCATTAGCGGTTTTTCAACATCAATCTTGAACCAGCCGCTGTGAAGGTAGAGTAAAAATAAACCAAACATGATAACTGCGACCAGTGCTGCAATCCAGGTGAAGCCATTTATGAGCACAGCAAACACGGCGCTGAGAAGGGCTCTTGATATATAGTATGGTAGATATTCCTTTTTCATTTTGATTATTCCTTTAACCAGAAAATTTTCTCAAGGGGAACACCCAGTGCTTTACTGATGTTCAAAGCGGTTTCTATAGTGGGTATAAAACGGCCTTGTTCGATTGAAATAATGGAAACCCTTGCGACCCCGACAGACTCTGCGAGCTGCGCCTGGGTTAATCCAAGTTTTGACCGGAGATCTTTGATATTATTGCCAACACTTTTATGAGTCATGATGTTAAGTATACTTAACAACAACAATAATGTCAAGTGTACTTAACATTTTGGTTTTATTACACCCCATGATAGATTACAACCCCTTTTAGAAGATTGTCCGCTTGCCACGATTTGTTTATTCTCAAATTTCCTCTATTTACGTTTCGGTTTTATAATCTTTAGAGGATAATCTAGATTTGCTTAATCGATGAAATTGTCTGGATAGAGGCATTCCAAGATCAATTAATAATATTTAACCAATGCATATAAATCACTTAGCAAGAAAAAATCCATCGGAGCTGATATGTGTGAACTTCTTGGTCTAAATTTCAAATTACCCGTTTCACCATCATTCTCATTCCGCGGTTTCAGGCACCGCAGTGAAGGAAATCCTCACGGTTGGGGCATAGCCCGCTATGAGGGGAAAGCCTGCCAAATATTAAAAGAAGCGGCCAATGCCCAGGAAAGCAAACTGGCAGAATTTGTTCGTGATTACGAACTTTTCCAAAGCCGAATATTCATCGGTCATGTCAGGGATGCAACCCGGGGAGGAAACACATTAATAAATACACATCCATTCAAACGGGTTTTTGGATCCTGTGAGGTTGTTCTGGCCCATAACGGTACTATGGAATCTTTACCATTAAATATGGAGGAATTGAGTTACCTTCCTGTTGGCGAAACAGACTCAGAACAACTTTTCTGCTCGCTATTAACAATGATGGCAGCGGATAAGATCCAGTTCACGGATTACCAAAAAATAGAGAGATTACTTCAGGATTTTAATAAACTGGGTAAAATGAACTTGTTGTTTTCCGAAGGTGAGCATTTTTTCAGTTATCGCGATAAAGACGGACACAACGGACTCTGTATAACAGAAAGGATCTCGCCTTTTGGCATTAAATCCCTGCAAGATGAGGATTGGGAAGTCGACCTGGCAGCTGAAAAAAGCCCGGGCCAAAGAGGTTTTGTGATCGCCTCTCACCCTTTAACGAAAAACGAAACCTGGATCGATCTGGTCCCAGGTTCGTTGATTGTCTTAAAGGACGGAAGTTATATCTATGGGGATATATGTAGATCCTGACTTTCAATACCGGTATAATCCAATCTAGATAGGATCTACAATTTTCAACTCTCGGGTCTGATATTTTATTGTTTTTTCTGGAGATGAATGATTGGATAGAGATTACAATCCCCTCCATTTCATCGGCGATTCTGTAGAAGTTCAATTTGACAAAGAGCCGCTTCATAAGAAAAAACCAGGCTGCCCGGATCGGTTTATCTGGGATGGTGAGGTCTTTCATGTGATAGAAAAGGTAGGGGAGTGGCACGATTACAGCCGCTCCGGGCACATGTCCCATAATATGCGGCCCGCCAATATGGCCAAGGCCTTACGGCGCGGTTCCTGGGGTGTGGGGCGCTTTTACTTCCGGGTGTTGACCAAGAACGGACAGATTTTTGACCTGTATTATGACCGGGCACCGAAAGACGCGAGTGACAGGGAAGGGGGGTGGTTTTTGTACCGGGAGATGAAAAAGGCCGAGGACAGATGACAGGAAACCTAAGGAGTTGTGATGAAAATTAACAGTGGAAGAATCCAGAAAGCCCAAGCCTTGATGCGAGAGCAGGGCATGGTCGGGATCATGATTATGACCCGGGACGACTACCAGTATTTTTTTGGAGAAACCAGGGTTCAGCCCCGGGCGATCATACCTGTTATTGGTGAACCAGTCTTTATCTGTTTTAAAGCTGAAGAGGATGAGATTCGCTCAGCGCTAGGTGATAAGGAAGTCAAGGTATTTGGACATGTTGGGGAGCAGATGTCCAGCGTAAGTAAAACATTTAAATCCCTGATGGAATTGACAAAACAAGAGCCGGGATTTTTATCAGATAATCGCCCCAAAGTCGGTATGCAAATGTGGTTCCAAACCCCGGCTTTCCTGGTTGACCTGTTCCGGAAACTGAATCCGCTGGTGGAGTTGGTTCCTTCGGATCCAGTGATGGATGAGCTGCGCATGGTTAAGGATCCGGAGGAGATCGAGAACATCCGCCAGGCGCAGAAAACAGCTGCTCTTGGTATGGATCGATTGAAGGAGATCTTGGAACCGGGAAAAACAGGTCATGAGCTGGCCACAGAGATCACTTATTCCATGATGAAAGCAGGGGCTTCGGGAACCAGCACGCCAATGCACATTAACTCTGGTTTACGGAGCTGCTGGATCCATGGAAAAGTGGATCATGAAGTGATCAGGGAAGGGGATCTGGTGGTGGTCGATCTCACTCCCAAATACAATGGTTACTGCGCCAATCTGGCCAGGACCTTTGTAGTCGGAAAGCCAGAACCAAAACAACAGAAACTGATAGATACTTATTTTGAGATCAACTTGGCTACCCGGGAGGCGTTAAAACCAGGAATCACTGTGGGTAGGCTTGATAAGATTGGCAGGGAGATCTGCCAGAAGAATGGGTTGGAAGAATATCACCTAAATGGAATATCCCATGGCATCGGTCTTCGCTTTGAGGAAACCCCCGCCTCAACGATTTTACCGAACCATCGAACGATCCGCATCAAAGAAAACATGGCGATGACGATCGGTCATACCATCCTGGCCATTCCCGGTTATGGCGGAGTCAGGTTTGAAGATATTTACCGAGTAACACCCGAAGGCGGAGAGATCCTGGTTGATTATCCACTTGATTATGAAATTTAACATTTATGGTTGTTGCGAGATAATAAAAAACGTTTAAGATTCAAAGTATATAGCCTAACCTTGAATATTGAATATTTGGAGGTGGAAGGTTATTATCCATTTAATAAGTAAAGATTTGACAAGATGGTTAATTTTACACACGAAATTTCTCTTGATGAAGAAAATCACCTGATCCGTTTGGTGGTCGAGGGTAAACTCACAAAAAGTGAGGGGGAAAAGATCATTATTGAAGCCCGGGCTGTGGCCGCTCAAAACCAGTATGATATCCTATGTGATATCACCAAGGCTACTATATTAGCGTCAATGGCAGACTGGTTTTACCTGTTCCGCAACAAGGAAATCTATCCTTCCCGCTCATCTGAAAAAACAGCTATACTGATCAATCCAGACACCAGGAAGGATTATAATTTTGTCAAAGATGTGATCCTGAATGTGAGATTGAAGATCAGGATCTTCTCAAATGAAAATGATGCCCTGAAGTGGCTTAAAACACATGGGAGTAAAGATTGAAAATAGGTAGATGAGCGCTATGCGGCTAAATTGGATAAGGGGATATGACTCAGTGAAAATAAAAAAAAGGCGACCCGGCGGGTCGCCTTTTTTGGTATTTTATTCTCTCTAACCTAATTACTCATGCCTTTTTAGGGGCATTTACAGGCAGGTAGGTTTTGAATATTATATGTCCCGCCAGCCTTTTTGCATTCCTCCGCCTCCAGGCTGCCGGTGCAGACTGGGGTGGACCCGTTATCCCTACCGTTGTCTTCACCAGCCTCTTCTTCCGAAAATTGTGATAGAAGTGGTGCGGTGAGTACGGACACACCTTCGAGGCTGCCTTCCAGGATTACATTACCTTCAAACAGCCAGCAGATTCCATCCCAATCGGGATTATTAATCACAAGCCAGGTCCCTGCCTGATTCTGGCCGATCACATCGGCGCTTTCCCCGGCCATCAAGTAGCCCGCGGTAGGATAGTCCATAGAATCCCCTTCTCGGCAGGAGAGGTTCTCCGGTGTGAAAAGGCGTGGCAGGATCTGGGGTGTGGGAGGAGGAGGACCAGGGATCTGAGGCATTTCAATAGCTCCGCTGTCGCATTGTCCACCTGTAGGTTGGGGCCGGTTGACACCGAGCTGGTCAGTTAAGACAGGATTTCCATTCAAATCCAGACAGCTGGAGGCGCCATCAAGGGCTGGGCTGTCCAATTCTAGATCGTAAAAACCATTTCCGAAATGATTAAGCAGGTTGATGTCCTGAAGGTCAAATCCCAGGCATTCTCCACCAAAGATATAATTTTCACCTACAGGTTCTAAATTACCTTCATTTCCAATACATAAGTTTTCTAGTTCCACGTATGGGTAGTTGTATATAATACTGTCCTTAACACGAGTTCTTCCCCCGTGCATGTACATAACTAATCCATTTCCATCGCCTCCGCGGGTTTGGTAGAACGTCACAAAATTTAGATCCAGGTCGCCGCGGTTATAGATATGACCCCCAAACCCTAATACTGGGGAATTGTAACTCATGGTGACATTATTAAGAACAGCGCTGGCTTGAGTATGATTGATTAACCCACCCCCTGTAAAACTCTTACAGCCTTGTATTGATGTATTTTGAACAGTCAAGGTATTGTAGTTTGATATACAGCCGCCAAAAGATGGATAATCGTCAGAATGTCTGTCAATAAAATAGGTCTCACCCCCATTGATATTGGACCCGATAATTGTGACATCTCCTCCCTTATTAAGAAGGAAACCACCTTCATATTCTGCAAAACTGTCAATTATTTCGGATTCTAAGATGTCCAGGGATCCAGACATAATATAAATTCCTCCACCAGAGGGAAGTATATCTGTTGGTACACTATAAGTGGTGGAATAATGCCCTGATGAGTTATATCTGAAAGACGAATCGACGATAGATATAGTACCAGCTTCAAGATAGATCGCGCCACCATCTACATATGATTTGTTCCCGTCGAGGTTGGAGTTGTATAGCATAATAACCCCGGAAGGATCCTCGGCGTAGATCGCACCACCTTTGTAGATGGCTTTACTGCCCGTGATTGTGGTATCGCTGATCTGCAGTCCGGCTCCATCAGTGCCTTCCACGTATATTGTGCCGCCGATACCATAATCTCCCCAATAATTTGTGGACGCGATATTCCTGACGAAGGTGGTATCAGTGATTGAGATCGGGATTCCAGCAGATCCAGCTATGAATATCGCTCCTCCCAGGCCAGCCCTGTTATTTTCGAAAACAGTACCTTCTTCAATGATCAGTGAACCGGAATTCCAGATAGCACCACCCACGGCCCCATAACTATTCTGAAGAATCACATTGTGAAGAGTGAGCACTCCATCCTCATTCGCGATTAAACCGCCCCCTGGACCAGTTGTACCTGTCGTAACAATGGCATACCCATGATCAAGTGTCAGATCCTCCAGGCGCAGGCTGCCTTCGCTGGTGATGTAAAAGAGCCTGCCTGCTCCTGCAGAATCCAGAATAGCACTATTTCCAAGAATGGTTACTGGTGAAGTGATCAGGGGGAGAGCATTCATCCCATAAATTCCTTCATGATTATCTTCTGTATAAAATATTATTTCGCAATCCTGCTCCAGCACTAGTGTGGAAGGATCTGGATCGTCGTTGGCTCGATTTATGGCAGTGATTATTGGTCCCCTGCCGCATGCCACTTGGATCTGGGCTGTTTCGCTGATGGTTGTCTGTGTGCAGGCAGACAGGAATAAAAACAAAAAAACAAGGATAATTTTACAGAAGATGGAGTAAATTATTGGGCGGTTTATTAATTTTGAGAACATTCGGATCCTCCTTGTAGGATATAAAATGGAGAGAAGGATCTGCGGAGGGATTATTCTTGTTCATTTCCATTTAAGTGTATTATTAGTATAGCATCAAAAAGGATGTCTCATCAGGACTTTCCTATTCATTAAACGTAAAAAAATGGAAATTGTTACACCTCATTCCCGTCTTGGCTCCGACACCCTGTAAATGAAAAAAGGCGTCCCACTCCTTTAACTAACTCAGGACAGGTGCGTCGCCTTTGCAAGAATCACATTGACATATATCTAACTACTTACTATTTAGTATTTATTATTTTCCATTTTCTCCTACTTCATACTACTCAGGATCTCACACGCTTTTTCCAATCTGGTCTGCACCTTTTCTTGCCCAATAATCGGGATAATATCAAAGATCGGTGGGCTTACTTTCTGGCCTGTGAGCGCTTCCCGCAAGAGCCCGAAGATTTGACCGGCCTTTAGGCCCATTTCCAGTGCCAGATTCCTGAGAGGGGTTTCAGCGTTTTCCTGAGTGATCTCAGGCAATCCCTGAAAGATCTCAAGGATCTTACCGGCAGCATCTGCTGCTTGGGTAGCACTCAGTTTTTCGGTGACAATTCTATCTAGTGCTATTTCGACCTTATCGTGGAAGATAAACCCGGCCATATCTACCACTTCAGTGAGTTTTTTGGTGCGGTTTTGGATTGCTCCAGCGATTTGGAATAAGACCTCATCTTCCGGTGCAAAACCTGCTTTTTCAAACCAGGGTCTGATCCGGGCGGCAAAATCGGCCTGGTCCAGATTCCGGATATGAAGGCCGTTAAAATGGTCCAGTTTACTGAAGTTGATCGCAGCCGGTGAGGGGTTCAGTTTTTCCAAGCTGAACTTATCCACCAGGTCCTCAAGGGTGAAGAATTCGGTTTTGTCGTCGTAGCTCCAGCCCATTAATACGATCCAGTTGATCACGGCTTCAGGAATATAACCCAATGCTTCCATATCTTTCATAAAGATCGGAAATCCCTGCTCCCGGGCCAGTTCCGTGTCCCGTTTACTCATTTTGCCTTTGCCATCTGGTTTCAACAAGACGGAAAGGTGGACCCAGATCGGCTCCTGCCAGCCTAGCGCCCGGTAGATCAAGGCGTGGATGGGGAAGGTGGGCAGCCATTCGGATCCCCGGATGACGTGAGTGATATCCATTAGATGGTCATCCACCATAGCCGCCAGGTGATACACAGCCAGCCCATCTGATTTGATCAACACGATATCATCCAGAGTGCTGTTATCGACTGTAATATCTCCCCGCAGCAGATCAGTGACAGTTGTTTTTCCTTGATCTGGAGAACGGAATCGGATCACATAGGGTTCTCCATCTTCGATCCGTTTTGTTATCTCCTCTGGAGTGAGAGATCGGCAAGTTCCATCATAATGGGGTGTTTGATTGCGTTGGGTCTGCTCTTCTCGGGTTAAAGCCAGTTTCTCTGCACTACAGAAGCAGTAAAAAGCGTCTCCACTCTCTACCAGCTGTTCTGCATGATCCCGGTAGATCTTGGTGCGCTGGGATTGCAGATAGGGTCCGTAATTGCCGCCTTGTTCGGGTCCTTCATCTGGTTGAATATTCATCCACTCCAGGGCGTCCTTAAAATCTGCCTCGGAATTTTCCTGGAAGCGTTTCTGGTCGGTATCCTCGATGCGCAGAATAAAAGCGCCCCCGGTCTGATGGGCAATCAAGTAATCATATAATGCAGTCCGGGCGCTGCCAATGTGCAGAAAACCGGTTGGTGAAGGAGCAAAACGTACACGTGCAGGTGAATGTAAATTAGACATGATTGCAGCTCTTCCGAAATAGTATTAAACAGATTTAAAATTCAAGGTCTTTGTGTCTTAAAACGATACTTTCAACAAGCCCGATAGCA
Organism: uncultured Anaerolineales bacterium; assembly: GCA_964627755.1. GTDB lineage: Bacteria > Chloroflexota > Anaerolineae > Anaerolineales > UBA11858 > B10-G9. The sequence goes on from CAZVIH010000072.1 coordinate 17,547, forward strand.
ATGAATAGTGTTATCAGGGACGAACCACCGTAACTCACAAAGGGTAGCGTCAGTCCGGTAACCGGCAGCATGTTAAGGTTCATGCCAACGTTGACTATGGTTTGGAAAGTGATCAGAGTCGCTGCCCCGTAGGCAATCAAGGCGCCAAAAGTATCACTTGACAAGCGGGCTGCGCGCAGGCAACGGGCAATGATAAAAGCCAGTGTGCCAATCACCAGCAGTGCTCCCACAAAACCGAACTCCTCTGAGAGCGCAGAAAAGATAAAGTCAGAATGCCGGACTTTCAGAAAACGAAGTTGGACCTGGGAGCCACTGCCGTATCCCTGACCGATCCAGCCGCCATCGCCAATACTGATGAAAGCTTGCTGCACATTATAGATTGCGCCAAAACTGGCTTCTTGATCAGGGAATAGGAAATTGATGATCCTTTCAAGTTGATAGGGTTTGATCAAGGTGTCTGTATTGGCTGGATCATAATTCAATAACATCAGCGGGAGGCCGATTCCCAGGGCGACAGCGCCTGCTCCTCCAGCAATCAAGAGTTGTTTGATATCCAAACCGCTGGCCCACAACAGGGCGAACCATAATACCATGATCACGATGGATGTGCTGAGGTCCGGCTGCAAGATGATCCAGAACACGATCGAGAATGTGATTCCCAGACTCTGGATAATGATGCGAGGTTTTTTAATCTCGTCGATTTTCTGGGAAAAGAAATTGGCCAGGATCAAAACAATGGTGATCTTGGCTATCTCGGAAGGTTGGATCAGGATCGGGCCTACAGTAAACCAGCGTGAAGAGCCAAACAGTGCACCACCAACCAGGAAAAGCAGACCCAGAGCGCCGAAGGTCACCAGAAATAATATTGTGCTTAATGCACCCCAGTAGCGGTAATCGATCATGGCGGTAATTACCATGATGACAAAGCCGACTCCTGCGAATATGATCTGCTTCAAAACGGTATTGGCTTCGACCAATTCGATATTACCCGCAATAGCGGATTGGATCATCGTCACGCCGAATATGGTCAGAAAAGCTACGGCGCCGAGCAGCCAGAAATCAAAGTGGCGCCAAGAAATTGGTTGCATATCTCAGTACTTCCGGCTTACAGGTCCTGATATAGGAATATCCGCGATCAGACGTTGCTGGCGGCCTTCCTGGGTGATATCGATCCGCATGGATTTGGGATCGATCTGAATATAACGCGAGAGGACTTCCAGTAGGTCATCTTTAAGATTTTCCATTGCTATGGCCGATAGATCGGTCCGGTCGTTGATTAATACCAGCCGCAGGCGGTCCTTGGCTTTGTCAGCGCTACTCGGTTCTTTTGAAAAGATTCGATTAATGAAATTATCCATGATGTTAATCTCCTGATCCGAATACGCTAGAAATCCGGTTGAAGAAGCCGCTGCTCTTATCCAGGTCCAGCAGGGGGACCTCTTCTCCCATTAGCCGCCGGGCGATATTTTGATAGGCTTGTCCTGCCAGACTCTTTTTGTCGAGGGCGATGGGTGTGCCCTGGTTAGTACTAATAAGCACCGCTTTATCCTCCGGTACGATGCCTATCAGATGAATGGCCAGCAAATCAACCACGTCATCGGCAGAAAGCATATTATTCTGTTTAACCATTTCCGGGTTGAGGCGGTTAATCAGCAATCTTGGTGTCCCTTTCTCCTCAGCTTCTACTATTCCAATAATTCTGTCTGCATCCCTGACCGCTGATACTTCCGGATTGGTAACCACGATGACCTCATCTGCCGGTGCGATGGCGTTTTTAAACCCGCGTTCAATTCCTGCTGGTGAGTCCACGATGATCCAATCAAGATCAGGCCGGAGTTCATCACACAAGCGGATCATATCCGAAGGAGAGACCGCGGTTTTATCCCGTGTTTGGGCGGAAGGGATCAGGTAAAGGTCTGGGATATGTTTATCCTTGATCATGGCTTGGTTTAAACGGCAGCGTCCTTCTACGGCGTCAACCAGATCGTAAACAATTCTGTTTTCCAGCCCGAGGACTACATCCAGATTGCGCAGTCCAATATCAGCATCAATACAGGCAACCCTTTGGCCCATGGTCGCCAGGGCTGCCCCGATATTAGCTGTGGCGGTTGTTTTTCCAACACCGCCTTTTCCGGATGTGATGGTGATGACTTTTGCGCTCATGTAGGTTTCCTGTTGAATGATTATTGCCCTGCGGCCCAATCCCGGGCTGTAACCTGTCCGTCTTCCAGATAGGCAATCTCCGGCCGGGGTTTACCCTTTCTGGGAGGAGAGATACTGATTTTATCAGAAATTCGAAGCTGGGTTGGGGATAGATCCAGGGAGCACACCACTGCGTTGTTATCTCCTCCAGCGCCGGCGTGGGCTACACCACGCAGCCGGCCCCATACGATGATATTGCCGCCAGCAATCAGTTCAGCTCCCGGATTTACATCTCCTAAGACGACAATATGACCTTGATAATTAACCTTATGACCTGACCTCAAAGTGCGGTGGAGAAAAATAGCTTCTTCTCCATCCAGCATTGAGTTGATAGGAGATTTTTCAGGTTCTGGGGAAGATTCATCAAATTTAATCTCCAAACCAAGATCCTGGGAAGCCCGCTCGGTGATAAGGGAGGAACTTAACACAGCTTTCAACTTGATATCTCGGTCAGATAAAGTATTTCGCAGGCTTGACAGATCAGGAGATTTCAAGGAACGGTCCCCAACATCGAGGACTATCCTGGCGCTTTTAAAAAAAGCCAGGTTTTCATCAATATGAGAGAGAAGAGCTTCTTTCTGTTCCTCCCATTCACCTTTTTTTAGTTCGATTAGAATCCCGTTTTTAATGCCTTTGATCTCGATTTCATGTGCCTGCATGGGGTTTACTCCGTCATTAAAACCAAAAAAAGCAGGGTTTTAAGCACTTCCTAAAATTATAGCATGAGAACTCAGGGGAGAAATGCTCTGCTATCTATGCTCTTCAGTTCGAAGTAGGCTTCGATGGTCCGTCGAACGATGGGACCAGCTACGCTGGCGCCCTCGCCGCCGTTATAAGCGAATGCCACAACGGCAATTTCCGGATCGTCATAGGGTGCATACGCGATAGTCCAGGCATGGGAAGGCCAGCTGCCAGGGATGCAGAGTCCTTTTTCATTTGCAAAGGTATCGCAGTATTCAGCTGTGCCTGTTTTACCTGCTACAGCAATGCTGGTGTTCTTAAAGACCTCTTCCAGGGTACCGCCAGTTACCGCTGCCCGCATACCTTCCTGAATCTTATCAACAACCCAGGGTTGGACTGTAGTTGTTTCTCCAGTCAGTTTTGCTTCACATCCGCCAGCGCTGGTGGGATCCGAGTAGATATCAATTATTGGATCCTGGGTTATATCCCATTTCATTACCGGCTCAAATGATTCGACAATCTCACCTTCTGCGCTGGTGATCCTTTCGATGACAGTGGGTTGCATCAATTTTCCATCATTGGCAATCGTGGCCGCGGAGGTGAGGATCTGCAGAGGTGTGGCTGTCACGAAACCCTGACCCACACTGGTGATATAGGTATCCCCTGTGGACCAGTTCTCCCCATGCGCGATTCGTTTCCACTTGGGATCCGGGATGATACCGTCAGCTTCACCCGGAAGCTCAATTCCCAGGTAATCTCCGTAGCCCAGAGCCCGGGCATAGGTGCCCAGGCGGCAAATGCCCAATCCTTCTGGTACTTCGTTAGGAATGCCAGTACCCAGCTCCTCAGCGTCACCACCACCCAATTGATAGAAGTAAACGTTGCTGGAGTTGGAGATACCACCAATAAAATCCAGCTTTCCAAAGCCGTTTTCATTCCAGTCCACGTAGGTTTTACTGTTGCCGGGGTCATTGGGTGTATATTTATTTGCGAGCTGGATCTCAGGCGGTGTGGTTATGATTTGTTCTGGAGTAACAACACCTTCATTCAAGGCACCCAGAGCGGTGCTGATCTTAAATACAGATCCCGCCGGAAGCTCTGCACCAATTGCCTGGTTCACCAAAGGGTTGCGGACATCCAAATTCAACTGCTGATAATAATAGGCGGGAATGATGCGGGCCATGCGGTTGTTCTCGTAGGTAGGGTAGGATACCATGGCTAAAATTTCCCCGGTCTGGGGATTCATGGCGATCACCACTCCACTGGTAATGCGCTGTTCGTCGAAATATGCATTCCAGTCTCCGATTTCACCTAACAGGATCGACTCTGCGGCCTGCTGCAGCCGGGTATCAAGTGTGGTGTAAATATTCTGCCCTGGAATGGAGGAGATCACAGGGACTGCGTCACGAATGATCCTGCCAGCTACGTCCACTTCTACAACCCTCTTGCCTGGTTTACCGGAGAGAATGGATTCGTAAAAACGCTCCAGACCGGCATAACCTATTTTGTCGCGATTGGTGACAAAACCTCTTTCAGTATAATAATCTTCTTCTATACTTGAGATCGGTCCTAAAAAACCGATGATATTGGCTGTCAAAGAACCGGTTGGGTAATCCCGGACCGTCTCGATTTCCAGAGAGATCCCGGGCCAATCCATGGTCTTTTCCTGGATGATCCTGGCCGTGGTTTCGGGAATATTACAGGCAATTTTCACTTCCCGGTAGGGGGAGCTCTGTTCTCCATATTCAATGATCTGGCTAATACCGTGATCGGAAACGCAGGGTACAAACGGGTTTTCGGGTGTGATGTTTCCCCCAGTAACCGGGACATCAATAAATTGTGAAAGGGAGCGGATGATATTTTGAATAGATCCTTCATCATCAGGCAAATCTGCTGCCAGAACCACTACATTATAAGAGGCAACGTTGCGAGCCAGGACAATTCCATTTCGATCAAAGATCACACCCCGGGTGGGGGCCAGACTAATCTCACGCAAGCGATTCTCCACTGCTGCAGCTACCCAGGTATCTCCGTCCAAGATCTGGATGGTAAAAAGGCGAAAGATGAAGATCAAAAAGATGATTCCAACCACACCTGCAAAGGATAGGATTCTGCCGTTTGTAATTTTATTATGGGAGGAGATTGGAGATAACATATTATTCCTGAGGAATGACCTGTTCCAGGATGTCCTGGGTGAGAATGAATATTGGCAGGGAGAGCATGAAGTTAAGGATGATGCTTGGTAATGTCACTATCTGTAAAGCAGTTGCGAGAGAGATTTCACTTCCTTGGAGGAAGAGAACCAGGAAAGATAAAGCATGCGAGAACATAGTACCAAATAATACCACCAGCAGTTGCATCAGGAACGAAAAACGCCAGATTCTTTCCCGAATGATCACTGCCAGGCCAGTTGCGAGTAGATAACTCACGGTGAAGACTCCAAATGGCAGTCCTGACAGAAAATCCATAAAGAGACCACCCACAATGCTCCACTGCCAGGAAGTGGTGACCGTTTTCTGCAGAGCAATGGCTACCAGCACCACCAGAACAAGATCTGCCGTGCCGCGATTTAGCGGCAACCTGCTGACGACAGCAGATTGCAGTATGGCTATTAGACCTAAGGTGGGAATGCTTAATATAATTGACATAATCTGGGCAGTGATCTAGTTCAGGGAGTGCCTGATTCAGGGATTAGAGGGCTGAAATCAACAGGTTCAAAATTAGTGACCACCAATACTATGCTCAAATCTGAAAAATCAGTAACGGGCTGTACGGATGCACTTTGAAAAAGGGCATTTTCCCGGCTGCGAACGCTGGTGATTTGTCCAACTATGATATTGGCTGGGTAGTTACCACCCAGCCCGGAAGTGAGGATCAAGTTGCCAGGATTTACATCGTCATCCTGGGGAATTTGCTCGAGGGTGATATCCCCTGTAATTGAGCCGGTCAAAACTGCAGCACTCCTGGATGGTTCCACGCGAACATTGATCCTGGTTACAGGATCGGTGATCAAACTCACCCTGGCGCCGGTCGCTGTGACCTGTACTACACGACCCGCCAAACCGTTTTGAGTGACAACAGGCATGCCCCGTCTGAGTCCATCATCCGATCCTCTGTTGATAATGATATAGTTCAAAAAAGGACTCGGGTCCCGACCGATCACCGAGGCACCAATATACTGGTATTCCGGATTGGCTCGGGCAAATTCCAGTAGGGCCGATAATATTTCAAACTCAACTAATTGCTGCTGAAGTTCCACGATCTGGGCCTGCATGCGGGCATTCTCTGCCTCAAGCTCAGTATTTTTCTGGCGGATTTCCCGGATATCCTGGGAGGCAGAGACAAAATTTTCGACGCCCATGTATTGCTGGGAAACCCAGGTCTGGACAGATGTAAGAGGGGATACCACCCAGCGTGAAAAAGATGTGAAAACACCACTGAGGGCCAAGGCAAGAATGCCGATGGCTACCAGGCTAAGAGCTATTATGCGCAGTGATTTTGGAAATCGAATATTCATACTGGGGTGAGATGATGCGTTCTACCGCTACCCGGTGGAGTGAGTGTAGTTGATTAAAGAAATAAGAAGGTCGGGGGTAGGCAGGCGAGTTTGAGATTTCTGGAGTCTAATCTCTTTGGGCGCTTTTGCGCTCCAAACCGACAAATAAACCCTTCCATTTATCCATATCTTCCAGGGCCACGCCAGCGCCTCTGGCCACACAGCTGATTGGGTCCTCAGCGAGCCAGGTTCGGACCTGGAGCTCTTCGGTCAAACGTTGATCCAGCCCTTGCAGAAGGGATCCTCCTCCTGCCAGGCAAACGCCGTTATCCATCAGATCCGACAATATCTCGGGTGGTGTTTCGTCCAGGGCATCCCGTACGGTATCAATGATAGTCTGAACAGAATTTGATATCGCATCCCTTATTTCGATTGACGATATCTCAATTGAATCAGGCAGCCCGGTAACCAGATTTCGACCCCGCAAGGTCATGGTTTTTTCTTCAGGGAGTGGGAAAGCGGATCCGATAGTGATTTTTGTTTCTTCGGCCAATCTCTGACCAATCAGGATGTTGTATTTATTGCGGATGTACTGGATGATGTCCTCGTCCAGTTCATCACCAGCAACACGGAGTGAGCGTGATGAAACAATGCCGCCCATGGTCATAATGGCAACTTCGGATGTTCCGCCGCCGATATCTACGATCATACTGCCACCAACTTCATCAATGGGCAGTCCTGCCCCCAGGGCGGCTGCGACTGGTTCTTCGATTAGGTATGTATTGCGGGAACCAGCGGCCATGGCTGCGTCGTAAACAGCCCTTTTTTCAACCTCTGTAACGCCGGCAGGAATACCAATCACTACTCGTGGCCGCGGTACAGGCACGATACTCTGTTGATGGGCTCGGGCTATGAAATATTCCAACATGGCCTGGGTGATCTCAAATTCGGATATCACTCCGTCCCGTAGGGGACGAAGAGTGATGATATCAGCCGGGGTGCGGCCGATCATTTCCTTGGCAGCTGCGCCGATTGCAATGGGCTCCCGGGTGCGTTTGTTGATAGCTACCCAGGATGGTTCGTTAATAACGATACCCTTACCCTTGACGTGTACCAGGGTATTTGCCGTACCTAGATCGATTCCAATATCAAGTGAGAAATATCCCAACAACCAATCGAAGGGAGAAAATGCCACTACAAACTCCTTTTTTCTAACAGATTGATTATACCAGCAAAATAATGGGATTTTTCAAGACACGGTTACCGCTAATGAGCCCTTAGCTTCCTTGAAAAAAGGGACCATCCCCTTGATTTGTTGGTCAGAATTCTCTATAGTGGAAGGGTAGTTATTCGAATCAGGGATTATATTAAAATCCGCTTGATTTGGCATTTAACTGGGGGAGATCATGCCTATTATTGGGGGAAAACCAACCAGATTTGTGATTCTGGGATTGATTATTCTTGGCGTTGGGGTGACCTGGGGCGCTTGTAGATTTGCCCCAAAAAGACTCTTGATATGTGAGGTTCAGGGAATGGAGGACATCTCACCCTATCTGGGTAAAAAAGTTGCCCTTCAGGGTTTGGTCAGTTTTAATATTGAAGGGCAGATTCCTGCTGGTTTCTTTTTAGTTGATCAGAACTGTCCGGTTGAGGAAGGTGGCTCGAAGGGAATATTCGTTCAGCAAGAGACCTCCGGCAAGATCGTGCATAGAGGAGATGAGGTGTTGGTCGAAGGACTGGTCCAAGAGGCAGTTGGTGAGACCAGGATATTGAGCGATTCTGAGCAAATGGAGATCCTCACCCTGGGGAATGATCTCCCACCTGGGATTAACCTGGCGGAAGAATTTTTCCATGATCCAGATACATTCCATTATGAAAACTGGGAAGGCATGCTGGTCTCATTCCCGGAAGGTCAATACCTGGAAGGGTTTATAGAGTCGGATCTGCCTCGTATCCTGCCGATATTTGATCTGGATTCAAGCCTTCAGATGGTTTGCTTACAAAACCAATCCATTACCTTTCAGCTTTCCAACGTGGAGGAGTTAATCCCGCTGGAAAACTTATCAAATGGGGATCTGGTCCAAAACCTGACAGGTATTCTACGTCAGAATACTAACGGATACCTGCTCGAGCTGATTGCAGGGTCTGACTATAAAGTCGCAGGGGGGAAAACTTCACCGGGCTTGGGAGCAGGAGATTATTCCAGTGAGTTAGATCTAACCGGTACGCAGGAAATATTCACTCCTGAGGCTGCCTCAGGTACACCATTAAGCAGTCCAACCATCACTTTCATACCTGCAGCAACCATTATTCCGTCCGTTACTTATTACCCTGTAAACTTGTTGATCTCAGAATTATATCCAAATCCAAACAGCAAAGAACCGGATGGAGAGTGGATCGAGATATATAACCCCCAATCATATGCCCAGCCCCTGACCGGCGTCAAACTAGGGGATGAAACCTCATCGACCGGGAAAGAAGGTATGGTGCGATTTCCAGATGGGTATTATATCGAGAGTAGGGAGGTCCTGGTCATTGCCCATCAGGCGAAGACTTTTTTGATGGAGTTTGGTTTTCTGCCGGATTTTGAATTAGAAGACAGCGATGCCCGGATCCCGGATCTTTTGCCTTATGATAGGTGGGGGAGGAGCGGAGTTCAGTTCAGCAACAGCGGGGACCAGGTCCTGTTGTTAGATCCCTGGGACGGGATTGTGGATCTGCTTGTTTACGGGAGTTCAACTGGGGACGGTTTTTCTGAACCACCGCCAGCTCCCAAAGAAGGGCACAGTCTGGAAAGGTATCCTCCGGAAAGTGACCGGAACAGGGGAGGAGATTGGCGCGAAAGGGAACAACCTTCTCCGGGCCGATTGGACCGCTCTCTACCTACCCAATCTGCAACGCTGACTTTGGAACCATCTTATACCCTTACTCCGAGTTCCCAGCCAACTCTAACCGGAACATCATACATTCCGCCGACACTATCAGCAACAACTGAGTGGACAATTACAGCAACTCCTTCAGCTGTTGTTCTTCCATCGCTAAGTCCTTCTTTTACGATAACAAGCATAATCACAGCAACTCCAGAATTGAGTATATCGCCAACGATTTCACCAACACCATCCCAGTTAGTGACGGAAACGATGGAACTTAGCCAAACTCCATCGCTGGTGACCAGTACTTCCTGGGCGAATACTCCCCAGTCAACCATAACACCATCCTCCACAAATATGCCTCATCCAGTGGCAACAGCAACCATTACACCGGTTGTGACAGTAACTCCTCTGGCTTCGAGCACTCCTTGCCTGCAGCCGACGGATACAGTGATCGTTGTTTACCTTGAAGATTCGGAAATTCTTCTGAATGAGATCCACGCAGATCCGGATGAAATTCTGGGTGACGCCAATAATGATGGCCAGGTTCACAGCGATGATGATGAATTCCTGGAGTTTGTGAATATTAAAGAAACAGATTTGGATTTGAGTGGATGGGTTATTAGTGATTCCTTGAGAACCCGATTTATATTTCCTGATGGATCCAATCTTAGATCTGGCTGTGCAGTGGTGGTTTTTGGCGGAGGTGATCCCCAGGGAGATTTTATGACTAGCAAAATCTTCACTACCGGAAGTCTAGGATTGAATAATACTGGAGATACGATCACACTCCGTGATGATGCTGGGGAGGTAAGGCTTGTTTATCAGTACGGATTGGATGGTGGTGAAAATCAATCTCTGACCAGATCGCCTGATATTAGTGGAGTATTGCCCCTGGTCTTGCACAGCACAGTAGCTGAATCGCTGGGTGCTTTATTTTCTCCAGGGTTTATGCTTGATGGTTCTGTTTTTCAGGAATGTCCTTAAAAAATAAGAGCCGCTTCGGGGAGGAAGCGGCCCTAGATGAGGAGGGTGAAGCGTTCCCTCTTTATCCCGTACTTACATTTGCCGAATGACCAGGACCACACTGCCCTGGATCTCAATATCTGAAGAAGAATCAACATAAATTGGATCCATGGTTGGATTAGCTGGCTGCAAACGGACTCTATCACCCTCGTGGTAAAAATGTTTCAGGGTAGTTTCATTCTGATCTTTGAGCCTGACAGCCACCATCTCTCCATTTTTAGCTTCCCGGGAGGGTTTCATGATAATCAGGTCACCATCATTAACCATGGCGTCGATCATTGAATCTCCATCAACTTCCAAGGCAAACAGGTTTTCTTTCTGCATGTTGAAGGGAATCAATGATTCCGGGACTTCAACGTTGGATTCGGCATCAAATAGTGCAAAATCTGTAGAGGGGATTGGCACCGGTTCACTGGCCACAATCCGCCCGACAATCGGGATGGTCAGCGAATTGGAGATTTCTTGAACAACTTGCTGAACATTGCCCAGCACTTTGTTGATCTTCTCGCTGGCTGATTCCTTGATCTGGAGACTGCGGGAAATATTCTCACTCCGTTCGATATAACCCATCTCTTCCAGCTGCTCCAGATAATAATTCACCATCGAGGTCGATGTGATGTCAGTTCGGGCACAGATCTCTCTGTACGAAGGGGCATACCCATGTTTGGCTGTATACACCTGGATCACATCCAGGACTTGTTTATGGCGTTCTTTAAGTTGTTTCCGGGCTTTCGGAGCCATATGCTGACCTCCCATGCCAAATAAGAAATATAGAATATTTGTGCTAGTCAAAATTATACACGAACATCTGTTCTGTGTCAAGCAAACTTACAACTCGAATGGATTATTTATTAGATGAAAGTCAGTAAAATTGGAGACTGGATAAATTGTGTCATTGATTGATATAAGATATAATTTTTCATTACAAATAGCGCCACTGTAATTGCCTCAATGGCAGGAGAGATCACTTGCAATCGATCAGGGGAACAGGGAGGGCAAATTGGCTCAAATAGGAACTGCAGGGAACCAGGGACCTGACATTCGCTCCGATTGTTATGCTGCCCTGAAGATTAAGAAGAGTGGGGGAATTAATATCATCCTTAACAGTAAAGTAGAAGCGCTTTATAAGGACTCGATCCGGGATTTGGCTCAACAAATCCTGGATTTTTATAAGGTTGAGAATGCTGAATTGGAGATCATCGATCGCGGAGCAATATCACTGATCCTGGCAGCTCGTATAGAAGCGGCCGTAAAAGAATGTCGAGGATCAGAGACTGAATTCTTGTTGGACATGATCCCTGAGAACCAGCATCCCACCCAGAAAGATCATAGGCGTCGATCGCGTTTATACCTCCCGGGAAATTCACCTAAATTAATGTTGAACGCTGGTGTTCACAAACCTGATGCAGTAATCCTTGATCTGGAGGATTCTGTCGCGCCGGATAAAAAGTTTGAGGCCCGCCTTGTGGTCCGCAATTCATTACGAGGGCTGAATTTCTACGGCGCGGAACGGATGGTCCGTATCAATCAACTTCCAGCTGGGTTGGAGGACCTGGAATATGTTGTACCGCATTATGTTAACCTGATCCTGCTGCCCAAGTGTGAAACGGCCGATGAAGTAAAGACGGTAGATGAGAAGATCACTCAGATTCTGGCTGAGGTTAGGCTGGATCATCCGGTTTATATTATGCCAATTATTGAAAGCGCCCTCGGTGTAGTGAATGCCTATCAGATCGCATCAGCTTCAGACCGTGTAGCCGCTCTGGCCATTGGCCTGGAGGACTACACCGCAGATTTAGGCGTGCAGCGGACCCGGGAAGGTTGGGAGAGTTTTTATGCCCGCAATCAGCTGGTAAATGCTGCCAAGGCTGCCGGCATCCAGGCGATCGATTCTGTCTTTTCTGACGTAGCAGATATGGAAGCTCTTCGAGAAGTGGTGCTTGAGTCAAAATCCTTGGGATTTGTTGGCATGGGATGTATTCATCCCCGCCAGATCAAGGTTATTCATGAGGCTTTTGCCCCAACTGAAGCTGAAATCAATAAGGCCAAGAAAATAGTATTAGCTTTTGATGATGCGACAGAAAAAGGATTGGGGGTGGTATCTTTGGGATCGAAGATGATCGATCCGCCAGTAGTGAAAAGAGCCTTATCCACGATATCAAATGCTCTGGAAGCAGGGTTGATCTTGGAGAATTGGAAAGAAATAGATCAGTAAGGGATCTTCCGGATGAGATAGAGGAGAAGCGATGGCACCAAAATTTGTTAAGAATGCAGTCGGACGCATGATCCCGGAGAAGATAAATGGGAAACCGGTCATTCCTTTCCAGGGTGTGCATAAATACATTACTGATGGCAAACGTTATGCGCCCCCGCTGCCTAGCTCAGCCAACTACCCCGAAGATGGCAATAAACAGGTGAAAGACCTGAAAACGGCCTTGAAAAAAGCGGGTATCAAGGATGGTATGACCATCTCCACCCATCACCATTTCCGGAATGGGGATCTGATTGCCAATCAGATCTTCCAGGCTGCTTCTGAGATGGGTTTGAAGGATTTGGTCTGGTTCCCTTCAGCCTCCTTTCCTTGCCACGAACCGATCATAAATTACTTAAAAGACGGCACCATCCATCACATTGAGGGCAGCATGAATGGCCCCCTGGGTAGGTATGCTTCCCAGGGACATATGAGAGGTGTTGGTGTTTTACGTTCCCACGGTGGGCGCTACCAGGCTGTGCAGGATGGAGAAGTGGTGATTGATATCGCAGTCATCGCCGCGCCGACTGCCGATCCCTTTGGTAATGCCAACGGTCTGACTGGAGAATCTGCTTGCGGATTGCTGGGTTTTGCTTTGGCTGATTCCCAATATGCCCACAAAGTGATTGTTGTCACAGATAACCTGGTTCCATTTCCCTGCATTCCCTGGCAGATCCAGGGTAATTACGTCGATTACGTGGTTGTAGTGGACCAGATCGGCATCCCAGAGAGGATCGTTTCTGGAACAACCCAGATCACACGCAGTCCGGACCGATTATTCATTGCTGAACTGACAGCCAAGTTCTGTGACGAGGTGGGCATTATCAGAAATGGTTTTTCCTTTCAAGCTGGTGCCGGAGGTACATCCCTGGCAATCGGCAACTATTTTGGGGAGATCATGCGTGAAAAGGGCATCAAAGCTCGCTTTGCTCGGGGCGGCAGTAATCAGTACCTGGTGGATATGCTGGAAGAAGGTTTGATCGACTATATTCTCGACGGCCAAACCTTTGACCTGGCCGGGGTGCGGTCAATGCGCGAAAATCCCCATCATGTCAATACCAGTCCCTTTACCAGCTACAACTATCACGGCAAGGGAAATTTTGCCGGAATTGTGGATGTGGTGATCCTGGGCGCTACTGAAGTGGATGTGAACTATAACGCCAATGTGGTCACTCACTCCGACGGCTACCTGCTGCATGGCATAGGCGGCTGGCAGAATTGCCTGTTCAGCAAAAATGTGATCCTGCCCATCCCGCTTTTCAGGGACCGAATCCCTATCATCCGGGATGAGGTCACTACCATTTGCGGTCCAGGTGAGATGATCGATGTGATCGTTACCGAGCGTGGAATTGCGATAAACCCGCTCAGGAAGGACCTGCTGGAAAAAACAGCCAACTCCAAACTCCCGATCATGACGATTGAAGAGTTGAAAGAAGAAGCTGAAAGGATCTGCGGAGTACCGGAACCTGTCAAATTGGGTGAGAAAGTGATCGCTGCCATCAACTGGGTGGACGGCACTGTTATCGATGTTGTGTATCAGGTGATTGAGTAATTGCGAGGATATATGAATATAGATAAACTCTGGCCGGAAATGGCTTGGATCGAGGACCAAGAGCTGCGCCAGTCAACCACCAGAACCTGGGAAGCTGCCCTGGAGCGCAGTGTGCTGTCAGCAGATGATCTGCTGCGCATTCCCTTTACCCTGCTGGCCGGGCCGGATCTTAAGGTCAGTTTTATGGCCCATAAACGCTGTGTGGTCCATGTCGCCCGGGAAAGCGCTCTGAAAATGATCGACTTCTTTGGAGATGATCTGCCGATTGATCTGAATGTGGTCATCGCTGGCGCCATCCTGGCGGATGTTGGTAAATTGCTGGAGTATGAGTTGGATAAAGAGGGTAATTCTTATCAGGGAACATACGGAAAATACCTGCGCCATCCCTTCTCGGGTGTATCCCTTGCCGAGAGCTGCGGTGTACCCCCCGAGGTCTGTCATATCATTGCTGCCCATGCCGGAGAGGGTGATCTGGTAAAACGATCAACTGAAGCCTATATTGTGCATCATGCTGATTTTATGACCTTTCTGCCCTTTAAAAGCCGGCTGGAAATATAAAAATCGATCAGGATTAAGTTTTAACACAGGATAAATATGCCCCAGACATTTGCAGAAAAGATCTTAGCTAAAAAAGCTGGATTGGACCATACTGTCCCCGGCCAGATCGTGGATATCATCCCGGATGTGGCTCTCTCACATGATAATACCGCGCCTATCCTCGGTTTATTTCAACGCATGGGGGGGACCAAGGTCTTTAATCCTGACATGCACGCAGTCATTCTGGACCATGCAACTCCGGCGCCCAGCACCTCTCATGCTGAAAACCATAAGATTGCCCGAGAATTTGTCCGCGAGCAGGGAATCCACAATTTTTACGATGTCGGCCGGGGAATCTGCCACCAAATCCTGGTGGAATCCGGGCTGGCCTTGCCGGGTGAAATTGTGGTGGGCTCGGATTCACACACTCCCCACGCGGGAGTGATGGGCGCTTTTGCAGTTGGTATCGGCCGGACCGAGATGGCCTCGGTCTGGGCTATCGGATCGATCTGGCTGCGGGTTCCGGAGAGCATGAAGATCACAGTCACGGGCAAGCTGCCAGATGGAGTGACCTCCAAGGATCTGGCACTGCATGTGATAGGGGACCTGAAAGCTGATGCTGCCATTTACATGTCTGTGGAATGGCATGGAGGAGCTATCCAAGCCTTACCTTTAAGTCAGCGGGCCACACTCACAAACCTGATGGCGGAAATGGGCGCTAAAAACAGTTATATCCCCCCCGATAAAAAGGTTTTTGATTTTCTCAAAGATCGGGCCCGGAGAGAATACGAAGCGATTTATCCTGATGAGGGTGCCATTTATACCAGAGAAGTGGTATACGATGGCGGGTCAATTGAACCTATGGTTGCCTGCCCCCACACTGTAGATAACGTTAAGCCGCTCACAGAAGTCAGAGGTATTAAGATCGACCAGGCTTTCCTGGGTACCTGCACCAATGGGCGTCTGGATGACCTGGCAGCTGCCGCGGCCGTACTGAAGGGGAAAAAGATTGCCGATGGGAGAAGGATGATAGTTATCCCGGCCTCAGAAGCGATCTACTTGGCTGCCCTTCAGGCAGGTTACCTGGAAATATTCCTGAAAGCTGGAGCGGTGATCGAAAGTCCGGGCTGCGGTCCCTGCATGGGCAACCACATGGGTGTGCCTGCTGCAGGTGAAGTATCGATCAGCACTGCCAACCGCAATTTCCAGGGCCGGATGGGTACCAAAGAGAGTGAAGTGTATCTGGCCAGTCCGGCCGTGGTGGCTGCCTCGGCTGTGGCAGGCATGATCGAAAGCCCTGCGAATCTATAAAGGTAATTGGAGTAAATCATGGCTGATATTCAAGGCAAGGTTTGGAAATATGGAGACAACGTCAACACGGACGTGATTTTCCCGGGAAAATATACCTACACGGTCAGCGAACCAGCTGAAATGCCGAAATATGCCCTCGAGGATCTGGATCCGGAATTTGCCGGATCTGTCCAGGTCGGGGATGTGATCGTGGGCGGCACCAACTGGGGCTGCGGCTCTTCCCGTGAACAGGCAGTGGTGTGCCTCAGCGAAGCTAAACTGGGCGCTATCATTGCCAAATCATTCGCACGTATCTACTACCGCAACTGCCTCAATAATGCTCTGCCGGCCATTGTCTGTCCGGATGCAGTGGATGCGATAGAAAATGGAGAGATTATCACTATTGATCTTGAAAATGGAGTTATCAAATGCCAGGCCGGGGAGTTCAGTTTTCCACCTCTTCCGGAAGCAGTGATGGAGATATTCAACGCTGGGGGTTTGATCCCCTATACCAAAAAACGTTTATCAGAAACTAAATGAATCAGGAGAGAACCACCTATGGCAAAGTATAAGATCGCCTGGATGCCCGGTGACGGGATTGGAATTGAAGTCATGGAAGCTGCCCGCATCGTCCTTGATAAACTCAAACTGGATGCCCAGTACCTGCCGGCGGATATTGGCTGGGAATTCTGGTGTACGGAAGGGGAAGCCCTCCCAAAACGCACCATGGACCTGCTCAGGTCTGTTGATTGCGGCCTGTTTGGAGCGATCACTTCCAAGCCAAAACAAGAAGCTCAAAATGATTTGATTCCTGAGCTGCAGGGTAAGGGCTTGTTATACCGCAGTCCGATCGTGCGCCTGCGCCAGGAGCTGCAGCTCTATTACAACCTGCGACCCTGCAAGGCTTATCCCGGTAACCCTCTCAATTACCGCGATAATATCGACCTGGTGATCTTCCGGGAAAACGCAGAAGGCCTCTACTCGGGAGTAGAATTTTTCCCGGTCGAGGATGAGTTACGGGAAATGATGAAAAAATATTCCCCGGCCCTGGGAAATTTTGATGATGTAGCCGGCTCAGATATGGCCATGACTACCCGGATTGTGACCATACGCGGGGCAACCCGAGTTATTCGTAAGGCTTTTGAATACGCCAAAAAACACGGTTATCCAACAGTGACCCTGGTAGAAAAACCCAATGTGCTGCGCGAGACCAGCGGCATGATGGTGCGGGTGGCGAGGGAGATCCATAAGGAGTACCCGGAGATCGATCTGTGGGAGACCAACATAGACGCCCAGGTGATGTGGCTGGTGAAGAACCCCGAGAATTACGGCGTGATGGTCACAGGCAACCTTTTTGGTGATATTGTCTCAGACCTGTCAGCCCAGCTGGTTGGCGGCTTGGGATTTGCTTCCAGCGGCAATATCGGCGATAACCTGGCGGTTTTTGAGCCCACCCATGGTTCAGCGCCCAAACATGCTGGTAAATACATTTCCAACCCCAATGCCATGTTGCTGACTACCAAGATGATGCTGGAATGGCTGGGTGAAATTGAGAAAGCAAAAGCTCTGGAGAATGCCATTGCCGCAGTGATCCTGGAAGGCAAGGTCAGGACCTATGATATGGGCGGCGACAGCTCAACCATCGATGTGGCCGAGGCGGTCGCAGAACGATTGTAAGTGAAAATATCCAGATTATAGGAGTGATAATGAGTTCATTAAGCGGGAAAATGGCCCAATGGGCCTTGGATTTGAAATTCGAGGACATCCCTGAAGAATCCATTTGGGAGGCAAAACGCTTTTTGCTGGACAGTGTGGGCTGCGCCCTGGCTGCTGTGAAAAATGAAGACATAGAAGCCATGTATCGTTTTACAGAAAAACTGGGCGGCATTCCTGAAGCATCAGTGATCGGCCGGGAATATAAAACCAATGCTTCCAACGCTGCCTTAATAAACTGTCTGCTGACCCGGGCCATGGATTATAACGATATTTACTGGGAGGAAGACCCATCCCATCCCTCAGATCTGATCGGTGCCGCCCTGGCATCCGGGGAAGTGAATCACAAAAATGGGAAAGAGATTCTGGAAGCGATCATTATCAATTATGAATTGATGCTGCGCTGGTGTCATGCGGCTCACCCAGGTGTACGCGAGATCGGCTGGCACCATGCTTCACTGGTCCAGTTTGTCAGCCCTGTGGTGGCTGGAAAATTGTATAACCTGGATCTGGACCAGATGGTGGCAGCAGTGGGCATCAGTGCCAGCAGCCATTTCACCCTGGGTGGGGTTGTGGCCGGCCATCTTACCAATATGAAAAATACTGCCGCTCCCCTGGCATCCCAGGCAGGTGTGATCGCCGCTATGATTGCCCGGGAAGGGTATACCGGCCCAGCTGAGGTTTTTGAAGGCAAAGAAGGTGTCTTTGAAGTGATAGATGGTGTGGAATGGCGTCCGAATTGGGTGTTGAAGGACCTTGGGAAAGATTTTATGATCACCCAGTGTGCTTATAAAGCTTTCCCCACTGAAGCGCTCACCCATCAACCCATCAGTGCCGCCATGCAGGTTTGCCAGGAACACAACCTGGCTGCAGAGGATATCTCTCAGATCTTGGTGGAAACCACAGTTCGGGGGGCAGACATCCTGTCCGATCCCAGTAAATTCAAACCTAAAACCAAGGAAACAGCCGATCACAGCCTGCCTTATGTAATCGCTGCCGCAGTGGCGGATAGCAACGTGCTTCCTAGCTCATTCAGTGATGAAAAGCTGAAAGATCCCCGCATTTGGGACCTATTGGGAAAGATCAAGGTAGTGGCGGATCCAGAAATTGATGCCCTGTTCCCTGGTGTGAAACGGGCCCGGGTGAGTATCATGAATAACACTGGAGAGAGTTATACAGCCCAGGTGGACCACGCGAAAGGTTCTCCCCAGAATCCAATGAGCGATGCGGAGGTCATTTCCAAATTCCGGGCAAACGCAAGTGCTGTTCTCAGTAAAGGTCAACAGGACAAAGTGATCGATCTGACCTGGCGATTTGATGAGCTGGATGAGATTACCGGGTTTATGGAATCGCTCAGGTAATTATTTAAATGGAAACGGTTGCCTTCAAGGAAACCGTTTCCTCAATAAAATTAGGATCAGATCACAAACTGCCCATCCTTATACAGCAGCTCTCCATCGACCTTGATCTCACTCCCTTTTTTGATATCACAAATAAAATCCCAATGAATGGCGGAGATGTTCTTACCGCCGATTTCTGGAAATCCCAGGCCGGCGGCGACATGGAATGAACCGCCAATCTTTTCGTCATACAAAATGCTGCCGGTAAACTGCTGGATGCCGTAGTTGGTCCCGATGGCAAATTCTCCCAAAACACGGGCACCCTCATCGGTGTCCAGCATGGCCAAAAGGAAATCCTCGTTTTTATCAGCACTGGCTTTGGTTACCCTGCCTTTTTCGATCTCAAAACGAATGCCTGTGACTTCCCGTCCGAGATGAATGGCAGGATAGGTGAACTCGATCCAGCCTTCGACGCTGTCTTCCACCGGACTGGTGTAGACTTCTCCGCTGGGCATGTTGTAGGTCCCATCTGCGTTGATGAATCCACGGCCTTCGATGGAAAGTGTCAGATCCGCATGGGGGCTTTTTATAGTCACCTGTTTTTTCCCTTTCAGCCAATCAACGATCTTCTGCTGCTCATCATGGATCTTCTTCCAGGCTGCCACGGGATCTTCCTGGTCAGTAAACATTGCCTGATGGATAAAATCCTCGAAATCTATCATGCTCATATCGGCGTCCTGGGCGTAGGCTTGACAGGGAAATTGGGTCAGAACCCAGCGGAAATCTCCCTTTCCAGTCCGTTCCATCATGATCTTGAGCAGTTCTCCCTGACTTTCAGCGCGTTTACCCTGTTTTTGTGGATCCAGGCTGCTCATATAGCGGGTGTTATCCGAACCCAGCAGTACTATTCCTACGTCTGCTTTTTTATAGGCCAGATCTTCAAGAGGTGAGATCCACAGCAGCTGGTCATCTGAACCGTAGCGGTGCAGGACTTCGAGCAGTAGGTCTGAGTCAACCAAGGCTGAAGGATGACCGCCGGCTTGCAGTACCGCCCGGAATACCTCTGCTGCCAAGGGTTCTGCCAGGGGATGATAATAGACCATCACCCATTCACCTGGTTTGACCTTGGTTGAATAACTTACAAGAACGTCTGCGAGTTTTTTGATTCGTGGATCTGTCATATGCCTCCTGTTTAAGGGACTGAGTCCTTCCAAAAGGACTCAGTCCCTGCGTTGGTAAGGACTCAGTTCATTTATCTTATCTATTCGTTTGACTGCTCAAGATCACAGGATCTATGATCTCGAAAGATGTACAGCCGGAACTGGTTTTCACCAGCGCATATTCCTCATCATCAGGATCGTAGGCCACACCCAGGGCGATATTTTGGTCTACGAAACTAAAACTACCATCCCAGTTGACGGTTTTCATCAAATCCCAGTTTTCTCCACCATCATCGGACCGGTAAATTTCCCGGCCAATGACATAATAAACCTGGTCAGAGATCTTATGCAGCTCTCCTTGAGGGATTGACTGGATATCCCAGGAAGATCCACCATCATCCGTATGGTAGATATAGTTTTTATAAAAGATGCTTCCTCCCTCAGAGCAGATACATTCCAGCTTCATACTGCCAGCTGAGATGGATTCCAGATCTGGATAGTTCAGGCCGCAGGAACAATTATTGAAGGCATTAGGGGCTGATTGCGGTGCCGGCAGAGACAGTGGCTGCCAGATCAGGCCACCATCTGAGGTTGTATCCAATCTGACATCTGGTGATACACCCCGGAAGTTCCGGGTCAACCAACCAACATCAGGATTCAGGAAATCTACCCCGGTTTTATCAAATCCCTGGATGGAATAATCCGGTGCCATGGTAGGATCGAGCAGTTTTATCCATGAATGCCCACCATCGTTTGATTTGTATAATGCAGTATTAACCTTTTGCATGCCCCCGTCGATGAATTGGAAAAGCCAGATATTATCTTGATCCAGGTTGTAGATCATACCGCCCATCCCGGAATTAAATTCCAACCGGGTTGGGGTCCAGTTTTTTCCTCCATCTTCAGTAATCCAAACTAGATCTGTGTGACTGAAGATAACCCACCCGGTGTCTTGATCGCTGAAATGCACATCTGGGTAGATCCAGGTTAAATCCGGTAAATCCGGTTGGGGAGGTGTGATATCTCTCCAAGTATAACCGCCGTCTTCTGTTCGCATGATGTGATGGAGCCTTTCATCGTTTGTTGCCAATCCCCATCCAATTTGACTGTTCAACATGTGCACCTGTTTGAAATCCACATTGGCTCCGGCCAACAGGGGGGATATGGGTTCACCTTCGAGGATGATCTCCTGGGGGAGGGGCGCAGGTGGCTGAGGTGTGGGATCCTCCTGGGTTGGAGGTGGGACATCAGTATCCTCAGGTCCCGAGGTATCGGTTGGCCGTTCTGGGATTACTGTATCCTGAACGATTGTTTGGGTCACCTCATTATCCATAGGCGGCTGGGTGGGTTTAGACCGGTTGCAGGAGGCCAATATCAGTAGGATGGTGATGATGATAAATTTGGAGATTTTGGACATGGCAGCTCTCCTTGTTTAGCAGAATGGGACTGAGTTCTTTTAGATTGGACTCAGCCTCTATGTTTCAGGACTTTATCCCAAGGTATAACATGAGATTGTTTAATTATTGTAATTGAAATTTCGGCAAGAAAGTATCTTGAATCACAGCTTCTGATCAGGATCCTCTTTTTGATTCAAACAGGAACTTCCTTGAAAACCCCCAGACGGCCAATCCCAGGGCAACCGCAAACCACAGCGTGGCAAAGCGGATCAATAAGGTCGCGGCTGCGGCGGTTCCACTTCCTAAACCCAGCAGCAGACTTAACATACCTGCAATGGAGGCTTCAGCGGCGCCCAGGCCGCCGGGCAGGGCAGACACAGCTCCAATTACGGTTGAAAACGCCAATACAAATACCGCGATCGAGAGGGTTTCCCAACCTCCAGGCAGGTCCAATCCCCGCAGCACATAATACATCCCAATCCCTTCTCCCAACCAGGAGATCGTGCCGAGACTTACTGCGACCATGAGAGCTTTTGGTTTAAACAGGGCATAACTTCCTTCATAAAACTCCCTCAGGCCTGAGGAGATCTTTTTCAGGATCGGTAATTTGGATGCCAGATCTAAGAACCACAAAGCCGCTGGACGGATCTGGATGATCACGATCAGAATTATTAATCCGCCCAGCACGATCGCAAATGCCGGCCAGTAGCGCGGATAGGCGATCACACCCAGGGTGCTGAGGATCAATACACCCAACCCGTCGCTGATGCGCTCCGCCAGCACGACCGAAATACCCTTCGAAATTGGCAGCCCGGTTTCCTTTTCCAGCCAGACTCCCTTCAGCGCCTCACCCACTTTGCCGGGTGTAACCGCCAGTGGAAAACCGGCCAGAAATAAACGGGCGCTTTTCAGCAAGGGATAATCCTTTACGCCCACCTGTCCCAGGTAAAAGTGCCATTTGAAAAAACGCAGAACGTAGTTAAATAGGGTTAAGAGCAGGACCAGGGGGAAATATCCCCATTTAAAATGGATCACCTGGCTGCTGACCTGCTGAAGATCTCCAACCAGGATCACTCCCAGGAAAACCAGGAAGCCAAAGACCAATCCGGCAATAATTCGGCGGGTGATGGATTTGGAATTATTTTGGTCCATAAAGTTTAGAAGATCGACACCAGGATTGTTATCAGGGCTGCGATACCCAGAACAACGGCAATTAAAGCCTGGATCACGGTTTTGCGCTCCATGCCAGGCATGACCACTTTCCCATCGCCGTATTTCTTAAAAACCTGGCCCCATTTGGTTTTCAGGGCTTCTTCCACTCGCTTCCGGCCGATAAAGGGATACCAGTAAACATTATGGTAGAAGTTGCTGGCAAAATAAGCCCAGGGAACCAGAGGACTCTGGAGCAGCAGCTTCTCGAGAGGTTTTAACCAGCCGTGATAGATCATATGCTGGCCGGTGCTGGCGAAGGTATCTTCCCGGACAAAATGCCAGGGTTTTTCCTGATCGATATCGTAACCGACAATTTCAATTTGACTGGGATCACCAATCCCCAGATCAAGTTCATGGGCAAGACGGATGAATTTCAAATCCATCGGGTCAAATCCCTGCAGTTTGGCAGAGACTGAATCGATGGCCACCTGATCAGCTGAAGCGATCAGGATATCTTTTTCATGCCAGCGCATGGCCCGGGGACCGGGTCCATCTCCGGCAAAAGTACCATCCATCACCGCAAAAAGGCCAGGATGGATCTCTTGTTGAATAGCTAAAAGATCGACCACTGTTTCATGGATTACAGCATGGGTCCAATGCCGTTCTCGGTGTAATAATCCCCCAAAGGCGTTTTTCATGGCACCGGTAATGGTGGTGAAGACGTGGGTTTTTACGGTGGGCAGCTGGATGATATTCATACCTAACAGGGCTTTGGGGATCAAAACTCCGTCAGGATAGACTTTATCCAGCACCAGGTATTTGTGGTTCTTTGGTACAAATTCGATCCATTCAAATTCCTGATTATAGAGGTAAAGACATGGAATGTGATATTGATCTGTGACTGCTTTGTGTTTGTTATTGGCTTCTCCGTCGCTGGTATCCACCACCACTGTGTCATTATGCACTCCGACCAGGTCCTTATATCCCCGGGATTGAAGGGATTTGATCACCCCTTCCAACTGCCAGGGAGTGGTGGAGCAGGCCGGGTACCAGGTCTGCCAGGAAATATTGATCTTTAATCCGGTTTGCAGATTTTTATCGGGCAGGGCTTGTTCAACACCTGCCAATTCCATCAGGTGATGATAATCTTCCAAAACTGTCTCGGGGGTAGTTTTTACAACCGCCACCTTGCCTTTTCCAGGGAAATTACTCATTGTTTTTCCTTCAGTTGATATGGTTATTAAATCCACCCTGATTTTATCAGGAAAAACAGATTTCTATCAAGCGGGCATTGTTCCAGTTTAGCTGGATGGAGAAAAATGATAGAATTCAGATATCGTTTTAGGCTGATTGGAGAGAACTGCATGCAAGAACTTCATTTTTCCGAAGAGGTCCGCCAGGCATTGGACCACCAGAAACCGATCGTAGGATTGGAAACCGCGGTTGTCACCCACGGCCTGCCATACCCTGTAAATGTTGAACTGGCTCAGGCCATGGAAAATTTGATCCGGGAAGAAGGCGCAGTCCCGGCTACAGTTGGAGTGTTGGGCGGCAAAGCCCAGGTGGGCATGAACACGGCCGATATCCAGCTCCTGGCCCAGGATCGGGATGTGATCAAGGTCAGCCGGCGTGATTTTTCTCGAGCAGCCTTGAAGAAACTTAATGGCGGCACAACAGTAGCAGGCACCATCACCGCCCTGCATCGAGCAGGGATCCAGGTCTTTGCGACCGGCGGGATCGGTGGTGTGCATCGCAACGCTCCCTACGACGTTTCAGCTGATCTATACACTATGGCTCAAACTCCAGTGATCATTGTGTGCGCTGGAGCTAAATCCATCCTCGATCTGCCAGCCACTTTAGAAACCCTGGAAACTCTTTCGGTCCCTGTGGTGGGATATCAAACATCGACATTCCCGGCTTTTTACGCCCGCTCCAGCGGTCTGCCGGTCACAGCCCAGGTGGAATACCCTGAAGATGCAGCTCTACTGGCCAGGGCGCATTGGGAGATGGGAGTAAATTCGGCAGTCCTGCTGGCAGTGCCAGCTCCGTTGGAAGATGCCCTGCCAGATAAAACCATGGAGGAAGCTGTAGATCAAGCTCTTCAGGATGCAAGAGGATATAAGATCCAGGGACAGGAAGTGACTCCTTTCCTCCTGAATCGCATCAGTGAATTAACTGGAAAATCGAGTATGAAAGCTAACTTGGGGTTGCTGCTGAATAATGCCCGCGTGGCCGCCAGGGTAGCTGTAGAACTGTCCAGGATCTAGAAGGGGAATACTCAGGGGGTGGGTGACACGGTCACTGTCGGTTGGATCGTGTAGGTTGGTGAGGGGGTAACCGTGGGGGTGGTAGTCACTGTAGATGTGGGAGGTTCTCCAACCACGCTAAAACTCCCTGAAATATAATAATCCAGTCCCAGGAAGATCTGAATCTGATAATCACCCGGCAGCCACAATTCTGGCGCTGGATCCCAATCTGTATAGCCAATACCGCCGCTGCCGCCATTCCAGGGCATGCTTTCATAATGCACCAGGTTTTCCCCCTCGTACCAGAGTGCACTCCACTGGATATCATCTTCCATATAGGCGTAGCTGAAAACTGCATACAGGTGGCCTACCGGGTTGCTGAACTGTACTCCGGGGCCGATGGGGTTGTAATCATCATCCAACCCGATATTAGAAAATACCAGCGGACTGAATGCGGCTTCCGCTGGCGGAGTGAGTTTGCCATCAAATCGGGCCTCCACAGCTACCGGGATGTGGGGTGTGGAACTGGGCAGGGGAGTATAGGATTCAGCCGGGGTAAGGGTGATGGTGGGGGTTTCTGTAATGGTTGGCGTCACAGATGCGGAAGGGGAGATGGATGGAGTAAGGCTGGCAGGTCTGGTAGGTGAAGGGCTGATGATCGTATAAGCCACCGGTTCGCCGTAAAAGAAGACCAGGATGCCCAGAATAGCCCAGAATAAAGCCAGCACAATCAGCCACCAGCCGCGCCTTTTCTGGTCCTGGCTGAGATTGAAAAATTTGATCTTGCGGCTGGCCAGCACTGTCTGGGCGCCGCTGATAACACTGATCAGGAAAAAGATCCCGGTCAGGATTGTGGCGGCGATCACTCCAGCACGTATATCCAGGTTCACTGGGCACGCTCCGACTGGATCACTGGGTTAGTGAGTTTTCCGATGCCTTCGATTTCTATTTCCACTATATCACCGGCTTCCAATTTGGAGACACCTTCAGGGGTACCGGTCAGCAGAACATCACCAGGCATGAGAGTCATAAAAGAGGAGGCAAATGCAATCAGCTGGTCTACCAGGAAGACCATTTCCCGGGTGGAAGCCATCTGGCGCAGGTCGCCGTTGACCCGGCAGGAGATGATGGCATCAGCAGTATTGAAGTCAGTTTCGATCCAGGGCCCGATGGGAGCAAAGGTATCAAAACCCTTAGCACGAGTCCAGAGCAGATCCTCTCTCTGGAATGCCCGGTCGGTGACATCGTTGGCAATGGTATAACCCAGAATATGTTTTTTTGCATCAGCGAGGTCGATCCAGCGTCCAGCCTTGCCAATTACTACAGCCAGTTCAGCTTCATGCTCCACCTGCCGGGACTGAGGGGGCAAAACGATCGCTTCCCCGGGTCCGATCACAGCTGTGGGCGGCTTGAAGAACAGGACAGGCAATTCGGGTACAGAATTATTCAGTTCAGCGGCATGGGCGGCATAGTTGCGGGCCACACAAATGATCTTGCCGGGTACAACCGGGGCTAAAAGCTCAACTTTATCGAGAGATGTTTTGGCTTCCCCGCGTTGGAAAGAACCAAAAAGATCACCCTTGATAGGTCCAACCTTATTATCCAGCAGCCAGCCGTAGCCAGGTTTGCGGTGGGGTGTTTGGTATCGTATGATTTTCATGATAAATTGATGTTTTGTGCTTTGAATGAGTTTATCATAAGGGGTGAAGCTTTGGCAAACAGGAGGACGTAAGTCGTAATTTGTAAATCGTAAGTAGATGAACTCTTCTGACCCCAAATCGACTTACAATCTACAACTTGCCACTTGCGCGAATACAATCCCTTCCTAAAATTTTGCCCATTTGATATAATAAAACCAGAACACGGGCGGTTAGCTCAGCTGGTTAGAGCACCTCCTTTACAAGGAGGGGGTCGTTGGTTCGAGTCCAATACTGCCCACTCTCAAACCGCTATTCATTGTGAATAGCGGTTTTATTATATATAATATCGATGAGCAGATATCAAATATATCTGACCGTTGAGTGCTGACATTCGATCCATATCGCCCAATAACAGGATTTTACGGGCACCATGAGGGAGAGCAGGTTGAAGGACGACCGTGTCTCACAGCGTCCGGATCTAACCGCCCCGAATTTGCAGCTCCTGGATCGCAAGCGTAAACAGACTGTACTTCCGGATATTCTTTTTTATCATGGAGATTGTGGAATTTATACTAAAGGAATTGGAACAAATTGACTACCCCCAAATTCAATTCAGTTGAGGAATATCTAACCTCTCTAGATCCCGTGAAAGAAAGGACCCTCAGATCGATCATAGACTTGATCCTTACAGAATTTCCGGAACTGGAGTCCAAACTTGCCTGGAACGTACCCCAGATCCACCGCGATGGGAAATATATTGCTGGCTTTGCTGCCTACAAGAATCATCTATCTTTTTCAGCCTGGAGTCCTCATGTGCTTGAAGATTTTAAGGCGCGCTTGGGGAAGTTTGTTGTTAAGCAGAATCTTTTTCAGATCCCTGTTGATTGGGAGATCGATAGGGAGCTGATAATGGATCTGGTCCGGGCCAGACTGGCCGAGTTGGAATAACCTTTCCCCTCATTAACTAATCGGGCCAAGGGCAGGGATGATCAAGAAAATGTGGACCCGAAAATCACCTGATTGCAGAGGATCAATCAATGAATAAAATGGCATCTAGTGTTGATGAGTTTTTTAATCAAACCGATACATGGCAGGAAGAATTTAATGAGTTGAGAAGGATCGTTCTTAACTGCCAGCTGGACGAA
>CAZVIH010000073.1:0-42517 GCA_964627755.1 uncultured Anaerolineales bacterium
GCGAAGATGGTGGCAGGTTTGATCTTCTTTTTGAATTCCAGGGCAATCCAGAGCAGAACTCCAGCGGCCAGGAAATTCCATAACATCTCATAAGCAAATGCTGGATGGAAACGTGTGGTCTCAAAGGGAAACTCAAACATATTCCTCCAGGGGGCGATGCGGTGGAACTCATCTATCCGAATACCCCAGGGAAGGTCGGTTGGCGGACCATACAGCTCCTGGTTGATAAAATTCGCCGGGCGCACCAGTGCCTGTCCAATTAACAGAGCCGGGGCGGCTGCATCCAGGAAGATCCGGAAATCCAGCTTGTTCCTTTTAACAAATATAAGGGCGCCCAAGGCGCCAAATAGAACCGCACCGTAAAAATGCAATCCGCCCTGCGGCAGGTTGATGATCTGCAGGGGATTGTCGATGTAGTAGCGCCCTCCGCCAGCAATGTCATTAAGAACGTACCAGAGCCTGGCGCCCACAATGCCAAAGGGTACAGCCCAGATCAATAACTCCCAGATATGCTCTCCATTTTCCCCTCTTTGCCTGACACCCCACTCTGCAACTAAACCTGCCAGGATGATTCCAACGGCCATGATCACGCCGTACCAGTGCAGGGAAAAGTTCGTACCAGGGATAGTAAAGATAATCGGATCCATAATTTCCTCCATAAGAGGGATTGAGTCCCTTGGAAGGACTCAATCCCTTAAATGTTCTGCTGTCTCGATAAGAACAACCGCGAATATCTTACCATACTCAAAAATCGCGGTTGATTAATTTTTAAGGCCATAAATTTCATTCAATCTTCCCCGGCCATCCAGGCAGGATTCAGTCCATCTTTTTCTGGAAATCTGGTCAAAACAGTAATTGCTATCGGCAATACAGATTGGCCGTTGATCTGCAAACAATCCTCTCGTGATCCACCGGCTGCTGTACATACGGTAAGCCCAGTGCCCGGAGATGTCAGCTGGCGATCAACCAATGCCAGTCCTACCAGATTGCCCTCTACATCCATGGAACAGCTGGTTACTTGTCCTACCTGCTTTTTATCTTCATTTATGAGCAAGTCCAATTCTTTCGGCCGTCGGGTCCGTTTTTCATCACACCTGAAACGTACAATCTCTCGCTGGCGGTTTGCCTCACAAGCTAAAAGAGCGCTCCTACCGATGAAAAATGGCTTATGGTACTTCACATAACCCGGGAATCCCGCTTCGACCGGGGAAATACCCAGAGAACCAGCCAGCTCATGGCCGTATAAAGGAAGGCCGGCTTCTATTCTTGTTGAATCCCGGCAGGCCAAACCAGCAGGTTTCACTCCAAATGGGTCTCCTGCTTCCAGAATCAAATTCCACAGTTTACCCATCTGCTCTGGATGGACCAGGATCTCAAAACCCCAATTTTCACCGGTATACCCGGTGCGTGCCACAACCAGGGGGATCCCGCTCAATTCACAGGACATCAATTCCGTCCGCCGCAGCCGGGAAAGGGCCCGCTTTACCGCGGGATCAGCTGTTAAATCCTGGAGAATATCCAATGATCGGGGACCCTGTAAGGCGAGGTCCCGTTTCTGGGCTTTGCCGCTAGCTGGATCTTTCAGGTTCCTTATCACAGCCGGTGCTTCCACTTTGATCCCAGGCCGATCCAGGTCAATGACCACTTTCCCATCATTGACCGCATTTAACCAGTCCCAATCCTTCTCTTCATTGGAAGCATTGATCACCAGATAATAATAATCCGCGCTGACCCGGTAGATAATGCCATCATCGATCACACTGCCATCAGGCTTGAGGAAGTAGCCATAGAGTGATTGTCCATCATCCAGCCAAGCAGCATAGTTGGAAAAAACAAGATCCAGGAAAGGTGTCGCATTGGGCCCGGAGATCTCAAAAACGCCCATATGAGCGACATCAAATAATCCGGCGCTTTTTCGAACTGCTTGATGTTCTTCCCTGACGGAGGAATACCTCACTGGCATTTCCCATCCGGCAAAGGGGACCAATTTTCCTCCCAATTCCTGATGGATAGCGTAGAGTTCGGTTTTCTTGAGTGGGGACTCTTTCTCATCCCAGACCCATTCTTTCTGCTGACCAGCTGGAAGATCCGCCCTGAGTGAATCCTGGCCGATAAAATAAGGTTTGGAGAGATCAAAATATTCAGGATGCCCCTGATACAGGTCATTAACTGCTGAACCAGCCCTCATTTCAGTTTGATAGGGTTTGCCCTGCCCCTCTACCAGCTCGAGTATGACCGGTCCTTCCACTTTCCGGTAAAAATCTTTTTGATCAAAGCAGATATAACCATCACTTATGCCCCGCATCCAGGATAGCAGTTTCCCTGTTTCAGCAGGTTGAGAAGATATTAAATAACAATTCCTTCCCCTTGAATCTGTCTCAACTCTTTGTATCTCAACTTCAGCAAGAAGGGTTCCCTCACTATTAAGGAAATATGAAATAGTTTTTTCTTCAACAGCCAGTCCCATTAAATTGGAAGAGGTCAACTGGTCCAGGAATTGCCTGGCTCTGAAACCGATCACTTTGATCTGGTGCGTTTCGCCTTCATCAACAGCCTCAATATCCTGATAATGGGGATAACCAAGGCCTTCAATTTTCAGATCAATACCTGCTTTTCCAGCAATATCAGCTACCTCAGATCGGACTTCTTCCAGAATATTCAGATCGACTTTAGCCCTGGGAAGCATCCCTGCCAATCCCTGATATACAAAAGGTTTCAGGTTAGAAAGCAATTTATGCATTAAACCTGCCAGGCTGTCCATATCCTTTTCCGCCAGGCCGCGCTGAGTTAGCCAGGGAGTGCCCAAACGGATGCCGGTTGCCAGGGGTGTTTCCAGATCACCCGGTATGGTGTTTTTATTAGCAACCATGCCCGCCAGATCGAGAATGCGCACTGCAGGTTCTCCCCAGATCGGGTAATTTAATCCAGTTGGCTGTGCTGAAGGGACGGGGATCGATTTTAGATCCAGCAGAAGCAAATGAGTGTCGGTGCCGCCGTAAGCCAGCCTTACACCTCGTTTGATAAATCCTTCAGCCAACGCCTTGGCATTCTTAACAATTTGGTGCTGCAGTGTTTTGAACTGATCAGATTTTGCCAGTTCAAAAGCTACTGCCATAGCAGCAAATTTATTGACATGCGGTCCCCCTTGTTCTCCCGGGAAAATAGCCAAATCGATTTTTCCCGCTATTTCCTCATCGGTAGTCATCACCACCGCGCCGCGTGGTCCCATTAGTGTTTTATGCGTGGTAAAAGTCACCACGTCAGCAATACCAACCGGGTTAGGATAAACTCCAGCAACAGCCATCCCGGCCACATGGGAAATATCCGCCATCAGGAATGCACCGCAGTCATCTGCTATCTCCCTGAACTGGCCCCAATCCGGAGCCCAGGGATAAGATGTGTAGCCAGCAACGATGATCTTGGGATGATGTTTCAGCGCCAGATCACGAATGGCGTCATAGTCCAGACGCTCCGTAGCCGGATCAACGCCATAAGAGATTACGTTGTAGCGCTGTCCGGATATGTTAAACTCTGACCCGTGGGATAGATGACCTCCCTGATACAGGTCCAAACCCATAAAAGTATCTCCCGGTTTCATCAGGGACCAGTAAACGCCCAGGTTGGCTGGTGTGCCGGATAAGGCCTGGACATTCACATAGATTTGATCAGCTGAGACGTCCTCAGTTGCAAAAATCTGGGCAGCCTTGCGTTGGGCCAGGCATTCCAGGATATTGGCGTACTCTTTTCCCTTATAAAAACGACGGTCTGCGTAGCGCCGGTAATTGGCCAGATGCCAGGCAATATCTCTCAAGCCTTCTTCATTTTCGAGGACCATTTTTGAAGGGGGATAACCCTCTGCATAGAGATTCTGAAAACGGGTTCCCAAAGCATCACGGACAGCTTGTGGCACATAGGATTGGGAGGGAATGAAGATCAATTTCCTGGCCTGGCGTTCATCTTCCCAGCGGATCAGGTCGGCAACAAATGGAGCTGCTTCTTCGATTTCCTGGCGGAACAGGAAATCATCAAAATCGTTATTCGGCATGGATACCTCAGTTTATATAAATCAGCATAGCCCAGTTAGAAAAAAATTCCTGATCCAAATCGGGATCAGGATCTATATCTGATTTAACCATAGACACGGGGCTGATTCAACTGACAAAAAACATGACCTGCTGCCGTTTATGAATTACAAACAGCATCAGGAATAGACCGAACACTTGCACCTTAATGAAGCTGGGGGTAAACTTATTGTCGGTGGAAGGAAAACAAGATTCCTTTCCGCCAATCGGGATCAAAACCCTTTTTTTTTGAAATCGTTTTTATTGGGAAGCTAGACTATCAAAAAGGCTGATTACAATGCGGAAAATTGATACTTCTTTCCTGTCTAAGGATGAATGCTGGGGAGTCCAGATCAACGGACTTAAACATTGCCAAAACTGTAAATGGATTGGGATAAGCGCCTGTGAAGGCAAAAACGTCCGCCTCACCGGTTTTAATTCCAAAGGATATAGAATTGGGGACAATGGATTGATCGCAGACGAGTACAACCGCGGATATGATAAATCCGCAACCCTCGCCTAAACAAATCTAGTCTATTTTTCCAGTCAGGGTCTTTCTCATAAACTGAACCCGCTCAAACGCAGCAGCATTCTTTTCATCCCTGCTCAATTTGCCCTTAAATTGGTCCAAAGAAGAATAGTTCTTCTTTGCCATCCATTTTTCAAGTCCTTCCAGCATGGTGTCAATATATCCAATCCCGTTTATATAAAGCGTTGAACATACCTGGGCGGCTGCCGCGCCAACCAGAAGGTGTTTAATCACACCGTTCGCATCGTGGATTCCAGTATTACCTGCTATATCACACGTAACCTTGCCTGATAATAATGAGACCCACCGTAATGCCTGGGTGATTTCTTCCGGTGCGCTGAGTTCTATATCTCTGACTACTTTTTCATTTTCAAGATCGATATCAGGGCTGTAAAAACGGTTAAACAGAACAACCGCATCTGCTCCTGCAGCTTCCAGTCTTTTCACAATACTTAATGGGTTAGTGAAGAAAGGACCGATTTTAACAGCGATTGGAACCGTAACATACTTCTTTACTTCAGTGACAATTTCCACATAGGTGTCTTCAATATCCTGGCTGCTGATTTTGGGATCAAAAGGCATAATGGCAATATTGAGCTCCAGACCATCAATGCCGGCCTCTTCCAATTTTGCCGCGAATTTTGGCCACTCGGCAGGAGTAATGCAATTAACACTTGCCAGGATAGGGATCGAGGTTTTTTCCTTGGCTTCCTTGATCAGGGTGATATATTCAGCAACACCCATTTCTTTGGAGTGTTCATTGATAAATTCGACAGCTTCCGGATACCAGAAATATTTATCATCCTGGTCCATCAGATTTTCCACATCAACCAGCAGCTGCTCCTCATAAAGAGATTTCAGAACAATCGCTCCTGCGCCTGACGCTGCACAATCCATGACATAATTGATCGAGCTGGTAAGCCGCGAACTGCTGACGATGATAGGGTTTTTAAGTTTTAATCCCATGTAGGTTGTAGAAAGGTCCATATTTGAATCCTCTTTTGTCTTAACATGTTTTAAATTTGTTATTCAATTTCAGGACAAGATCTGGTTTTTCCAGAACAATCTTCATATAGGAGAGGGCTTTTTCCATGTTGTCCAGTGCCCTGTCTGAAATTCCTTCCTTGAAATCCCACTCATACCCCTTAATATGCAGCAGCATCACATGGGGGTCTTTTTGAAAGAGCTCTTTGCATAGTTCCACGACATATCCAGGGGAGGCAGCGTGGGTAGTAAAAGAGACTTTTGTATTTCCAGCAACCCTGCTCAAGCAAAAATCTTCAATTTCTTCCTGGGATGCATCGGCGAAGATCACAAGATCTTTATTGGAGATGGCTTCTGCATCTTCGATATTGAGCTGGTAGTTTTTATCAAATTCAATATCCGCCAACTCCGTTTCTACTGCCCACTCTTCCAATCTTTTTACAAGTTCTACGCCCAATCCATCGTCCTGCCTGCCGGGATTTCCATAGCCATAAATCAGAATCTGCATCAGAAGATCAGGTCCTCTTCTGGTCAATTAACCGGTCTTTGGCATCATATAACGAGATTTCAAGCGGCATCTGGCCCAAAGCGTGGGTTGCACAGCTGAGACAGGGGTCATAGGCCCGGATCGCCACTTCCACAGCATTCATCATTGGCTCGGTGATTTGCGCTTTGCCATCCATCCAGGAATGCGCAACGCTGTTGACCGACTGGTTCATGGGTTCATTATTATTGGTTGTCGAAACGATCAGATTCACTCTGGTCAGCTGATCATCATCATTGATCTCGTAGTGATGGAATAGAGTTCCCCTGGGAGCTTCCAGCAAACCGATACCTTTATTAACCTTGGTCCCTTTTGTGACCAGCTCACCTTCCATCAGGTCAGGATCATTCAACAGCTCTTTCATCATCTCAGCCGAGTGGAGCAGCTCAATCAATCTCGCATAGTGGTAGTGCAGGCAGTGATTGTTGGGCTTGCCGTTTGTAACGGCTTTATACTGTTCAAACTCAGCCTGCGCCAAAGGTGATGGAATAAAATCACAGGTATTCAGCCTTGCCAACGGTCCTACCCGGTACCAGCCCTTTTTCGGCCCCAGGTGTTTGAGATAAGGGAATTTCATGTAACTCCAGGACCGGACTTCCTCTTCGATATATTGTTCATAATCCTGGTAATCAACATCGTCAAGGATTTTATTTCCTTCCCAATCAACAGCTCTTAAAACACCATGGTAAAGGTCAAGCGCACCGTCTTTCCTAACCAGGCTGAGGTGATTGGAGGGGAAAGAAGCAAAATCATCGATAAAGCTCTGATTCTTCGAATAATAATCCTTGAAGAACTCCATCACTCCCGTTGACCAATCGAGCATCTTATCGATATTCTGGAGTTCCGGCCCATTCAGGAATAATTCTTTATCCTCAGGACTGAGGTGTTTGTTAATGCCTCCGGGGATGGCTCCAGTACCGTGGATCTTCTTGCCAGCTGTGGCGCGGATGATCTCCTGTCCAAACTTCCGCATCATCACTCCCTGAACAGCAAGATCTTTATGCTCCAGGGCCACACCGATAACGTTTCTGATCGCTGGATCCGCATCAATTCCAAATAACAGATCTGGAGATACAAGGTGGAAGAAATGTAATGCATGGGACTGGAAGATCTGCCCATAGTGCATCAATCTCCTCATCTTTTCTCCTGTTGGGGTCAGTCCTTCGCCGGTGCCTGCTCCTACGATAACATCAAGAGCCTTGGCAGCTGCCAGGTGGTGGCTTACAGGACAAATACCGCACAGTCTTTGAACCAGCACCGGCGCTTCCCAATAAGGCCTTCCCTGCACAAAACGTTCAAAACCTCTGAATTCAACAATATGAAGCCTGGATTCAGTTACCTGATTACTGTCATCTAGGTGAATGGTAACCTTTCCGTGGCCCTCAACTCTGGTTACCGGTTCAATGGTGATTTTTTGTGACATATATGTATCCTTTTATTAGTCAAATTTTACAACTTCATAAGGTAGACTCAGCTCGTCGCCTGTAACCAATGCCACCAGGGCGTTCCAGATCAGGTCGGCAGTTGGCGGGCAGCCTGGAAGATAATAGTCTATCTTCACGATCTCATGGCAGGGATAGACTCTGTCCAGGAGCATCGGCAGTTCGTCATCATTGGGCAGGATCTTCTCAGTGTTCAAACCCACAGTGGGGCCATTGAGATAAGCCTCTTCAAGGCATTCTTTGACAGGTATGCCGTTTCTCAATGCAGGAAGGCCGCCCATAATGGCACATTCCCCAACAGAAACGAGGATTTTGCAATGTTTTCTGAACTCTTTCAGGACTTCAACATTCTCACTATTGCAGCACCCGCCCTCTATCAGGCCGATATCACATTCTTTTGTAAAGGTCTTGATATCATCAATTGGGGACTTGTTAAATTCCACCAGCTGGATCAATTCCAGGATCCTTTCGTCAATATCCAAAAAGGACATGTGGCAACCGAAGCAACCTGCTAGTGAAGTTGTTGCTAATACTGGTTTACTCATAATATTTATCCCTGTTGTATGTTATTTGTTTTCAATGTCGCTGCCGATTGGCAATTTATCAAATTTACGTTCCCCGATTGGCACGATATAACCCTGTTCTTTCTTGAGGATGGCGCCAACGGGGCAAATATCCATCGCTTCCTGGGCTTCCTGTTCGGTAAGCATTGAGGCAAGCTTCTCGTCCATCACTACATGCAGGTGTTCACCACCCCTGCCGTTGAAGGCAAATACGTTTTTGCCATCTTTTGTGACCGTCCGGATGCAGCGTTTGCACATGATGCAGCGGTTGCGGTCATGAAAGATATGGTCAGCGCTGGCATCGACTCCCTTGATGGGGAATTCATAGGGGAAGCGCGGCACCAACATCTGGAAGCGATACGCCAGGGCCTGCAGCTCACAATTACCGCTTTTTTCGCAGGAGGGGCAAAAGTGGTTTCCCGAAACAAAGAGCACCTCAACAATAGCCCGGCGCATTTCGTTCAGTTCCGGGATATCATTTTCCACGATCATACCTTCTGCTACAGGTGTGGCACAGGCTGTCATCACCCGCCCATTGACTTTCACATTACAGATCCTGCATGATCCTGCCGGTTTTACTCCCTCAACATGACATAGTGATGGGATAAAAACGCCATTGGCTTTTGCAGCATCTATGATTGATTGTCCTTCTTCGGCGTAGCAAGCCTTGCCATCAATTTCAAAGTATAGTTTTCCGTTTTTATTCATATCTATTTACTCTTTTATTCTCCCTGGATTAATGGGATTTGATGTTCGGTACCCGGTCAACGGCTGCACACGATTCAGCAACAGCATCTTCCATATTGAAGGATGACAGATAACCCTCATCTGTTTTAACGAGGTCTTCGTAGAGTCCTCTGAAATTTTCAATGGAAGTTATGATAGGGTTAGCTGCAGTTTGGCCAAGCCCACACCTGTTGGCAGGTTTCCCCAGCTTCGCCCAGGTGTATAGTTCGTCTATATCATTCCGTGTGCCATTGCCATCGAGGATCTTCTGCAATTTATCCCTTAATATCACTGTCAATGATCGGCAGGGAGCACATGAACCGCAGGACTCATCAATGAAGAAATTCGTAAAAGGCAAAATGAAGTCTGCCAGTAAATCACGCTGCTCTCCAATAATGATCATTGAACCGCCCGTAGCAAGATCTTCAAAGGCAATGCTTCGGCCAAAGTGAGATGGATCAATACAGACACCGGAGGGTCCTCCGACCTTAACTGCCTGGGTAGCTTTCGCACCTACCATTTTCAACATCTCATTAATTGTCATACCCCATTCAACTTGATAAATGCCGGGGTTTTCACAATCGCCAGAAATACTCAGGAATTTGGTACCTGCCGATTCTTTAGTGCCGATGGATTTAAACCAGTCTGCTCCATTCTGTATGATCGGAACCACTCTGCAGAGGGTCTCTACATTATTCACTACGGTGGGTTTATTCAAGTAGCCGCTCTCTACTGGGAATGGAGGGCGGTTCCTCGGCTCACCACGTTTGCCTTCCATGGATTCGAGCATACCGGATTCCTCACCACAGACATAAGATCCTGCACCAAGCTGAATCCTGATATCAAAATCAAATCCTGATTTCCCCACGATATTCTTGCCCAGGAGATTTTGGTCACGCATTTCCTGAAGGATACTCTCCAGGTATTCTTTCATATAGCGGTATTCATAACGCAAATAGATAATGCCCTGCCTGGCATTCAAAGCATACGCGGCTATTGCCATGCCTTCAAAGAGCATTTTTGGGAGTTCTGTTAGGATCACCCTTTCTTTGAACGTGCCCGGTTCACCTTCATCGGCATTACAGACCAGGTAGACCTCGTCCCCTCCAGATTTGCGGCAGTATTCCCACTTTAGGCCCGTAGGGAATCCAGCGCCCCCACGACCTCTGAGATTGGAATCTTTGATCACATTAACAATCTGTTCAGGAGTTAGAGTCAATGCTTGCTTTAAAACACTTCCAACTACAGTGTCGTCATACGGAATAGACTGTTGGAGGTGGATGTTATTCTTGACCATTGTTCGCAGAATGCCTTTTGTATACATAACATCTGCGACACCCTCGGCAATTTCTTCAATCTCTTTGCCCTCTTTGATCTCCTGGATGATTTTCTTCACCTTGGCAGGATCAAGTTCTGTGAATAGTATCCCATTGATGATGGCAGCCGGATCCTGGTCGTTCATTCCAATATCCGCAGTGTCCCAGAGGCCAATCAAGCCATCTTCAGTGACGTTGTTAAAAGAAATACCTACCTCATCTTCAAATGCCTTTGCAACTTCTGCCCGGCCAAACATATAGGCTCCCGGGCTGTCATTGAGGTAAATAGCATATTCTCCAACAGGTTCCAGGGAGAAAAAATGGTAAAAGGTGATGGTTTGTTCAACATCAACCTCTGACATGCCAAGCTGAGCAGCAACTATCTCAACTGCCTCCGGAGGGATATGGAGGTACTCGTCCTGGATATCAAGCAAGATATCCATCAACCTGCTTTTGTCACTGTTGAACTTCTTCAGTATATTGAGGATTTTTTCTTTCATAAATGAACGCCTTTTCGTAGATTGAACCTTATCGAAATACTTGTTTATTAATTTCCAGGACAAAACGAGAATTCTAAAAAAGAAGGCCTGATTTTGAAAAAGATTGAGAAATTTATCACATTATACAGTATTATAGTAGCATTTACAGAAATTTCCATTTTATATCAGTTGGATTTAGTAAAATATCCCTAAAAAAAGTAACATTAATAATATTCATTCAATTGAATATCGGAATATCGAAGGGATTTGACCTCAACCGCGATTGAGCCCACCTGCATCTTTTACAACTGCTGCAATCAAATAATCCCTGTGTATCCTGGGTCATTCCCCCTTCAAGACTGAAACACGATCGGGTCTAATCCCAAGTAACATACATAAATTGATTATTTATAACGTCAAGATAATCTAGATAGTAAATCTATCCATTAGAAGATATTATCCAATTGGTGGAACTAGATTTCTTTTCATTGGCTGGATCGGAAAGCCGTAACCCTCAAAACTCCAGCTCTTTCTGACACCGGTGGACCTTTTATAACCCATCTCCAAATAAAATGGAACAGCATAGAGAGAAGAAGCCACCTTGATTACTCCCCCTTCCCTCTTCCGGACCCACTCTTCAAACGCTTCAACCAGTGATCTGCCTACACCCTGGCGATGATAATCAGAACTGACGAAGAGGGAACCCAATCGGCCGATCCTGCCTCGCAGCACACCAGCAATTTTCCCGGCAATCTCAGCGACCAGGACCACCTCAGACCAGATCATAGCCTGGATAGCCTTCAGCTGCGCCGGGGTCGGGTCATCAGCATGCTGAAATGGACCCAGGAATGGCGCTTGATCCCGGGCAGGCATGTAATCCAGATTAAATTGGCTGTACGTTTCTTTGATCAACAGCCCGACTTCAGCTGCATCATGATCCTGATATTCGCGAATTGTGACCATAGAGTTATTGATGATATTTTGTGATCCTAAACTGTTTCAGCTTTTTTTCTGGTGTAATAACTGATCAGAAACAGTATTCCTGGCAGGGCAATGATCACGAAAAAAGGACCCCGGGGGAAATCACCTGAAAAAATAAGGTTAAGCAAATAAAAGGCTGCCATGCCGCCGATGATCAGCCAGCCCCCCAGTCTTTCCCACTTCCAGGCCAGGATCAATCCCGTAAAAACAATACTAAAAGCCCCCACCATCAGGGATTCCCGAAAGGCAAGGTGGAATATAGGCCCGAACCCCTCCAGGGCTGCTTCCCCGATCGTCATGAACAGGATAAAAGCAGCCATCAGGGCGGCCCAGACCCGAGCGATCCAGCGGATGATTTTCCTGGTTTGGGGGCTCATGGGACTCTCCGGTTATTAATATGATTATATAACAAAGGTTGAAGTTTGAAACGTCTATGGATTTACGGAGCGATCCAACATCAGCCCCGCTCTCACTCCCGTTCCGGGGAACGGATTAAAGGAAATAACAAAAGGGCGACTCGACAAGCCGCCCCACTAAATCCAGTTTCCATAAACTAAATACTGGATACTGATTACTTATCTTCCTGGAATTTAATCGACTTACTTCTTACCATTTACAACTTCCTTAATCATCTAGTTTAATATACTTCTCCCCTCTTTCTTTCAGCCATACCGAACAAGAGCGCCAGGCAATGCCACCCGGGCAGGTCTCGTTATACCCACACTTTTCACATTGAGTGGGCATAAAAAGCGCCAGGTGAGCGGCGATCAAAAGCAGGTAGACCGGCAGCAGCCACCAGGAGGTCCTGACCACCCAGTAGATGGGAAAGAACGCGATCACCAAAACCATGATCTCGCCAGCAGCGGCATTTCTTTCAAAGAATTTTTTATCAAACTCGCGCTTGGGATACAAAATCCCGGAAAGTACATTTCCAAAGTAGATCCCAAACAAAGCCGGGCAGTATTTACCTCGATAGGGGCAGCCAATGCAGCAGCCAGCCTGAAACACACAGGTGATCAGGTAAAAGATTACCTCCAGCGCCGCAAGCCAGGGGGAATAGGTAGATAGCAGCAGGAGTGCGCCGATAAAAACCACCAGGAAGGGGACCATGGATAACCAGTACAGCCACTTATCCCTCTGGGTCCATTGATAGTGTGATGATTCCGGTTTCATTTATTCTCCTTTTCCAGTGGGGTCTTACCAAGATTTGTTTTCAAAAGCGGCAGCAGTCTGCCGGTTCTTTTTTCCAGATCAATATAGTCCTGCCCAAATTCCTCCCGCATCACAGCTTCTTCTCGCGGGATGCGGTTGATGATCATCAAGCCAAAAAAATCACCGGCACGA
The DNA here is from genome assembly GCA_964627755.1 of uncultured Anaerolineales bacterium. Lineage (GTDB taxonomy): Bacteria > Chloroflexota > Anaerolineae > Anaerolineales > UBA11858 > B10-G9. Next base: position 12,970 of record CAZVIH010000073.1, read on the forward strand.
AGGTTAAGACCAGGTTGGATGCCAGCAAGCCGCCCCCAACGTAATTGATTAGATATGCAGTGCAGATCGGGTGGCGGATCCAGCGGTAGGGCCCGGAAGTCACCAGCTGGTGTTGCTCCTTGGTCACCACCAGGGAATTAAAACTCTTTCCAAGATGATAATGGGCCAATCCCAACAAGGTAATACCGACCGCCAGGAGGACCACTCCCAGCCAGCACAGCCAGTCCGGATAATCCAGCAAGTAAGTAAAACCAAAGGCACCTTGAAAGAAGAGATACTCAGCACCAAAAACCATTGTGGTTATCGCGGCGATTCCGCCAGAAATCAGGCTGAGTTTATTTTCCTGGATCTTGATCTCTCTTTTTTCATGCAGTACTTTGGACTGAAAATAGATCCGGATCCCAAACATAGCAATGAATGCCACGATCATTAAAATACGATATACAATCTCTGGAATCATCTGTTTAGAAGCTCCTTTCTAAAGATCAAGGAATCATCCTTAGGTTTGATCAGAGGGTCTTCTTTCACTTTTTCAAAACCACATTTTTCATAAAAATGGTGATTCTTGGTAGCCCAGGATGGTGTGCCTAAACGCCAGCTTTTGGTCTCGGGAAAGGTTTCCTCAATAAAATTCCAGATTTGCTGTCCAACTCCTTTGTCCTGAAAAGGTGGATCGACAAAGATCGTACCCAGGATATTGTGTCCTTCCGGCAGGATCCAGACAATGATTCCAGCGATCAGATTTTCCCCGGATAGGACCTTATAACCAATGCTTTCCTTATAAGGCAGCAGCCATTCTCTAAAAAAATCACCATTATCATACCCGGGCGGACCTCCTTTTTCCTTTCCTAAATGTTTTTGAGCGTCATCATCAAAAGCCCGCATCATCACCGGTGTCAGATCCGTGATGTCAGATTTCTCCATCAGCAAAAATGTAAGCTGGGGGTTATCCATCTATAACACCTGATAAGTTGTATAATTTTATGGAAACCGCTAATGAGAATGGAAGCCTGTCCTGGAATAATTTTAGTCCCACATCAATAAATTAGCCAGATTAAACCAAAAACCCGCTGAAAATCAGCAGGTCTTTGAATGAAGAAAGCTTGTTCATTTATCTTGGCCAGCCGATAAATAGTCCTATGGCAACCAGGACAGGAGTGACCAGGTTAACGACCACGTTTTGGCCCATCACGGGAATCAATTTTTCTGTTTGCTCAGCATGAGCCAATACCCCTTTTGAGATAGGGAAAACCAGCAGCAAAGCCAGAAAACCGATCAAACTGGAAATCGGAAAGAGGCCGCTGGCTGCCCCTACCATAATCACCATAAAGGGCGAGATCAAAAACGCCAGGTAGATCCTGCTGCTCTGCACCTTACCAATCTGGATCGGGTAGTGTTTTCGTCCGATGCTTTGGTCTGCTTCTGCATCAGGGAATTGGTTTAATAACAACAAATTGCTGACCAGGAAAAAAGGCACTAACGAGGCCAGGAAAGCAGTCCAGGAATAACTTCCTGTAAGAACAAAATCAGTCCCCATAACCATCAAAGGACCAAAACCCAAACCTGGTGCGATCAAACACAACAGCGGATATCGGGTGAACCATTCCGTATAGAAGTAAATGATCAATAGCCCCAGCAGGCCGAGAGGAATAATACCCAGGCCAACTGTGAAGCCGAAATAAATACCTATAAGCACAATCAAGGCTATAAATACCCAGGCCATGATCCAGATCGACCTTTCCAGCTCGGGGTTTTCAGGCAGCCGGCCAGATCCACCGCTGAAAGGTGTTCGGCTTGTTTTTGAATCCAGACCGCTCTTAAAATCAAAGTATTCATTAAATACATTCACGCTAATATGGGCAGATACGGCCCCGATCATTACCACAATAAAGTGGAACCAATTCACCTGGCCGGAGGTCCAGATCGCCGTGCCAAGACCCAATACAACACACGCAGGTGTCAAGATCAAAAACGGTAAACGCATGGGATCCAATAAAAATTTCAAGTCTTTCATACTCATCCTCAAATCTAATTCCCGGAAATGGAACCATTAAGACCAAATTAAATCCAGGATTTCTTATTTGTTAACGGTAATAGTATACACCTTCTGTCAAGGAGTAACGGGGAATCTATCTGTTGGTTATGAGGGAAATCAATCCATCTGGTGCAGTAAAAAACTTATCACTATTTGAAGGAATTCTCCCCCCTGAATAATTACCTTGGTATGGGAAGCACCCGGTATGATTGCAAATTCCGCCCCAGGTATCAAAGCCGTCATTTCCCGGGATTCTTCAGGTGGTACCATTTCATCCCTTTCTCCAACCAGGATCAAGGTGGGATCCAGAATTTTCAGGAAATCTTCTCTCCTATAGTTCAAGGGTGTCCAGAACAAGGCTGCCAGATTTTTTAATAGTGTTTCCGGGTAATCAGGATCCGGATCTAGATGAGCTTTACGCATTCTTTCTCTCCAATCTGGCGGTGCTAACTCCTCAAAGATCTGGAAGTCTATCTCAGCTGGGCCCACAAAACCAGCCTGCCTGAGAGCATCCTGATATTCAGTTGAGAATCGGTACCAGGCGCCCCCGACTACCAGAGCCCCGGCTATTTCAGGATAACGCATCCCAAAATCCAGAACAGCCTGGCCGCCATCACTGTATCCAAAAAGAAAAGGCTTTTCAAGATCGAGCACCTTTATAAACGCAGCCAGATCGTCAGCCAGGACCTGATAACTTAACTTTTGAGATGGATTTAATGTCCGGCCGTGACCGCGGCTGTCCGGCGTGAACACCCGGAAGGATTCCGACAAGATAGGGATAAAGGGCTGCCAGAGTATGTGGGTATCTGTTGCGCCGTGTAAAAGGATTAAAGGCTTTCCCTCACCAAATTCCCGATAATAAACTTCCAGCCCGTTGGCAGAAATATACCTTCCCTCTCCCATTACCATAATCCGGGAACCAGGCGAAATTTCACTTCTTCCGCATACTCTTTATATCCGGGTAACTCTTCCTGTAAAGTACGATCCTCCAGGGCAGTGCGAATCACAGAAGCGGCTATCGCCAGCACTGCGGGAATGACCAACCACCAGGAGCTGAAGAAAACGGGCGCAGCCAGCCACGAAATTAATCCCCCGGCATAACCGGGATGGCGCACGTATTGGTAAGGACCACCTCTGACCACTGAATGTCCCCGATCGGTCTGGATCCTGACTTGCGATGAAAAGAAACGATTGGCGACCATAGCCCAGCTGCCTACCAGGCTGCCAAGCTGGATTACAACCAGGGCAGCGATCTGGATCCAGTTCGGAAGGTCAGGCGACCCATCAAAACGCTGGTCCAGCCCGGCAATGATCCAGGATATAAAGGGAATGATCAATGCTGTGAAAGGCATTAAAAATTTATCCCATTCCTTAACATCATCCCTATCTAGGGCCTGAGAGCGTTCCAGCGCCAGACCAGGGTTTTTCCAGATCATAACTGCCCGGCTGCCAAGTAAAACCAGTATACCTGTTCCAGTATAGGCCCAGGCCTCCCACCAGTCGAAACGACCAGCAGAGAGCAGCAGCGTCCCCAACATGATCGGGAACATTATCAACAACGCAATAATCCCCTTCCAGGGGATTTGGGGAGATTCTTCTTTTTCAGGATATTCCATATTTACCATACTCCCGGGATTAAACGATATTTCACACACTGAGTATAATCAAGATATCCGGGCAATTCATCCTGCAGGGTTTTATCCTCCAGCGCAGTTCGAATGAAATAAAGGATCATAGATACCAATCCCGGGATCACAGCCCACCAGGACCCTAACATCAGAGGGATTCCAAGCGAGAATATCATGGCGCCAATATAACCGGGATGGCGGATAAACTTATAGGGACCCGTATCAGCCACTTTATGCCCCCTTTCCGTCTGGATCCGGACCAGAGGAGAGAAAAAAGCATTGGCGCCCATAGCCCATACCACAATCACGTGGCCAAGAACAGTTAAAAGGAAACCGATCAGCTGCCAGCTGCGATCCAGAGAGGGCTGCCAGCCCCAGCGGAGGTTCAAACCCGCAATGATCCAGCCAGCCAGGGGCAGCAGTCCAGCAGCAAGAGGCATGATCACTTTATCCCAAGATTTTACACCGACATGAGATTTGGAGCGTTCGATCAACAAAGTGGGATCCTTTGGAATCACTTCCAGAGCGGTCGCCAGGTCAAACATCAGGAAAATGAAAACATACAGCCATCCTGCCCACCAATTCCAGCGCCCGGCAGACAGCATCAAAACCACAGCAACGTAGGCTTTGTACAAGATACCTTTGATCGCCCAGATGGTGAGGTCTTTCCGTAAGTCATTTTTTTTAGATTCTGTCATCGCAGGTATCTTTCGTCTCTACACAAAAGGATATTTCTTAGAAATAACGCTCCAACATAAATGGTAATTAACCTAAAACCTTTACGATATCATTCAGATGTTCGCCTTCATGTTCCCCGATAATTTCTATTAACTCTGCAACAGTCCTTTCAGACCCCCAGGGAAGCACCATTTCAATCCCTAAATCTGTTTCTTTTAATTTCTGGATGGTGTTTTTCAAATCTTTCCTGACATCTTTCCATTCCTGCAGGATCTGCTCCATGGACCAGGAAGCTCGATAGTCTATCGCTTCTTCATTAAAAATATCAAAATCCTGTTCATGCAAAAAATAGGGCTGATCTCCAGATTGGAAAGCCTGGATTGCTTTATGGATAACAATTTCCCAGGCAGTGATGTGAGCAATCATCTCCTTGATCGTCCATCTGGGATAGATCGTCAAACTGGTGTCTATCGCCTGAACAACTTTACCCATTTCTGTCCTGATTTGATCAATTTCAGACAATAATGCAGAGAGGTCTTTTTCCATGGCAATTTCCTTTATTAAGGTAAACCAGGATATTATTTTCAGGATGGGATCATTGGATCTTGCAAAAACTCAATCAGATTTTGTTAAACAGTTACATAAATATTTACTGTCCCTCAGAGGTATATTCCATCAGGTTGATGATCAACGTGATAATTAACAGAGCCAGCGTCAACGGTCCAAACACCCATTTTTCAATCTGACTGGTAGATAAAAAAATTACTACCGTGTTAAAGACCAGATATGCTGTCACAAACCAGGACATGAGATTAATCAACGCTGAAGGAGGTGAATTGCCCATAATACCTGACCGGCGGGCTATCATATAGGCAAAATAACATAAAAGTATGATTGCGATCAGGCCGGACAATCGCAAGGTCAATGTCAGTTCAGTATGCCGCCCTCCCCAGGCCATAGAAATAGGCAGGATGCCAGCAGCCAGCAGTAGTTGAAGGACCATGACAATTCCAAATAAAACCATTGCGGAGTAGCCCAAATAGTGAATCCGGGTGAGTTTTCCAGATCTTTGCATAGAAATATTCCTGTATTATTAATTCTGCCACAATCTAATTAAATTCAATTAACATTTCCAATCCCGATTGGGTCTTGAATGGCAAATTGATTAAGCTGCCACAAACCAACCTATCTAAAAGTATAAACGAAATCAGATGAATATTCTCCAAACTTAACAGCAAACAATCTCTCAGCCTTAGGCCACACAGGCATCGAGTCATTACACGCTGCCCATTCCTGATTTCAATTACAGATAGCGGTCTTCCTCAGAATTAAGGAAATTGGAGAAGGACCAAATGCAGCCCTCCGTATCAATCCAGACCATAAGCTCATTTGCATCCACTAAAATCAGATATCTTCACAGATATTCTAATTAATCAAAAACTCTCCTAAACCAATCTGCGGTTTCTTCAGCCATTTTTAATGTCAGTTCATGGCCAATACCAGCATATACGCTTAACCTGAGATGGTCAGTATTATCTTGATATTTATGTTTAATCCTGCCAAAAAGGTCCAGGCAGCTCAGTTTTGGTCCACGATCCAACTCACCGCATATCATCAACAGGGGAGGGATCGGATCCTCCAGAAGATATGTAATCGGATCCATCTCCCGAATATAGTCAGTCCTTAATTGAGTACCGCTGTGGTTTTTTCTGATATTTTCTGACCACTCAGGGTAGGTTGAGGACTCCAGAACAACATCTTTCCAGCGCTTCTCAAAATCAGGCGTTGCGCCGATAGCCGCCGCTGCTTTGATGTCTGGGTTAACAACCATGTTAAAGAATGTTGCCCACCCTCCCATAGAATAACCTGCCAACCCGATCCTCTTCGGATCAACACGCGGATCATTCTGATAATGTTCTATTAAGGTCTGAAGGTCCAATTCAGTCTGACGGATCATTCTTAACATCGTGATAAAACCATCCAACCAGGTTTCTTCCGGGTAGATGGATTCAAAGTCCCCTCCCACTGCAGAATCGAACTTATGGTCATTTCGCTCGCCCCGAAGGATAGTATCCAGGCTGACAAAAATAAAACCTTTACGAGCCATCTCATATCCTGGCGGAATGCCCTGACGTTTATCGGATGCAACGCCATGCACAAAAAAAACCAGCGGTGATGGCTCGGAAATCTCGGGGGAGATTTCAAGAATTGATATTTGATCGACCCATTTTGATTGAATAAAGATCATTTCCATCGCTCTCCTCTTTTATGGAATATTTCATCTACCCGGGCAGGAATCGCTTATCAATTTATAACCGGCATGCCAGGTGCAGGTCCCGGTATTGATTAAGGTGATCATGGCCTGGGTGGCATCTCCCGCTTCGAATTCCTGCCCCTCACTGAAGTTTGTGCTGCCTGCAAAGGATTCGGTGCAGCTGGATTGATTTTCGGAAGGATCTGAATTTTCCTGGCCGGAGTCATCGCTTGAGGAATCCCCCTGGTCTGCTCCATTCTGGGAAGCATGATTCTCCTGGAAGGTAATTTCCTGGGATGCAGGTTGATCCGCTTCCTGCCCCAGGATTCCCTGCAGATCGTTGAATGAAGAGGCTATCTGCAGGGAGGTCAATAAGATAAAAACACATATCAGGTGGATCGCTTTTTTATTCATGATCTGCTCCTTGACCCAAAATAATGGATTACTGACTGGAACATACAAAATCCATATGTTACGGTGGTCAATAGAGTGTAAAAGGTTTTCCCCCTCAGGGTTGGAGATGAAGAGGGTCATTAAAAAAGTCCCAGGCCAGTTGGACCCCTTCCACTTCGCGGCAAACAGGACCGAATAAGCGGCGGGTGATCCGATTATCAAGGCCGGCATGATCGATCGAAGGCATGGTATGTCCCCCACCAAGGATCGCGTAAAATAAAACCGCTGCCCCGTCCTCTGCCGCAGGATAATAATCCATCCGGACCTGGCAATCATCGTCGGGATTGATTTCTGGCAAAAAACGACTGATCAGCTGGTTTGGATCTGCTCGATTGGCAGAAACCCACCAATCCACTGTTTCTTTCGCCGAGATGACCGCTCCCCGATCTTTACCGACCACCCCCCCATCCCAGGGCACAAGTGGATCAGCGGATCCATTGGCTATCATCAGAGGTGTGGCTTCTTTTGGAAGAGGCAATCCGCCCTCCAGGTCCGGCAGATTGGCAATAAAAGCTGCCCCTGCCCCAAATCGTTCCGGGGCTTCGATCAATAAACGGTAGGTCATAAGTCCGCCATTGGATGCACCGGTAACAAAGGTCCGGTCCTGATCGATCGACAGTTCGGCTGTTACCTGATCCAGCAAAGCCAGGATGAAACCCACATCATCTACGGTAGATTGGCCCCCTGCCTGATCGGGCCGGAGGTCATTCCAATTCTGGTCATTACCAAATGTATCCCCTGTTTTAGGGTTAACGCCATTGGGCACCAGGAGGATCACACCATCCTGTTCTGCAATCGACAGCCAGGTTTTTGTGCCATCTATCAGGGGCGAAAAAAGCGAACGCATGCTTAATGTTCCCCCATGCAAATACAAAACCAGGGCAGGGTTATCCGGGAGAGGATCCGGGGTGTAGATCCTGTACCAGCGGGTCAAACCATTCACTTCCAGGGAAGATTCCTGCCAGCCACTTGGTATATTTTCTGGTTTTGTCCAGCTATTCCTCGTGACACAGCCAGAAAGAATGCTGGCCAACATCAATACCGAAACCAATTTTCTTAATATGATATTCTTATTCATCCACAGACTCCTCATAAAACTTATACCATTATTGAGGTGCTTAAGTTGCAGAATGAAAATAGCCAGCCCGGGATATGAGCTGGCTATCTTTTGATGTAATTTTCTTGCAGATCAGGGTGATGGGGTTGGACAAACACAAGTTCCTGGAAAACTATTTGGATTGAAAAATCCTCCCGCTATTTTACACTGTTCAGCAGGCAGAGAGCTTTGGCAAACCAAACCGCCTCCAGACTCGCCTCCAGACTCGCCTCCAGACTGATGTTCCTCGGGAGGATCGGGCGGGAAATTGACTAGCATTTCGCGTAGATCGATGGATTCTTCGGGAGAAAATGCACCGACCGGGATCCAGCAGGTAACCTGGGGATCAGCTGGCTTCATTCCAGTCTCATCGGGCACATAAACTTCCACATACGAAGTGTCGGAATTACGATTTACTGCCTGAATCCAATCCCCAGTTTTAAAGAGATGGATCCCAAAACTCCAATCGGGGCCTATCTTACAGAAAATATTTTGATTCGCCTTGCCGATCGGTGAAGGGAAACATGTTCCTTGCTCATTGACATAAAAACTGTGCACATTTGAATACGGTCCGGTATTACCATTCTGGACAGCGGCAACCTTCAGGTAATACATTGTGCAATCTGAGAGAGGAATTGAAGGGCCAACGACGGTCGTGGGAAACGCAATAGAACCCAGCAGGGTAACTCCCTGGAAATTTTGATCTGTTTGTAGATCGATAAAGTAATGATCTGGGATACAACCCGTGATTCCTGGTATGTAGTGAAGCGTAGGTGTCAAAGTATCTACAAAATCTCCATTCTTGGGGTAGATTATCACAGGCGCTGTTAGCTGGGACTGGGAGGTACACTCCGGTTCAGTGAAAAAGGAGGCGTAATTACTGGTCCCGCTCACCGCGCCTTGATAGGTTGAAAAAACATGCCACCAGTACTGGGTAGCTGGCTGAAGTGTAGGCGGTAAATAAGCAGTGATTGCTCCATTGAGTACTTCACCATTCAAAGCATCGTCTGTGAAGTTAAGATCATCATCTAACTCGACCAAGTAACCATCGGGTGTACAAGGACCTGAGTTTTCCCAGTCTAAAACTGTGTTTACAGGGACAATATCAAGGTTCCCTGCCGATAGCGGTTCCGGGTAAACAAGTTCTGGGACTGGAAGCGAAGCCGGATCACATTCACAGGCACCCATGGTATCAATATAGAATTTATAGATCTCGCTGGGAGGACCTGCTGCTCCATTCACATAAGGAGTGACCTGGTAATAATAGACTGTGCAATCATCGAGGGGAACACCAAAAAAGATCTCGTCTGACCAGTTATTTGGGTTGAAAGATTCAATGGCAAAATTACTCATTCCGGGGTCTTCAGAGACTCGAAAGTGAAACCCGTCCGGGAAACAAGTAGGATCAGGATAATTCCAATCGAATTCCGGATTTAATGTAGTAACCACAGAACCGTCTGCTGGGAATAAAAGTTTTGGGGCAACTAATGCTCCATAACTACAGACGGGTTCTGTGTAGAAATAAGATTGGATTGATGTTGGACCAACTGTAGCACCGACATAAGACGTTACTTGCCAATAGTATTTTGTGGCTGGCTGTAAAGATGAACCAGGGTTCAATGTGGTATCTGGCGATGTGAGAGTAGTATTTAAATTTGTATTCACAAAATCTGGTTCATCAGATAATTCGATAATGTATCCTTCAGGTTCACAAGTAGTGAAGGGGAATTCCCAGGATAAAGTATCTGAACCAATTGAAAACACTTCCCCGAAACCTGGCGATAATAAATTAGGCAACGGCAGACCAACAGGATTACAGGTCGGCAGGGTATCACACCCACTCAAACCCAGTATCAGGATGAGAAATAATATGACTCCAAAGCTAGCTTTTCTGGTCATTTGCTCCTCCACAAATCTAATTTTCGGTTGGATGGATTGATCAGGAAAGCAATAATGGACAGCTCAACGGATAAAAGCGGACTTTTTTAAGCATAATTGAATTCAGAATCTTTTTCCAATATAAGCCAGCCATACGGCTGGCTTATATGATCCCAGGATCTTCAAATCAATCACTTAGGGGCAGTTGCATTCACTTGCCTTTCTATCATATTTCCCACCGAAAGCCACGCATTCCTCATAACTCGAGCTAGCACTACAAATCCGCTCTGGTTCAGGTTCAGGTTCAGGTTCTTCTTCAGGAAGATCCGGAGGAATCACTACCGGCAGATCCTCAAAGTCAAACTCAACTCCTTCCGGTGTCTCGGGCCAACCCGGCTCAACTTTTCCAATATAACCCCAGCATTTGATCTCATGCACGAAGGGCTGTTTTGTCTCCTGGTCCAGCATGGTGAACAGCAGGTAGGTCGTTTGTGGGTTGCGGGCGATTGCCAAGACCCGATGACCAATCTCAACGGTCCACAGGTTTTCGAACAGATCAAAGGTTCCTGCTTTACAGAAAAAATTACCCACGGCAGTCCCCGGCACACCAGGCGGCAGGCAGGTCCCATGCGTATCCACAAAGAATGAGCCGTGATCGGATTCGGGTCCATAACCCCCATCCTGGACAGCTGTCACAGACCAATAATACTCCTGGCAGTTGGTCAACGGCTTGGTCAGTACGGTTGTCGCTGGGGAGCTGTATTCCGCCAGTTGATTGGGATCGCTGAAATCTGCCATTTCGTGCAAATGCAGCAGATACCCGTCCGGGATGCAGCCCGGGGAACCAGGCGTGAATTGAAGGGCAGCATAATTCTCGGTCACAACTGAACCATCTGCCGGAGACAGCCTGACAGGAGCCACAACATCTGCCAGAGAGGTACACTCAGGACCGGTGAAGAAACTATTTTGTCCAGAATAATCCCCGATGACCGGGCTGCCCCCATCATCCATATAATAGGCAGCTTTCCAGCGGTACTGCGTGGCGGGTTCCAGGGCAGGTGGATCATATCCGGTTACAAAATCGCCGGGGAAGGTAAATTCATCCAGATCTGAAAAGTCATGAGCTGTGGCAATTTGAACCGCTGCTCCATCCGGGAAACATCCCCCGGGATTGAACCAGCTGAGATGTGCGTTTGTGTCGGGCAGAATTGAATAGTTGGCCGGTCCTGTTTGAACCGGTATCGTGGTGGCACCGGGAGAACAATCACATGTCCCTGCCGTGTCTACAATAAATCGGTTCACAGGAGATGCTGGACCTTCAATTCCCCCGGAAATTGCCGAAATCTGCCAATAATACTCCCCGCAATCAGTTAAAGGAGCCCAAGATATCATTGCCCGGGCGGCAATTGTGGGGCTGTAGGCATCAAAAATGATCGAGCTCATATCGGGTTTATCTGAGACCAAAATACGGTCTCCTTCCGGAGTGCAGCTTGGATCAGGGTAAGACCAGGTGAAGATCGGAAGTGAGTCAGCAACTATACCATTATTAACTGGTGTCCCAGGTATTGGGGCGAGCAGAGAAGACGGAGTACAAGCAGGGGCCGTCCAGAACATCTTCTGCATTGAGGCTGGCCCGTAAGCTCCATCTGCATAAGCAGAGATTCGCCACCAGAACTGGGTTGCTGCTGGAGGAGGTGCTCCAAAACCCCAGCTGGTACCGGGAGTACCTGTTGCGCCGTTATAGGTAGTATCCGTAAAACTGGGTGCTCCCATTGATACTTCTACCTTGTAGCTCTCCGGGATGCAGGTATTCAGGGGCCAGGACCACTCCAGGGAATCATAATTATTATCATAGATCGCCCCAAAATCCGGGAAAGCCAGGTTCGGTGCTACCAAATCACCTGCACCGCAGATAGGCCCCGTAAAAAAGAGCGCAGTTCTGTGGATTGAGGACCATATACACCTTCATCCTTTGCTCTCACTGCCCAGAAATATTCTTCAGCGTCATCCAGGACTGGCGCAGTCCAGGTGGTTGTATTGCCAGCTACGATCCCTGTATGCTCTATCACAGAAAAGTTTGAATCTTTGGAGAGATAGATCTCAAAGTTATCCGGAGTGCAGGAATCGGTGTAGTTCCAGTTCAGAACCGCTGCGTTGGGATCCAGGATTTCCCGCCAATCCGGTGAAACCAAACCAGGCGCAACCATATCACAAGGACTGCAGGCGCTTAAACCAAAAAGAGCCAAAGCCATCAATACCAGTGCAAAGATGAGTCGTTTTGACATATCATCCTCCAAAGATAAGACTATTTACTTAACAAACGTGTGGGAAACCAAAAAAGTTACACCGGTAAAGGACTATATTTATCATACATGATTATTTTTACCCCTGCAATAAAAGAAGCCAGTCCATGGATAGGACTGGCTTTCAAAATCTAACTTATCTTATCCATGATATCTGGATTAAATAACTTTCAAATCCTTGCCAACTTTCTTAAATATCTCAAGAGCTTGATTGAGGTCATCCCTGGAATGTGCCGCTGAGATCATGACCCTGATGCGGGCCAAACCCTTGGGCACGGTCGGGAATCCGATAGACATGGCAAAAACGCCAGCTTCAAAGAGTTTGTTGCTGAATTCCTGCGCCAGGGGTGCTTCCCCCAGCATCACCGGGGTGATAGGTGTAGTACTCACACCTGTATCAAATCCCAGAGCCTTCATTTCAGCCTTAAAATAGGCCGCGTTTTCCCATAACTTGTCAACCAATTCAGTGGAACTTTCCAGTATTTTCACTGCTTCGATGCAGGCCGCCACATCAGGAAGTGTCATGGCTGAGGAGAACAGGAATGGTCGGCCGCGCTGGTAAAGCCATTCCACCACCAGAGGATCGCCAGCAACTACACCGCCTACCACACCAAATGCCTTGGACAGGGTTCCTACTTCCACATCCACCTTGCCATGCAGATTAAAATGATCCACAATACCCCGGCCGCCCTCACCCAGAACACCTTCGCCATGGGCATCATCCACCATTAATATCACATCATATCCGCGGGTGACTTCATAAATTTCATCCAGCGGCGCCACGTCGCCATCCATGCTGAAAACCCCATCAGTCACCACCAATGCTCGGCGGAAATCTGCCCGATGTTGATCCAGCATATCTTTAAGTGATGCCGGAGAACAGTGATCATAGGGAATGATCTTGGATTTTGCCAGCCGGCAGCCATCGATAATGCTGGCGTGGTTCAAACGATCCGAAAAGATCACATCTTCTTTCCCCACCAGGGCTGGAATGGTGGCCAGATTGGCGCTGAACCCTGATTGGAAAGTGATAGCTTTTTCCACCCGCTTAAATTTTGCCAGGCGTTTTTCAAGTTCGAGGTGCAGATCAAGTGTGCCAGCGATCGTGCGCACAGCCCCCGGCCCCACGCCATATTTATCAGCCGCGTCTTTGGCAGCTTGAACGATACGGGGATGATTTGCCAGTCCGAGATAGTTATTGGCGCAAAAGTTTAGCACTTTTTTTCCATCTACCACCAACCAGGCGCCCTGGGGAGATTCCAGGGTGCGGATCTGGTTATATAAACCAGCTTCTCTTAATGACTGCAGTTCGGTCCTGATCCATTCCAGTGAATTTGGCATGAGTTTTCCTTTATTGAATAGAACTTCAGATATTCATTCCTGATGATGATAAGACTGTACAAGGGCCAATTTTTTTTGCCGGGTGAGTTTTTTGATCTGATTCTCCCGGCGTTGGGCAGCTGACCGGTTAACTGTTTCTTCCAGATACCTCAAGGACACTGGTCGGCGCCAGCGTGTATACAGCGCTCCCCTGCCAGCGTTATGTTCCTTAATGCGCCTCTCAGGATCTGTGGTCCAGCCTGTATATAAAGATCCGTCTACGCATTCCACTATGTAACAGAAATACCCGGATTGTTTATCGCTCACTCATCCTCTTTAGGTGTCTTTGGACCTCTAAAACCAAACATCTGGGACAGGATCCCTGGCCGCTGAGTTTCTATCTTCGGCTGATCGATCCATTTTCCATCTTCACGGTCAGCCAGCCACAGGTCTCTTTCCTGCTGCAGTTTCGTGAAAGATTTTTCCAACTCATCCTCTTCGGTTGAGGCAGTCAAATCCCGAATCTCAACCAAGGTTCGTATGAGATCATTCATCAAACGGATTGAATTTTCCTGGTTATTGATCAGAGAAAACGCCAGTGTGTCGGGCAATTCATACTGTCCAAATGGATTTGTCAGCTGGTAGTAGGGTTTGCCGGCTACTTTGCGGGCCTCCATCCAGCCCGGCGCATCCAGACTGGTTTTTAACATAGCCGCAGCCAGGACCTGGGGCATAAGATGGATCATGGACATCAAACCGTCCATTTCCCCTGCGTCGCTGAAGTAAGGCTGCGCGCCCAGAAGTTGGGCTAAATTAGCAGCCATATGGATCGCTTTATTACTAACTGTCTGGCTGGTGATCACTCCCATCAGATTATCTCTGAACAAATCCTCATGGGCAAATTCAGAACCAAAACCACATTCATCCATGTAATCCGCTTTAATTACTGGTGTAAAACCCACATAGTGGCTGTTTTCCGGCAGCATTTTTTTAACCCACTCCAGGACAGGTGATTTTATTGGAGAGGTGTCAATCACCAGAGCATCGTCCTTCAGGTCCTGAGAGATATGTTCCAGCACGTCATGTACCTCCTGGAGAGGTAAAGCCAATAAAACGATATCAGCATCATTCACCGCGCCAGATAATGTCAGGGCGATTTTATCTACTGCATCATTTTTTTTGGCTATGGATACTGACTCACGAGATTTATCATGCCCAACCCGGAGGATGGTATCCTTGTATTTTGCCAGGGCCATTCCAGCGGAAGTGCCTATCTGTCCCAAACCAATGATCGTCAATTGAATTTTCATGATCTTTTCCTAATTCAGATTATCTGCTTTTTGTAGTTTGTATAATAATTCCTGTTTTTCGCCGGAGGCTGATTCCAGGGATTGATAGTTTTCATGGTTCTTTATCAACCAGACCACAGTCTCACTGCTGTCTATCTCCCGGGCCAATTCAGCACCCCAATCTGGGTGATGTTGAATGACAACCAGGGGGCGTTTGAATCCTTTTGGCTCACCTTTGCCCCACTTCATGGCCAGATCAGGTAATAACCCACTCAGAATGACAGCAAAAACCCTTTCCCACCGGCGGAGCGGATGCTGGCCTTTCCCTATATCATGCAGGAGGGCAGCTTTGATCAAGTCCTCATCATTCTCTCCCGCATCCAACACTGCGTTAAATACCCTGGAGCAATGGTTCTGGTCTGGAACCGGCATTTTTGTAAATAACATAATCTCTGCTGGAGATAGGTAAAGCCGGATCCTATCCCAATCCTCTTGAGAAAGAGATGATTTAAATGATTGCCGAAACTGCCAGACACGATAGCATATTCTGTTTTTCATACCCCGATCAGCATATTCATTAAGAAGTATAGCGGTTTATTGATAATCCAGCCTAAAAGGTCAACTCCAAAACGGGGACCGACCATAAATAACAAGATCAGAATCACTGGCCCATAAGGACGGATCTTAGCCGTGACCTTTTTCCAGTTATCCGGCATAAAGAAATCAGCGATCTTGTCCCCATCTAATGGTGGAAGTGGAATTAAATTGAATAAAGCCAAAACCAGGTTGATGGTAATAAAATCAAATAAAAAACGCGCTGGT
The DNA here is from genome assembly GCA_964627755.1 of uncultured Anaerolineales bacterium. Classification (GTDB taxonomy): domain Bacteria; phylum Chloroflexota; class Anaerolineae; order Anaerolineales; family UBA11858; genus B10-G9. Next base: position 28,726 of record CAZVIH010000073.1, read on the forward strand.
GATGGCATGATGGCAGACTGGACCGAAAAAGCGGCGTAGATATCCTCCCAGCCCAAAAAACCTACCTGAAATGGGATAGCAGCCAGAAGAGCCATCAGAAAATTGGATAGCGGACCAGCCAGGGAAACCCACATCAGGGCAGATGGAGCGCGTTGGCGGAGAGTATAAGGATTCACCGGTACAGGTTTAGCCCAACCAAAACCAACCAGCAGCAGCATCAGTGACCCGATCGGATCCAGATGAGACAAGGGATTTAAGGTCAACCGTCCATTGATCCGGGGAGTGCTATCGCCAAAATAGTTAGCTGTCCAGGCATGGGAAAACTCGTGAATTGTGAATGCGATTATTAAGGTAATCGCTCGCGACACAAAGGTCGCGAGATTGATATTAAACATAGTTTCGCTCCTGGAGGGGATTATACCATTTGGGATGATCCATACCTGTTCCGGAGACTGGTCCAGGTCTACTTATATAATGAATTCACCCGAGTCGTAAAAAAGTTCCCCATCAACCAAAATCTGCCCTCCATCACGCATATCGCAGATCATATCCCAGTGAATAGCACTTTTATTGAGGCTGCCAGTGATGGGATATCCCTGCCCCAACGCCATATGGATGGTTCCCCCGATCTTTTCGTCAAAAAGTATCTTTTTGATGAATCGATTAATTTTCAGGTTGGTTCCGATTGCAAATTCTCCCAGGTAGCGGGATCCCTGATCCATATCCAGCATCGACAACAAGAAATCTTGGTTTTTTTCTGCCGTAGCTTTTATCACTCTTCCTTCTTCAAAATGAAGCTCCACCCCATCCACTTCTTTACCTGTCAGAATACATGGATGAGTAAACCGAACCCAGCCATTTACTGAATTCTCAACCGGACCGGTGAAAATCTCTCCGCTGGGCATGTTTTGTTTTCCATCCGAATTGATGAATGTGCGTCCCTCAATAGATAAGTTAAGCTCAGCATGCGGTCCTCTTACCTGGACCTCTTTTTTGCCTTTCAGCCAATCCACAAGGTACTGCTGTTCAGCTCTCATTTTTTTCCATTCCCCAACCGGATCATCAGAGTCGCTGAAAGTTGCACCGTAGACATAATCTTCAAAATCACTCAAACTCATCCCGGCGTCATCCGCATATGCTTGAGTCGGATAAAGCGTACTCACCCTGCGCAGATCGCCAGATGACATTCGTTCAAAATATGTATCAAAGATCGGTTTATTGGCCTGTTTATGGATTTTTAACCTTTCCGGGTCAATATCTTTGATCCCCTGGGTATTAAACTCACTCTGGATAAAAATCCGGACATCAAAATCCTTATTCAGGGTTTCCCAATAACAATCCAGGTGTTTGAGCTGATCATCATTGGCTTCTTCAAAAATGATCTTATCAAGGCCTTCGTATCCCAGCGTTGGCAGGGGAACTTTATAAGGAAGCAAGTACGGATATCCACCCCTGCGGAGCACTTCCCGAACGACCTCCTGAACCAGGGGGGTGGCCAGGGGTTGAGCGATGATCCCTACCTGATCTTTTTCTCTAACTTCTACACAATAGTTAACCAGCGTTTGGGCCAGGTTATGTACTAGTTGGTCTGCCATATTTCTCTCCTCATTACTTCCGGATCAGTGATCAAGTAATAGTATAAATCCCCCCAGTTAACAAATCAATCTGATAAAGGTAATGACCTCCCGGAGAAGACCATTCGCCAAAATGATATAATGCCCTCATGCTGCCAGATTTAGAATTAAACGACTTATTAAAGCTGCGAAAGACCCATCCCTGCGGAGAAGATCGCTGGAAGGTCATCCGCCTGGGAGCGGATATTAAGATCGAATGCCTGGGCTGCGGCAGGCAGGTGATGCTGCCCCGCCGCAAATTGGCCCGCAGCCTGAAAACCAATCTCTCCCTGGAGGAGCGAAAAAATGAGTGACCTATATCTGGTCGCCACACCGATTGGCAACCTGGAGGATATGTCTTTCAGGGCTGTGCGAATCTTAAAAGAAGTCCCACTGATCGCCGCCGAGGACACACGGACCTCTGCTACTCTGTTGAAACATTATCAAATTAATACTCCACTGACCTCCTATCATGATCACAACAAGGCTGCAAAAACAGAGTCTTTGATAAACCATCTCAAAGAGGCTGACCTGGCCCTGGTTTCAGATGCAGGAACTCCTGCCATTAATGATCCAGGTTTCATCCTGGTCCAGGCAGCTCTTGCTGCCGGACACCGGGTTGTACCTGTTCCAGGTCCCAGCGCGCCAATTGCTGCCCTCTCGGCCGCTGGGCTTCCTACAGATAACTTCCTGTACCTGGGCTATTTACCCAGAAAGAAAAAGGCCCGGCAGGACCTCTTATTACTGGTGGAGGACCTTCCCTGGACCCTGGTATTCCTGGAAACACCTCACCGCTTGCTGGATGCACTGGAAGATTGTCTATCCATCCTGGGAGATCGGCAGATCGCAGTAGCGCGGGAGCTGACCAAGCTCCATGAGGAAATCACACGGGGAACGATCAACCAGGTCAAGGATTATTACACCGAAAAAGAACCCAAGGGGGAGATCACATTAATCATCGCAGGAAAAGAAAAAGAGCTTCTCTGGGATCAAAAACGCTTACTGGAAGCGATCCAGGATGAGATCAATAAAGGAGCTGTAAGCCCAAGCCAACTTGCCAAAAGGCTGGCAAAAGAATCAAGCTGGTCGCGCAGGGACATCTATGATTTAATGCAGGGGCTGCAGGATTAGAAAATATATAATCTGAGGGATAGAGTCCCTTAAGGGACTCTATCCCTCAGAAAAGTAAAGGCAGATATGAACTTAAATAACCATCAAGAATTTTCAACGCTGGATACCCAAAATATGCTGGCAGAGATAAACGGGCTGCCTGAACAGCTGCTCACAGCCTGGAAAGAGGCCCAAAATCTGCCGCTGTCCGATTTTAGCGGTGTACGGCAGGTATTGGTGGCCGGGATGGGCGGATCAGCCATAGGCGCCGATCTGTTGAAAGCCTATGCTGCGCCTTTATCTTCTGTTTCCCTGGAAGTTCACCGGGATTATGATTTACCCGCCTGGGCGGATGGCCCGGAAACACTGGTAATTATCTCCTCCCATTCTGGAAATACTGAAGAGACCCTTTCCGCTTTGGAAGCAGCCCTGGAACGGGGCTGCAGTTTGCTGGCTGTCTCAACTGGCGGGAAAATCGCTGAACTGGCCAAGAAAAACGATCTCAATTTGTGGTTATTCAAGCACAAAGGCCAGCCAAGGGCCGCTGTTGGATATTCTTTCTGTTTGCTGCTTAATGTTTTCACCCGCCTCGGATTCATCCCGAATCATGAACGTGAACTCATCAGCGCTGTGGAAGAAATGAAAAAACAGCGTGCTGCCCTGGCCGCAGAGCTGCCCGACTATCAAAATCCCGCCAAACGAATGGCAGGCCAGTTGATCGATCGCTGGGTGTGTGTATTTGGTGCGGACCTTCTGGCTCCTGTAGCGCGACGCTGGAAAGGACAGATCAGTGAAATCGCCAAAGCTTGGGGGCAATATGAGGACCTGCCAGAAGCAGACCACAACACCCTGGCCGGTGTGCTCAACCCGGAAGAAAATTTGTTAAAAACTATGGCTCTATTTTTGCAGGCAGACGCCAATCATCCCCGCAATCAGCGCAGGATCGAACTCACAAAAAAGAACTTCATGATCGAAGGCATCAGCACTGATCTGATCCAGGCTAAAGGTGAAAGCAGGATGGCCCAAATGTGGACCACAATTCAGTTTGGTGATTACACTGCCTATTATCTGGCCATGGCCTATGACGTAGATCCCACACCCGTGGCGTCCATAGAGAGTTTAAAACGAGAGCTGTAATTCTTTTAATTAAATTTCCGGCGCTGATTTGGAGTATGAGAATATTCAACAGCGCCGGATATTTCTAACCCATGAAAAAAAACCCTTTCCGGCTGTTCCTGATTGGTCTGACACTCCTGGTCTCGCTGTTAATGGCTGAAGTCATTCAGGCCCAGGGAGATTCCGCTACTACAGTGATCAATACTATCAATCAGCTCCGGGCACAGAGTGGCCTGGCTGCCCTGCAATCGCACCCCTCTTTAATGCTGAGCGCCCAACTACACAGCGAGTACCAGGCCTCGATCGGTACCTGGACCCATGTCAGCGCAGATGGATCCCGGCCAATTGACCGGGCTTATGCTGCAGGTTTCGGAAACGGAGCTACGATCTATATCTCAGAAAATGTGGCTTATGGACTTAATATGTCCATCATGGAAACCATCAACGGGCCCTGGAACGATCCCGACCACCATCACACCATGTACAACCCTGCCGCAAAATATATCGGCGCAGGTGTGGCTTACTCAGGGGATTATGTGTATTACACAGTCGATACCGGTTATTGGGTTGGAGATCCAGCGCCAACTCCGGAAAATTCTGTCCTCTCCGGAACACCTTCAATTTCCCTGGAGCCCAGTGCTGTACCGGTAGTGGTATCCACCCCGATGTCTGATGGTACTGTGAAGCATATCATCGCAGGCGGACAGTCACTGTGGACCATTGCAGCGGTTTACAACATATCACTCGAAGAATTACGAGAAATGAACGGTCTTGAACCGGATGCGATCTTGAACCTGGGGGACGAGATCATCATCCAGCCCTCCTATACACCCACCAATACACCAATCGGGCAGGCCAGCCCTACCTTGCCTCTCCGGTATTCACATACTCCTTCACCGGTCGGTTCAAGAGGAACCGCGATACCATTCTCACCTGCCACTCCATCACCAACCGACAAAGCATCCAGTGAACCACGGTTCCGAACCAGCGCGAAGAATCCCACTATTGTTATTCTGGCAGTGGTTATTTCTGGCGGCACATTAGCAGCAGCTCTTGTGATAAGTATGAGAAATAAAAACGATTAAGCTTCCTGGAGTTCTCCCCCCGCCCATATTAAACCTTCAACCCTGGTTTCCAAATTCAATAACTGCCCGATAATTCTCTTTAACTCTGCCGGATCTCCACTGGTGAGGAATTTAGTCTGGCCATTTCCACCTCCATTATTCAGGAGATCATACTCAGCCAGCAGCCTGCCTGCTTGCCGTGCTACGGCTGGGGCAGGATCAATCACCTGAACATCTTCTCCTACGATCTCCCGAATCAGAGGGATCACAAAAGGATAATGAGTACAGCCCATCACGACCTCATCTACACCTTGGTCCAGCATCGGATAAAGAGCCAGCTCCAGAATCTCCCTGGTCCGGGGATGGTCAATTTTGCCCTCCTCAATGAGCTCCACAAGCCCGGGGCAGGTATCCGGCAGGATCTTGACCCCCTTTGCGAATTTTTCCACTGTGGATGCATAAAGGGTGCCCTGGAAAGTGGCTGGCGTAGCCAAAACTCCCACGATACCGGTGCTGGTCTCTTCTGCTGCCGGCTTAACCGCAGGTTCCATACCAACAAAAGGCAGGGCAGGATAAGATTTCCTGAGAACTTCCAGAGCCACAGCAGAGGCAGTATTACAGGCGAGAATAATCAGTTTGACTTTTTTATTCAGGAAGTATTGGACAATCCCTTCTGAAAAACCCAGGACCTCTTCCCGGGTTCGGATGCCGTAGGGCACATGGGCTTGATCGGCGAAATACAATAGATCTTCCGAGGGAAATTGCCTCTGGACTTCCTTTAATACAGAAAGTCCGCCTACCCCGGAATCAAAAATGCCTATCGGTCTGTGATATTTTTTTATTCTATCCATCTCAGGGAATACTCTCCAAATAATTGGCTGTCTCTTCCTGGAACGCAAACCAGGCCAATTTGGGTGTGCCATCATTTTCACGCAAACCCAGATAATTCAAAAAATCTACAAAGATCCTCATAAAATCTTTATCCTCAATCATGTACGAATCATTCGGGAGGAAAGTCAAAGCTGCATCATAGGAATTTTCCAACTTGCTGTCATGTAGGTCAAACCAGGAAATGAACTCGATCTGGTCCCTATGCAAGGAGAGAAGCCGAAAGGCTTCACGTAGAAAAGTTTCCTGATCTTCCTGAGTGCCAGAGAGACTTTCTGCAGTATTCCAGCCCAATTCCACAAACGCCACCGGCTTGTCCCCCGCCAGATCGAGGACCTGATCTAGATAGCTTTCCAATTCGGCCGGGTTGCGATCAAACTGGAATCCCTGACTGTACAGGTATAAAGTAAGAGGCAGGAAATCTCCCAGGTCCAATTCTTGGATGATATCAATTGAATTGGATGTTTCGGCATCATGGTAAGCGAAACTCATACCAACCTTGAGATCCGGATATTTTTCCTTGATGGCGTTTTGGACTGAAAGGAAAAAGGTCTTATAAGCAGGAATCTCATCCCTGTGTGAGACAAAATAATCATTAACCTCATTGCCAATACTGAGATACTGGACGGGATAACGCTCCAGAACATCAAGGATGAAATCAGTAAAACGCTGGATGAACTCCGGATCGTCAAAGGCTTTATCTCTCAGATCCTCCGGCATTGAACCCCGCAGTGCTGTGTGGATAACATTTACAACCAGGGATACCTCAAACCCTTCATGGAACCTGTAACCCATCAAGGCATCATTCCATTCCCAGACCCTTTCTCCGGGTATTCCTTCCACTTCTCCCCACTGAATATAACTATGTAAAACCTGGACACCATTTTCTTTGGCCATCCGCAAAGCCGGATAGTATCCCACCCAGAAATCATCCTCGGCAGGATTTACCATCATGCCGATCTTTCCAGTTTTAAGATCAGGAACCTGGAACTCATCCTGACAGCTGGTGGAAGTTAATACTTGCTCAAACAGATCTGAATTCTGGACAGTATTTCTGCCACCGGTCACCAGCGCATAAGTATATCCCTGGCAATAGTCCAATACTGCCTGGAGGCGCATGGTCTGATTATCTTCCCGGGTGGTGAATTCAAAAAACGGTTTGCCATCCAGCTCTCCCTGCTGGACAAGGTAGGCGTTGTTATCCTCTTCTATATATGCCAGGAACTGGTTCGCAAAAATTTCCGGTAAATTCTGGTAGCGGTTGATGCTGATAAACTGTCCATCCTTTACCACCAGATACAGGGCATCTGGATCTATCTCCGAAGCCTCCTCCCAGTTGGGCAGCACAGCCTCGTAATATCCATCTCGGAAGAACTCAAATGAAAAATTCTCCTCTGGTGTTTCCTGGGGGTGGATTACAACACCTCCGCAAGAACTGGTCAGGGCAGCCATAAGAATCAAAACAAAAACGAATCTGGTTCTCATGTTTTCATTATACTCAGGTTTTCAGGAGGCTATCCCCTGGCTTAAAACAAAAAGGGCATAGAAATTTCTATGCCCTGGTTTATTTTTAGATCGTTCCGGTCAGGATGTAAATTTCTGGCGGAGTTTCGCTTTTTTACCACTGCGTTCGCGCAGGAAATACAGCCTTGAGCGGCGGTGGTGGCCCTGGCTCTGAACAGTCACTTTTTCCACAATCGGGGACCGGGTCAGGAAAGTTCGTTCAACACCGATGCCATTGCTGGCAACCCTTCTGACCGTGAAACTTTCGCTATTTCCTATACCATGGATCCGGATGATAACACCTTTGAACTGCTGGATACGTTCATTGTCGCCTTCTTTGATGCGAACAAAAACAGTAACTGTATCCCCAGTTTGGATTTCGGGTACATCGGGGTTTTTTTGCGTTTCTAACGCCTTGATGAGATCGGTCATCCTATAATTCCTTCTTTGTTAATCAGTAATCTTTATTACTTTTATTTGATTATTTAACACGGCTGGTGATTATAACACGCCGCCATTGATTTGGGAAGGAAGATGAGGTCATCCAGTCTAGGGTCCCTGGATTTCTTCCAGCAATGCCGCCAGGGCCGCCGTTGGCTCAAGCTGATCTTTTAATACACTGATCACCGCATCACGAATCTCCGGCCCGAGATCATTCAGAAGATCACTCCCAGGCAAAAGCACTGCCGAAGGCAGCAACTGCTGCAAGGTAGTGAAGTAAGTTGTCTCTGACCATTTATCCAGTCCGGAAGGTCTTACGGGCAGATACCCCGCTTCAATTCCCCAGGTATTAAGATAACTTGCCTCAGTAAGGAATTCGACCAGTTCAACCACTTCATGTTCTGTTTCCATATTTGATGGGATTACACACCAAACCCAACCATCCGCATAAGAAAAGGGTTTTGCTTCCTTGGTCGGTATGGCGACAAGAGAAGTGTTGGCTGATTCCGCGCTGAGTAGGATGGAACTCCATGTAATTGCCATGGTTGATTGGCGGTCCTCATAGGACTGCCAGGCTTGTTCATCAGTTTCAAATTGGGTTAACCAGTAAGGCATCACTCCGGCAGTCTGGGCTTCTTGGTAATAAGTTAACACGTCCAGAAGGGATTTCTCCTGGATCAATGTTCCTTCGCTGGTACCCGGAAATTCCCCTGAAAGACTCTGATAAAGAGCCAGCGTGACCACGCTGCGGGGATCTGAAGCGGGAAAAGCCAATATTTTCTGAGCAGCGATCACAGCATCCCAATCAGGAGGAGGAAGCTCTCCCGTATCATCCTTATAAGCCATGACCATCAGGTCGCCGGCAAAGGGGATACCAGCAAGCTCTTCATTAATGCGGGCCAGATCCAGGGCATAGTCATACCAATCATTCTCCACCATAGATTCAGTAATCCCATCCAGAGGCAGTATCAAACCAGCGTCGAAAGCCTGCTCCACCAGCGAACGGGGTAAAGCTACCAGGTCCGGCATGATAATAGGAGCAGCAGAATCCGTAATCTGAAGGGATTCCAAGATACCAAAATCACCTGCGATTGGTTTGATACGAACTTGAATCTCTATCTGAGGACGTCTGGTGGCGAACTCATCCAGGCGAGACAAGAACAGATTTCCAGCGGTAGTAGCTGCGGTAGGATCAAACTGCGGCGGGACCCATACAATTAACCGTCGGGATTGAACAGTTGGGATATTTGGCGTCGCAGAAGCCTTGGGTGTTGCTGAGACCGCAGTTGCCAGGGGGATTTCCGTTGCAGAATTGGAAGGGAATATCCCTCCCAGATCAGGGAAATTACATGATGAGACACCAATGATCAGCAAGCCAATAATGACCAAGCCTAGTATCAATCTCAAGAAGGTTCTATTTCTACTGTAATTCTCAGGTTTTTTCATGATTAACCTTATATTTTCAAAGAAATCACATTAAACCACAGTTTTTTCGAGAAAATATTGTATTTGTATGAAATTAACAATTCAATGATAAGGGCAAATCCAGAAAAAAGACTGCCTAAGGATCAAATATCAGATGTTGCGGTCGGTAAAGGTGGCGGTTCTGTTGTTGCGGGTTGGGTTTGGGTATTGGTGGAGGTTGCTGTAGGCGTGAAAGTATTGGTTGGCTGGGGAGTTGAGGTGGGAGTATCAGTTGAGGTGGGAGTTGCGGTCCTGGTGGGTGTAATTGTAGGTGTATTTGTAGGTGTAAAGGTAGGAAAGCGAGTAGGTATTATTGGTGCTGGCGTGTTGGTAAAGATTGGGGTCGCTGTGTAAGTGGCGGTGGAAGGGATCCTGGCTGTGGGAGTAGGTTGATTTTTGCGGTTTATAGAGACAAAAGTATATCCCAGGGCATAACAAGGGATAGTAAGCCCAATCAAGGCTAAAAAAATGATTTGAAGTCGTTGATGTTTCTGGTTAGGAGTTCTCATAAATTATTATTCTTAGTGACCCGGAGCTTACAAACCCCTCACAAAATATCATTATTTGCCTACTGAAATAAGGGTATTGTATAATCCAATATATTATAGTGTAAATCCCTAAATTGGTTTAAAATCCACCATAACAGGTATTTAGCTGAATAGACACAAACGTTTTGGATAGAGAATTCAATTATGACCTTACCGATCCGTATCACAACTTTGTTTTTTGACCTTGATGGCACATTGATCCATCAAAATCCTTCCTCCCTGGATCTCCTTTTTACAATTCTGGAAGAACATCTGGTGCCAGTCATGTCAACCGCGCACCGGGAAACCCAGCAATTCATGTTCCGCTATTGGGCAAAATCAGAAGAATTGAAACAGGATCAGAAAATGTATGGCGAATTAACTGATGAATTCTGGCTCCATTACCTGAAACGGAAATTGTGGGCTGCTGGCTTGACAGAATTACAAACAACAGATCTGGCACCGGTAATTCAGAAAGAACTGCTCGAACGTTATAAACCCGAGGTATTGATTTTGGATGATGTTCGCCCCACTCTAAAAAAACTTCGCGGATTAGGATACAAAATGGGCCTGATCAGTAATAGACCCAATCCCATCGAATCCGAGGTGAAGGAAATTGGATTTGAATCCTATTTTGATTTTTGCTTCACGTCTGGTGATGTTCAAGTAGCAAAACCCGATCCGAAGATCTTTGAACATGCTCTCTATCTGGCGGATAGCAGCCCTAATATTTCTGCCTATATAGGGGATAATTATTATACTGATATCATAGGCGCCCAGAACGCTGGCATTTATCCTGTTTTATTTGACCCAGATAATATATTCCCGAATGCTGAGTGCCAAATAATCACAAAAATAGGCGATCTGGTATCCGGTATCTAACTCCACTATCCTTCACTTTCCAGCATAATGGTTTGGGTAGGATAAGCAAATTCAATCCCTTCTTCTTCAAATCTTTGATAGATTTCCAGATTAATGACCTGTTGAATATCCATGTAGGTGGCATATTCTTGCTGTAAAACATAATACACTACACTGTAATCCAGGGAATAATCACCCAGAGTCTTTAAATGGGCTCGTTCAAAATCGGCATTCTCAATTGGAGTTATGATATCTTCAATTATGCTGGGGATCTTCTTCAATTTTTCGACCGGGGTTCCATAGATCACCCCTATAATAAATGAGATCCGTCTCTTTTCGAGTCTTTTATAATTTCTGATCCTGCTGTTGAGAAGATCAGTGTTGGAAAAAATCAACTCCTCACCAGATAGACTTCTGACCCGAGTGCTTTTTAGGCCGATGTCCTCCACGTCTCCCTCAAAATCATCAACCACGATAAAATCTCCGATCACAAATGGTTTATCGAAGGTTATCGATAGTGAGGCAAATAAGTCCCCCAGAATATTCTGCAGCGCCAGGGCAACAGCGATGCCGCCAATCCCCAAGCTGGCCACCAGACTGCTGATTTTCACATCCAGATTATCCAGAATGATCAATGCCAGAATGACCCACAGGGCGATCTTAATGATCAGACCCAGGGCGTTCATGGTGGTAGCGTCCTCTCCTTGATCCTCCTCGATCTTTGATGTTACCCCGCGTTCGATATATAAAGAGATCACACCCGTCCCCCAGAAACCCACTTGTAGAACCAAAAACAACTGGACGATCCTGTTAAACCAGATCTGGATATCTGATGGGAAGGTTAAAACCATTGATCCGGCCCATAATGCCAGGGCTAGCAAGCTGAACCAGCGGGTTTGAGACAAAATGGGAATCAGGTAATCATCCAGATTCGTTTTGGACCTTTTGACCAGACTGCCTACCCGGTGTTTAAGGATCTTCTTGAATACTAGCAGCACCAGGTACGATCCCAGGGTTATTCCCAGGGCAATCAGCCAGGACTGAATTGAATTTTTAAGGATCTCTTTTTCTAAAAAACCCATCACGGCCTTCCTTTCTTAATATCCAGATTATCTTTCATCCATTTGACGGCAAAATCCACCAGTTCAGCCTGCTGGATCAATAGACAATCCGCCATCCCGATCTTCCCCATTGTAAACTTTCCACCCACCTCTTGGTAGGCCTTTCCAATTTTATCAAAATCCTCACTGTGTTCCTGCCAATCACGAACCTTGACCCACTGTCGTTTCCCATCCCTCAGAACTGGAGCGCCTTGTTGGATCTCTTTTTTACCTTTGAAATCCGCGCGGTGCTCGGCCAGGTGCAGGCTTGTATTATTATCATGTCCAACCCCAAGCAGCAAGATCCATCCGCCCAGATCATAGATCCTGGCCAGGGGGGAATCCTCACCCAGACCAAAATCCAGGGAATGATTCTCAGTGATCAGGGAAGCGAACTTTCCCCAGGCAGCAAATGACATTTGAGGATGATTACTTCTTAATACGTTCCGCTGACTCCGGAATGTTTCGGCAATCCTGCCCATTGTTCTTGTTGGAGTGATCTCCGGGTCGAAAGCCGGTAAGGTCTGGCGGATGATTTCCTTCCAATCCTCCGGGACCGGTGGATTGGACCATTCTTCCGGATCTGAGAGATCACCGGTATGCGTTGGCATCACCAGCGTCCCCTCTTTCCCAAGCACCTCTTCCAGAGCCTGGATTACCGCTACAGCCCCTCCGCTGACCCAGCCCATCTTGCTGAGAGATGTATGTACTATCAGCACCATACCTGGTTTCACACCAATCGCTTCCAGATCCCTCTTAATGGACTCTATAGTAATTGGTCCACCTTTCGTATTCTTGATCACATCCGCTTCACTCATATTTCTCCTAATAAATACGAAATCATCATACCAGAATTATAAATAAATCAGTTCCAAAACCATCCCTGGAACTTAAGTTCTAAATTATCGCAAGTTTTCATAAATAAAAGGTCGAACATAATGAAACCTTGTTCAATCGATAGTGGTATAACTGATATTCATGGAGGAAAAAAGAACCTTCTATCCCCCCAAACAGATGGGAACCATCGTTCACCTATTGCTAATGCTGATTTTTTCGGCCGCCGGAATTTGGGGTATATGGGGAGTCTCCAATGTCGAGGTTGCACCGCAATTATTACCCTATATCATCCTGATCATCCTCTTTTTAGCCACAGTCCCATACCTGATATACAGACTGTACGCCCTGCACCGCTCCGAATATATTCTGGAGCGGGGAGGGATCAAATTGCATTGGGGCTGGCGGTCTGAAAGCCTTCCTATGGCAGAAGTGGATTGGGTTTACCGGGTGGAAGATCTGGAAACCGCCCCTCCACTCCCCATCATCCACTGGCCAGGAGCTGTCACTGGTGTGCGGCGTTTTCAGCGGGGACCTGAAGTGGAGTATCTGGCTTCCAGAACAAAAGGGTTGGTTATTATCGCCGTAGGTGAGAGATATTACGCTGTCTCTCCCAACCGGGTAAACGAATTTATGTCCACTTATATTGAACTCACCGAGTTGGGAACGATCAGCCCCCTATCTCCAGAATCCGTTCAGCCAGCGTTAATCCTGACTGAAGTTATCAAAATCAAACCAATCCTTTGGATCTTGATCAGCGGAGGTTTGTTAAATATCAGCCTGTTAATCTGGACCTTGCTGACGATCCCTTCCAGAGATCTGGTATCGCTGGGTTTTACTTCGGGAGGTATCCCTCACGAAGGTATGGACAGTGTTCGCCTGGTCTTATTTCCTATCATCAATACTACTGCCTACCTGGCTAATCTGATCCTGGGATTGTTTTTATTCAATAATCAGGAAAATCGGTTCCTGGCCTATCTCTTATGGGGAAGCAGCATAGTGGTGGCGATCTTATTCCACATCGCTATGGTATTTATCCTCACCTAATCCCCATGGAATCCACGGATTTGGTAACTTATCCACAGTTAAACATCTGTTATCCCCAGATTTATCCAGAACATTATCCAGATGGAGAATTAACACCTTCTGTTCTTGGAGGGTCAATACCCGTTCAGGGAAAGATTTGGTACACTAGCTAGAGAAATCAAAACTGGCATTGGATTTATGGCAAATATTGATATCTGGATCACTTTGGGTTTATTGGGCAGTGC
>CAZVIH010000074.1:0-2960 GCA_964627755.1 uncultured Anaerolineales bacterium
ACTTCATACTAGTACTAAGTGTAAAGTACACATGAGTTAACTATAGGGATTGAGACAATAGAATAAGGGACCGAGTCCCTGGGAGGGACTCGGTCCCTCTCTCAACTAAAAGGAGGAACAAATTGGTAGAACTACAGGATACCCACAAGAAATTCCAGAAGGAGCTCAGTTCGGGCACGGTCAGCCTGGCCCTGCTGAGCATCCTGGCCCAAAGCCAAGAGCCGCTTTACGGCTACCAGATCGGCAAGCTGGTCGGAGCCGGTGACAATGATGGCGTGATGGTCAAGCAGGGCGCCATCTACCCGGTGCTGCGCAGCCTGGAAAGCCAGGGCCTGCTCAGCAGCGAACGGGAAATGTCCGATTCGGGGCCGCCCCGCAAATACTACCAGGCCACAGAAACGGGACAGGAAGCCCTCAAAGACTGGACGGCCATCTGGATCGAAACTAAAAATTTTGTTGACAACGTACTGGGAGGTGATTACCAGTGAAAACTGCAGACGAACTCATTAAAACCTATTTATCTGACCTGAAAAATGCCCTCAAAGGCGCGGATCGGGCTACTGTGCAGGACGCCCTGGCGGACGCCGAGGAGCATCTGCGCACCGCACTGGAAAGTGAAAGTGCCGAAGTGGAAGCCGAGTCGGAAGCCATTCAAACCATCATCAAGGAATACGGCGAGGTGGAAGAGATCGCCCAGGCCTACAAGAACTGGGAAGTTACCCTGCCCCCCGCCCTGGCCGCCACACCGGCTGCCCGCCGAGTAGCATCTGCAAGCCATGGAAAAACCTATCCTGGATTCTTTGGCGTCTTTGCTGACCCCCGGGCCTGGGGCGGCCTGGTCTATATGCTGATTTCGATCATCACCGGCACCCTGTACTTCTCCTGGGCTGTGACCGGACTCTCGACCTCGATCGGGGTCATGATCCTGATCATCGGCATCCCGATCACGATCGTGTTTCTGCTATCATTCCGCGGCATCGCCTTTTTGGAAGGCCGGCTGGTGGAAGCCCTGTTAGGAGAGCGTATGCCCCGCCGGGCCAGCTTCACAGACAGCAGCCTGCCCTGGAAAGAGCGCCTTAAGATCCTGCTGACCGGCAAAGCCACCTGGCTGTCGATCATTTATATGATCCTGATGCTGCCACTGGGCGTGATCTATTTCTCGGTGATGGTGACCCTTATCGCTGTATCAATCAGTTTTATTGCCACCCCTGTTGGCGCCATCGTGATGATGGCCAAGGATATCCCTTTTGAAATATTCCGCAGCGGTGATATAGGCTGGACCATGTCTGATCCAGCCGGTTTGACACTGACTCTGCTCATTGCCGGATTGGGATTTTTGATTGGTACCTGCACCATGCACATCGCCCGCTGGGTGGGCAAGGTGCACGGGAAGTTCGCCAAAGCACTGCTGGTAAGCGATTGAAAATAAAGGGACGAAGTCCTTCGGAATGGCTTCGTCCCTCTTATATAAAAAACGGAGGTTCAAATGATGGAAGGAAATGGAACTCAGAGAGTAACTGAACAGAAAGCCACCTCCTGGTGGGTGATCATCGCTGCGGTTCTCCTCTCAGCAGCAAGCCTGGGTGGTTTGATTTACTTTTTCCTCACCTCAGTACAATGATCCAAAAACAGGAAGCGGTATCCTTGCAGGATACCGCTTCCTGTTTTTAAGGACTTCATTCCTTATCAAAAAATATTTTAATAAGGATAAAAGTACTGGAAATATTTCTCTTTAAAGTTGATAATCAATCCAACATATTATTCCTCTACCTGGATTTCAACGGAGAACTCAATAATGAATAAGATCCTGGTTTTGACCATTCCCATACTCTTCCTCACCAGCCTGGCGTGCGCAGTTCCAGCCAGCCTCTACGAGTTGTTTGGAAGGTCAGTCAACACCGAAAATGGACAGGAAGCCCTGGCTGCCGATGAAGAGGATTTTGGTTTTGAAGTTGTTCCTGATCCCACCGATTCCCCGGCGGATGCAGGCTCTTCTGATTATCAACTGACCGTAGCAGAGATGAACAATCAGGGACTGCATTCCTACCGCATCGAAGGGACCACTAATCTTACATCCGAAGGGGTTGTAGGTGGAAAATGCCAGGCAACTCATTTTTTTGATCACAGCGGCGCACGATACCACTATCTAGAATCAGCGCCCGAGGCTTTTTATGAGCGTATTTCCGAGAACAATTACGAGCTGATCATGGATAATGGAACCAGACAGATCCTGCGCTATTTTGAAGAGGGTTTCCAGTGGAGTTCTCTCAACTCGCAAGGGGGAGAAATGGATCTGACCTTCTGGCTGGAAGAGTAGCCCCATTAGGAATAAAAATGAAGGGCCGGGTCAAAATTCCCCCGGGCCTGCTGAAAAGCGGCTGATCACACAAAAAGGACAAATCCACGAGAAGAACTTCGTCCCTATCCAAAAACCTAACACAAAAAAAAGCCTGCTTCTTTTGGAAGCAGGCTTTTTTACTGATCAATTAGGCTCAGATGTTGGTTCCGGCGGCGCCTCCGTGGGTTTAGGTGGTGGCGGCGGCGGCGCTGCTGTGGGTTCCACGGGTGCTGCTGTGGGCTCCGGGGCCGGATTGGGGCAGCCTCTTGCGTTTATCCCATAACCTGCGTCGCCCTCATTAGGGCATTTGTCCATACTGTCATTAATGCCATCCCCATCTGAGTCCTTAGCTGGGATCGCTGTAGGCGGGTTGGGATTCGACAGCGGACAGCCTGCCCGATCCACACCAAACCCGGCATCTCCCTTATCGGGGCACTTATCCAGACTGTCATTCACGCCATCTCCATCCGAGTCTGGCGCACCTACAGGGCAGCCATCAGAACTCAACCCGTATCCTTGATCACCTTTATTTGGACAGCGGTCTTGATTGTCCGCCACCCCGTCACCATCTGTATCAGGCGGTTTCAGAGGGCAGCCATCTCTGCTGATCCCGTAGCCCAGA
>CAZVIH010000075.1:0-20269 GCA_964627755.1 uncultured Anaerolineales bacterium
CCTCTCTCCTACATTGTGAACCAGACCATATCCATGGATGAAGTTCTCGATAGATCGAAATGTTATATAAGCATCATCAGATATCCAGGCATTTTTTATGAGTACGATTAAAAATACCAACATGAAAGGGATAACAAGAAGCATGTTTTTCTTGGGAGTATTATTCATAATTTGCCATTCTAAAGTCAATAAGTGGTTAAGTGATCTGCCCCTGTATTTATACCACCCTTCAGAGGACAATTCATGAAAATATAGAGCAAAGAAGAAATCATTTCTCGAACGAAATTTGGTGTTGAAAAAGATTATTTATTGACCCATAGCCAAATTATTTACTACTAAAAACCGAATCGAGTAATCAGGATCGTTGGTTTCTGGGAGGAGGTGAGGGATTGGAGATTATCGTTCTAAAGGTAGTCAGTGATGCGGGGATCAACAATAATCCAATGCTGATCCAGCGTTTTCCCGAAATGATGACCATAAACATTGATCAGACTATGACTTTTATCCTAAAAGAGGGGGGATTACTGTGAAAAATACTGAAAAAACTTGACAGGGAGATAAAAAACGTGTTACGATGTAATCGATTACATCATTGATAGTAATATGCTAGTCCTATAGTTGACCTGAAGGTGTAACCGAATAATGATTATTCCTCCATCTGGTTATTTTCAAAAATGTGTTGGTCTGAATTGGGACTGGTCGTTATAAGAGCACTCAGGTTATTTATGGGTGCTTTTTTTTATAAATAAACTCAGAAATTTGACATCTTATAAAAGGAGGTATTGCTGCCAAATAACATTCATTCTCTACTTTTTCTATATTTAGTATAAGGAGACACGAAGATGGCAAAAAAAGTATTGATCTTGATCCTCGCAGTTCTACTTCTTTCAGCCTGTACACCGGAACCTGTTGAAGTCATCAAAGAAGTACAAGTTGAAGTCCCGGTTGAAGTAGAAAAAGAAGTCATCGTCGAAGTGGACAAATCGCCCATTTCAGTGACGATCCCCTGGACGGGAGACGCAATGGAACTCTTCCTGCCAGTAGTGGAGGCATTTGAAGCTGAGTCTGGAATAGAAGTCACAGTCCTCCCCTATAAAACCGAAGACCTCGGTCCGCTCCTTCCTGCCCAGTTCATGGCAGAGGAACCCATGGCTGATGTATTTATCATGTCCTGGCCTTGGTGGATCGAACAAAATGCCGAGCATCTGGAAAGCCTTTCAGATATAGCGGCGGATGTGGATTGGTTGGGCAACCCAGTGGTGGTGGACGGAGAGACCTATGGTATTCCAACCTATCTATGGGTGAAAGGCGGTTTTTGGTATTTCCAGTCTTTCTTTGAAGCCAACGGCCTTGAAAAACCGGAGACCTGGGATGATTTTTATGCCACTCTGGACCAGATCAAAGAAGTAGAAGGTATTGAGAATCCGCTTTCATCCCCTGCAGGATATCCGCTGGCTGATATTGTGGAACATTTCTTGGCGGCAGTTGGTGGACCAGAAATGGTTGAGGGCATCATGGATGGTTCCGTCAAATGGACTGATCCAGCTGTGAAGGCAGTATTTACCGATTACCTTACTCCCCTTATTGATCAAGGCTACTTCAGCGATCCTGTTGAAAGGCATGCCGCGGCAGATCTGTGGATGGAAGGCGA
This sequence comes from uncultured Anaerolineales bacterium, assembly GCA_964627755.1. Lineage (GTDB taxonomy): Bacteria > Chloroflexota > Anaerolineae > Anaerolineales > UBA11858 > B10-G9. The sequence continues at coordinate 1,652 of CAZVIH010000075.1, forward strand.
TTATGCGCTCCACTATTATGGTAACTGGATTGCAGAGGATGTGGATGATCCGGCAGACCTGCGTTTGCTTCCCGTTCCCGGGTCCACAAGTATTGTCAGTGGTACCGATTGGATGTTCATTCCCAAATACACCAACCGGATTGATGATGCCAAAGCTTTCATTGAGTTTGTGATCAGCGAAGCTGGTATGAAAGCTCGCCTTGAGCAGGGTGGTAGACTTTCCAGCCGATCTGATATCTCTCTCGATATCTATCCAGAGAACGAGAAGAATCTGGCTGCGACGGTGAACACCTTCTCAGTTCTGCCCGACTTGGATGACACCATCGGTGGAGAATGGCAGAGCACCTTCTGGGACCAAATCGCATTATACTGGGTAGATACTTCTGCCCTGGACGATGTGCTTGCGACCCTCCAGGAAAAAATGCCCGAATAGAATTTAATGATGTTCCTCGCAGCTGGAAATTTCGGCTGCGAGGAACGTTATAGTTGAGCTTTATAATTTCAAGCAATTATTCTCTAATATCAATAATTCCAATTTTGCGAACTTATGTAAAAAAAAGGACAAAGAAGTTATTTGTTGTTGTGGTTTTCCTTCGGGGTAAAAGGCGAGGAATGATTATGAAAAACAGACTCAAAAATATTTTGGAAGTGGTAATTTTTATTTTCCCCGCACTTATCTTATTGTTAATCTTTGTCATTATCCCAGCGATAAAAACGCTTTCTTTGGCTTTTCTAAATGCTGAGGGACAATTTGTTGGCCTTCAGAATTTTTCAGATGTACTGCTGAGCAGCGATATCTTAAATCTCAGCAGATTTCCAACCAAATCACCCCCCTGGGGAGCGATTATTCATAACGCCATCTGGATTTTGATCCATTTGCCCTCGGTAGTTGCCCTGGGTATGATCCTGGCCGTAATACTCCGGGATGCTTGGGGAGGCAATGTGATCAAGTCCATCATTTTTTTGGGAATGATCACCCCCATGGTTGTCGGAGGTGGGATTGTTAGTTTCATATTTGACGAACACTCGGGTATATTTAACGGCATCTTAAGGGCTTTGGGCCAGGACCAATGGGTGCGGTCCTGGATGGTCTACCCCGATACCGCGTTGTTAGCATTGATCATTGGTTCAATTTTATTGTGGACTGGTTTTAGCTTGATTCTCTATTCGTCAGGATTGGCTACAATTCCCGAGGAGTGGTACGAAGCTGCTGAGGTTGATGGAGCAAATTCACTCCAAAAATTCTTCTATATCACCGTCCCTTCCCTGAAACCGGTCACAATCACAGTTGTATCGATGTCCTTGTTGTGGGAACTGAAAGTGTTTGACATGGTGTATACAGCAACCGGGGGCGGGCCAGGTGGATCATCGACTGTTTTAGCATTGAGAATGTACAGCCTGGCTTTCAGGGCATTAGATCCCAATAAATCTGCAGTAATTGCGACTTTGATGACAGTTTTAACATTAGCTATTGGAATCTGGCTGGCAAGATCCACCAACAGGATGCAGGAGTAAACTATTCTATGAAAAGTAAGAAATTTTCCTGGAAAAAGGTGATCATCAACCTGGTTGCCTGGACTGCGGGTTTGATCTGGATCATTCCCTTCATGGGTATCTTGATGGCTTCCATCCGACCGCAGAGGGAACTCCTCCACGGTTGGTGGAATTTCGAAGAGGTCAATATATCGTTCGAAAACTTCGGCGAAGCCTGGAATCATCCAACTGCGCCAATAGGAGAAGGATTAAAAAATTCATTGATTGTGACAGTGCCTGCAACTATTTTGCCCATCATTATTGCCACTCTGGCCGCCTATGGGTTGATGCGCCTGCGGTTTCCTGGCAGGAGAATCATGCTGGTGGGAATTGTTCTGCTCTTATCCATCCCTCAACAAATGGTGGCTGTGCCCTTGTTTCAAACCCTTCTAAATTTTAAGATCATTAATACTTACCAGGGTCTGATCATTACACACACTGCCTGGGGTATTATTTGGATCACAATCTTCATGAGGAATTATTTGACCACTCTACCACCCGAGGTGGAAGAGGCAGCCAGTCTTGACGGCGCCAACCGGTTCCAGATATTCACAAAAATAATCCTGCCTCTATCCTTGCCCGGATTAGCGTCTGTAGCAGCATTGCAGTTCACCTGGGTCTGGAACGACTTTTTTATGGCTTTAATTACTCTGTATGACCCTTCGAAATTGGTTGCCACACAGAGAATCCCGCTGCTTAAAGGGCAATACAGTGTTGATTGGGGAATTTTATCAGCTGCTTCTTTACTGGTAACGGCAATCCCATTGTTGATCTTCATTTTGCTGCAGAAGTATTATGTAAAAGGTTTGATTGGATGGACTTCTAAATAACACGGGCGTTATACTCGCAAATATAAACTAGAAGGTAGAGACACAATGATGTCCAGCGCAACAATGCAAGATGTGGCCAAAAGAGCTGGTGTAAGCGTAGCCACTGTCTCCCGGGTGCTAAATGGGTCTGATAAGGTTGTTGAAGAAACGCGGGAGCTGGTTCTGCAAGCTTGTCAGGAGCTTGATTATTCATTGCACCAGGCTGCTCAAAGGTTGCGGCTCGGAAAAACCAATACCATATGCGTGATCTTACCATTCCTGACCCTTCCCTCCATCGTGGAACGATTACGAGGAGTCCAGGAAGCATTGTTTGATAGCGGATATGACCTGATTCCATTTAGCGTGGGCTCACCAGAGCTGAGGGATTCGCGTTTATATGAACTGGCAAATAGAACCCGGACAGATGGATTGTTAATCATATCAATGCCAATTAATGACCAACAAGCTGAAAGAATTATCAATAATGATATGCCTGTGGTTTTGATCGATTCGGACAAGCCGGAATTTTCCAGAGTAAATGTTGATGATCAAGTAGGCGGCAGGATGGCTACGGAACATCTGATCAATCTGGGCCATAAAAATATTGCTTTTATCAGCTCTCATCTTGAAAATCCGCTCCAATTTTCATCCACCCTGAACCGTTACCATGGGTACTGCAAGGCTTTGGATATGGCGGGAATACCAATTAATCCCAATTACCAAAAAGAAGGAGAACACGGGAGGGAAGAGGCTGAAGAGATGGCTATCTCCCTGCTGCAGCAGCCAGATCCCCCAACAGCAATCTTTGCTTCCAGCGATACAAAAGCAGTTGGGGTCCTTGATGCTGCCAAAACATTGAATATCAAAGTGCCAGAACAATTATCAGTGATCGGATATGATAATATCCGTGATGCTGAATACTTAAACCTCACTACGATACAACAGCCGCTTTTTCAGGCTGGTCTTGTTGGTGGTGAAACATTGCTGCGGTTGATCGATCAACCGCAAACGAGACCTGATGAAATAATTCTTCCTGTTGAACTTATCATCCGGGATACCACAGCACCACCAATATCGTAATCCTGTAATCGTTTATAGAAATAATCAAACTTTTTGATTTCGAGAGTTTGGTAAGAAAACCAGCATTATGACAATAAGCCATTTCCACGACGAATTCCTTAAATCCAATCGAGATCATATTTTGATGTTAACCACTCATGGTGTGCATGAATGGAAAGTTGTCCCGGGACTTCAAGACACCGGGGGGCAAAATGTCTTCGTAAATCAATTCTCCTCGGCCCTGGAGAAATTTGGTTATAAGATCACTATTGTCAACCGGGGAGGATATTTCCATCCACGAACCGGAGAAATTCAAAAAGGCCTTCATTACAAAGATGAACATCAGCGGATTCTTTATCTTGATGATGGACTGGATCAATTTGTCCGGAAAGAGGATATGTGTGACCGGGTTCCAGGATTGGTTCAGGCATTATTTGACTTCTTGGATGCAGAAGAAGCAGCACTAGATTTGATTATCTCCCACTATTGGGATGCTGGAACTGTTGGCTGTCAATTAAAAGAGCGGTTAGGGGAGAACATCAAACATATATGGGTGCCGCATTCATTGGGAGCTGTGAAAAAAAGAAACACACCCCCGGAAACCTGGCAGGACTTGCGCATACTGGACCGCATCACTTATGAAGAAAAGATCCTCAATAAGATCGATTATGTAGCGGCGACTTCAAGTATTATCAGGTCCTCAGCCAAAACAGATTATGGTTTTAAGAATAAAGTGCTATGGCTTCCTCCCTGTGTAGACCAGGAGAGGTATTTTCCCCGCAAGGTTGAAAATTCGGATCCTGTTTGGTCTTTGTTGAGTGATCTTACAAATCTTCCAATTGAGGAGATTCAGAGTAAAAAGATCATTACTGAGATCAGCCGGACCGATGAGACCAAACAGAAAGATATTCTGATCAGATCGTTTGCACAAATTCTAGAAAATCATCCGGAGAGTTTGCTGGTTATAACAATCGATGATACTAACCAGAGTTTGTCCAGGAAGTTGAAGAACTTGATTGGAGAGTGTGGAATTTCTCATGCCACAGCTGCCGTCGGATCGATTTGGGATATACTACCAGCTCTCTATGCGATCTCGGACATATATTGCACTCCTTCAATCATGGAAGGGTTCGGAATGGCAGTTCAGGAAGCGGCTGCAACCAGGGTTCCTGTCGTTTCCAGTGATCTGGTGCCATTTGTGACCGAATATCTAGCCGCACAAAAAAAACAAAAATTAGCACTTAAGTCTGGAACCCAGATTTTATTAGGTGAAGGAGCAATCATTGTCCCGCCAGGAAATATTGAAGGCTTTTCCTTTGCGCTGGACAAGCTGTTATCTGACGAAAATCTTTGCCAGGAGATGGGAGATAATGCTTACCATGCCACAATTCCTTATTTCACCTGGGACCATATTGTGAAGGATTTTATTCTTGGGATAAAGAGCGAGTGAAATGAAAGATATTAAAAGGATCGAGCTAGATGTTCTCCAGAAATTAGTGGAGGGAAGGGCGATTGAAGAACTCTCGACTGAGCATTTATTATCTTACTATGTGAATGATAACGAAAACAACGGCTATCCTGCAGCAGTCAAATCTACTGTCGATCCCAGATCCAACGAGGCCATTATTTATAATACTTCACGCATAGATAGACCTCATGACTACCGCGCTGAGAGTGAGACCCCAACACTTTCCAGAAATGACTGTCCGATTTGTAATGGCAACACCACCGGTATCCTCGACTTGGTTGAGCTAAGCGATGGATTTACCTTTATTAATAAGAACCTCTATCCGGTTTTAAGTCCACCGGTACTTCAAAACGATAATAAAATCCCTCAAAACTTGCCTGTATGGGGAATGCATTTGGTTCAATGGAGTTCTTCTTATCACGAGAAGGATTGGCATAATATGCCAATTGAAGATTGTGCTGTTGTTATGTCTCGCTTGGCCGCAGCAGAAAAGAAACTATTAGAAATTGGAGAAGAAATATCAAAAAATATGGTTGCCAGGGGTTCTTCTTCAGGGAATCAATGTTATGTGTCAATAATCAAGAATGTTGGATCTGCTGTGGGAGGGTCTTTGGAACACGGCCACCAGCAAATCATTCTCGGCAATCTTGCACCTAGAAGAATTCTGAATAATCAAAGATTCTTAAATAAACAGGGGAAGACCTTTTCAGAATACTCCCAACGAACGAATCCCCCAGAATTTCTCATCCGTGACTACGGCAGCGCGGTGTTGCTTGTATCTGAATTTATGAGACGTCCATATGAGATGATCCTGGTCTTAAAGGATTTTCGAAAATCATATTTACATGAACTTGATTCCGAGGAAGTATTGGCTATCTCTAAAGGGTGGAAGGATACAACCAGATTGTATCAGGAGCTAATGCCGGAGCTGAAGAGAGAGTTAGCTTATAACGTGGTCACCCATAATGGCCCCGGTGCCGGTTTGTATTTCGAATTTTTGCCCTTTACGCAAGAACAAGGGGGGTTAGAACATTTAGGTTTGGCAATTTGCCAGGCAGAACCGGGACAGGCTGCAAAACAAATCCGGGCCAAAATGGTTTAGACTGAATAGACTGGACTCCCAGCCTTACTAAACCTCACAGGTAGCTCTTATTTTACTGACGCAGTAGCTAACACTATCCCTACCGGTAACCCCCACATTTTATATTCCCGGGATTCCCGAATCTTAAATCCTCCTTCCTCAAGCAAATGCGTGAGCGGAATAGGTCGGCAGTCCGCTAATTTAGGAAAACGATCGTGGAAGAACTCATACATTCTGCCCATCAAACCCAGTGGCTTGTCTTTGGACAGGGAGACAATCACCAGCCTGCCGCCTGGTTTCAGCACTCGACGGCATTCATTAAGAACTTCCGGAATGAGAGGGGAATCAAAGAGCTCCAGGGTGAAGCTGGAGAAAACCCCGTTAAATTCGCCAATTTGAACAGGAATTGGTAAAGTATCACTCTGCACCAGGCCCACCTGACCCAGGAGACCTGTCCGGGACAATCTTCTCTGTGCAACCTTGCTCATACCACTGGATAGATCCAAACCGACGCTAAATCCACCCCGGACCATCTGAGCAATACGCTGCTGGGCGTATCCGGTTCCATAACCAATCTCCAGGATCCATTCCCCCGGTTGAGGATCCAATAATTCGAGGCCCCGCCTGATAAATTTCTTTTCACTAGAAGCCAGCCCGTCATAGATGCCGCTCAGGCTGGAGTAATAACTCTCTGCTGCCTGAACCGGACGATCTACTCTCGAAAAATCCTGGAAGCGTTTCATTACACGATCCTCATGGTCTTGTCTTTAGTATATCCCAATCGGTTTGGATTATTTATGATCGATCTCCGGAGGTCCAGTTAAATAAAAACGCCGCAAGAAAAGCGGCGTCAAGATACATCATGGTAAGAATTACCGCTGGATCACTTTAAGGTGATCTTTCAGCCGCCCCGGTAGGGTGGTGCAGTGATGGCAAAGATCCGGCACAGGCGCCGATCCAGGATCCGGCTGCGGATGCGGGGATCAATTTCGCTGAGTTTGTCTGTGGTGGTGATAATGGTAGGAAGCCCGGCATTATAGCGGTAGTTAAAGAGCTGGTAAAGTTTTTCCTTGACCCAGGGAGTCATGGATTCTGTACCCAGGTCGTCCAGCACTAGCAGAGGTGATTTTTTGATCTCGTCAAAGCGCCGATCGTAGCTAACGGTGCTGTCGGGGCTGAAGGTAGCCCTCAAGTGGTCCATCAGGTCAGGAACCATGATGAACAAGGGCGGGATGCCTTCCGCGGAGCGGTAATTGGCAATGGCAGCTGCCAGGTGGGTTTTGCCGCAGGCATAACCTCCCTGAAGAACCAGCCAACCTTTGGGTTTTTCGGCATATTTCTGGGCTGCTTTAAAAGCACTTTCCAGTTTTTTGCGCTCTTCCTTTTCCAGGTTCTCAACATCCCGCAGTGAAAAATTGCCAAAGGTGTGATTTCCCAATAATGACAACGAGGAGAGTTCGGAGTGCCCCGTATCGTCCATGGGCCGGCGATAATCCGGAGCCAGGATCTTGACCCGGTTGACTAGTTCGGGGTCCTGAAGGCGGGAGCGGATGCGGCCTTCTAATTGGTTGAGAGACAGGTTGGTGGTGATCAATAATGGGAGGTTGTTAATATAGCGGAAATTGAGGATCTGGAACAATTTTTCCTGGGCCCAGGGAGTGGCATTTTCAGTCCCAAAATCATCCATGACCAATAATGGAGAGCGCCTGATATCCTCAAAACGCTGCTCAAAAGTGGATTCCGGGTTGTTGTAGGAAAAGCGCAGACTATCCAGCAGATCCGGGACTGTCAGAAACAGGGTAGGGACACCAATATCAACTACAAAATTAGCCACAGCGGCGGCTAGATGGGTTTTGCCGCACCCGTAAGGGCCCTGTAATACCAACCAGCCCTGGAGTTTGGCGGCATATTGCTGGGCGTGGTTGAAAGCCTGTTCCAGCGAGTCAGCCTGAGCAGGACCCAACCCGATTTGTCCCCGGATTTCAAAGTTCTCGAAGGTTAAATGAGCCAGCTCTTCAAGGTTGCTCATTTTAAATAGACCAGCCCGGGCTTGTTTTCTCAGCTGTCCTTCTCGGCAAGAGCAGATCTGGAGTTTGCCAAAATCAGGATGGCCTACGGGCAAATCCTGCCGCAGATAGCCAACACCGCCGCAGATCTGACAACTGGGGTCACCCGGGTAAGACCCGGCGTTTGGATCAGTCTTCGATGAACTCGGCGAATTCATCTTCGAGATATCCCCGGCGGTCTTTTTTAGTATGTCCTCTATCCGGTCGCTCATCTCTTCCACCGTCCTGCCAACTGCGTAAGATTGCTTCGATGTAGTTCCATTTCCTGACATTGTTCTGAACCGCGATTGCTACCGCATGCCTGATCCAATCCTCTGGGAATTCATTTTCTGCATCCCTTAATGTGTCCGCGATCAGGGGTGTCAGCGGGCCAATATTCTCTTCATAAAGCCGAAAGATATTGGGCTGCTCCAGGCTTAATGTCGGGATCGGGCTATCTCCGTCTGAGGGGCGCCACGATCCGTCTGCGACGGATTGAACCGCGGCTTGCCCCCGGGGAGAGTTGAAAAAATAAATTGCCAGTTCCCCTTCACCTTCCGGGACCGTCGTCTTTAACAGGGTGCCGCGGTTCACCGCCCGTTCCAGCCCAGTTTGTACTGCAACCAGCTGGGCGGCGGTCGTGGCGCCCATGCCCGCCATAAATTCCGGATCTCGGGTGAGATTCTCTTCCTTGAGGTAGCGAACCTCGCCTTCCAGCCGGGTGAAAAGCCACAGAGTATAGAGTGTGACCTTCATTTCATCCAGATCGTCTATTTGCGGAAGAAGGTCTGTAAAAAACAGGCTGGGAATCCTGATGGTGTTTATTTTTCCTGGGGGAAGACCGTTAAAAGTCATTAAGTTACCTGGGAGAGATCAATATCACGTGTGGCAGCATTCTCAAATTTGGCCAGGTTCTTCCGGAAGACCAGCTGCACATCCCCGGTGGGACCGTTGCGGTGTTTGGCAATGATGATCTCGGCCAGGTTCTTGAACTGGGATTCTTCCTCATAAACTTCCGGACGGTATATGAACATCACGATATCAGCGTCCTGCTCCAGACTTCCTGATTCCCTGAGGTCTGATAATACAGGTCGTTTGTCTGAGCGCTGTTCAACGGCGCGTGAAAGCTGGGCAGCGGCCAATACAGGTACGTTCAACTCCCTGGCCAGGATCTTCATATTACGGGAAATATCAGATACTTCCTGGACACGGTTGTTAGTTCGCATATCCCCACCCATAAGCTGCAGATAATCTACCACGATCAGATCCAATTTATATTCTAGGTGCAGTCGCCGGCATTTGGTACGAAGCTGCAGGGGAGTCAGAGCGGGTGTATCATCGAGAAAGATGTGGGTATCGGTTAATACCTCGATAGCCTGGGTGAAAAGCAACCATTCATCGGGATCTAATCTTCCAGACCGAAGCCGGGTGGAATCGATCCCCGTTTCCTGGGCAATGATGCGCTGCACCAGTTGTTCGTTGGACATCTCGAGGGAGAATATTGCCACGTGTTTTTTATGGGTCAGGGCAGCATTTTTGACGGCGGATAATATAAAGCCAGTTTTTCCCATTCCGGGCCGGCCGGCAATGATCAGCAGATCTGAAGGCTGCAAGCCGCCCAGCATTCTGTCGATATCGATAAAACCTGTTGGAACTCCAACCAGGTCTTCATCCCGCTTGGAGAGCTCCTCCATGCGGTCGAAATAATCACTCAGAACAGTGCGAATAGGTTGCAGATCCTGGGTTGTACGGCGCTGGCTGACGTTAAAAATGGCTTTCTCGGAATCATCCATGACCGTATCAAGGGTGAGATTCTCCGTGTAAGCTAATTTAGCGATCTTGTTGGCTGCTTCTAACATCCGGCGCCTGATTGCAGTTTCTTCTACCCTGTGGCCGTACGCTTCAGCATGCAGTGATGAGGGTACATTATTGATCAGCTTGGTAATATAAGCCGCTCCACCGATATCTGCCAGGTGACCTTTCTGATCAAGTTCCTCGGTGACAGTCACCAGGTCGATAGCTTCGTTGCGATCGTGCAGGGAAACAAATGTATCCCAGATCCACTTGTTGCGATGAATATAAAAATCATCTGCGGTCAGGAACTGGGCCACGTCATAATAAGCTTCGGGGTTGATCAACACCGCCCCGATGACAGCCTCTTCCGCTTCCCGGCTGTGGGGAACCATCTGGGGTCCGGATGTTTCTGGAGGGGATTCAAACTCAAAGGATTCGGTCATGGTTTATTTTTAAGGTGATGTTGCTTATCTGATTGGAGAGTTTTTACTGCAAGGCAGTTGTAGAAAGAAGGGGAAGTTACTCTTCCTCAGAATCCTCTTCATCAGGTTTGTCTTCAGATTCTTCAGGGCTGATTTGATCCAGGTAATTCTCAAAGACTGACAAACGCTCACTGTCCAGCTCTTCATCAGGTGGGGTTTCAGCTAAGTCGTCTTCTGGGATCAAGCCAGCCTCGTCCAGCACACCTTCCGCTACATATATCGGCACATTCAAACGAATGGCTAAATTCATGGCATCTGAGGGACGGGAGTCAATATTATGCAGGATGCCATTGATATTGATGGCAATATTACCGAAGTATGTTTCATCCTTCAGGGAAACCACTTCAACGTGGATCACTTCGGCTTCCAGGGAATCCAGAATGTTCACAAACAGATCATAAGTCAGGGGTCGAGACACTTCCACTTCCTGTAAAGCCAGGGTGAGGTGCTCGGCTTCATAGATCCCAACCATGATAGGCAGATAACGATTTGAGTCAATCTCCCGCAGAATCACTACTCGCTGCTGAGACATTAAACTGACCCGGATGCTATCTATCACTACTTCGATCATTTTGGCCATAACTGGAGCTTCCTTCAAGATTAAACCTGCTGTCTTGTTATTCTATCACGGGGGGTTGGCGACTGCAACGAAGGAACCTTAAAGGCGTAAATTTATTAAGAAAATATCTGCTTCTGGAGCACGTAAAGAAACAACTCCAGAGGATGCCATCTGAAACTGGCATTATGTTTATAATGGAGGAAACTCTTCCTGAATAGGTCCAAAGACGTCTGGAGGGTTATGGTAGTCGATTTTCCAACTCAAAAAGAATACCGTTTTCTCCCGCTTGATCTGCTGCGCGGATTGTTGATCATCCTGATGGCATTGGATCATGCCAACTTCCATATAGCACAACAGCACTCATCGGGCGAATACTGGGGAGGGCTTTTCCCCGCTTTTTCTAGCCCCCTGTACTTTCTGATTCGGTTTGTGACTCACTTTAGCGCGCCTGGTTTCTTTTTCCTTCTGGGTATTGGCATGATTCTATTTACATCTTCCCGAAGGAAAAAAGGTTGGAAGGAATCGGAGATCCGCCAGCACTTTTTGTTGCGGGGGTTGGTATTGATCGCTTTGCAAATATTTTTGAATTACAGCCAGGTCTGGGCAGTGGCTGGTTCTTCAGCGCTTTTGTGGTACGGAGGTGTGTTGGCAGCCCTTGGTTTTGGAATGATTCTATGCATCCCTTTACTTGATTTAAAGCCTATTTTCCTGGCAGGAATCAGCCTGACTTTTTTTATAGCCATGGAAATCTTGACTCCTGATCCGGAGTTGTGGGGTAGAAATTTTGATAACCTGGCTGGAACCCTGCTGGTATATAGTGGAGGGAAGGGAGAATTCTGGACTAACTACCCGCTCCTTGCCTGGGTTGAGTTGGTCGTTTTGGGTTTATTATTTGGCAAGTGGATTCAAGTGAATGCCAAGAAGGCCTATCAGAAAGGAGTCTGGCTGGGATTGGTTTTTCTAATGGGTTTTGTTCTATTAAGGTTGTCTAATGGTTTTGGAAATATCCGCCCTTTACCGATAGACAATTGGATGGAATTCCTTAATCTGGTGAAATATCCTCCCAGTATGACCTTTGTGCTGCTGACCATGGGAGTGAACTTGATTTTGATTGGGGTCTTTTCCAGGATAAAGAAGCCGGCGCTCGGGGATTGGAATCCCATGCTGGTTTTTGGCAGAGTGCCGCTATTCTCTTACCTTACTCACCTTGGAGTTTATTTACTTATGGGCAGGTTGCTGACACCAAAGGGCTCCAGCTTGTGGGTAATGATTATTCTCTGGTTTGTCGGTTTGGCAATACTCTACTTTCCTGCTCGATGGTACGGCTTGTACAAATCCCGTCAGCCTGCCAGATCCTGGGTTCGGTATTTTTAAAGGAAAATATGATTACCCGCTGACCTTCTCCGCTTCCCGTTTGAGTTCTCTATTCCTGATATTATGGTCCAGAACTCGTTTCCGGATCCGGAGGTTTTTGGGAGTTACCTCCAGTAGTTCATCATCCGCCAGATACTCGATATATTGATCAAGGCTCATTTCCCTGGGAGTGACCAGGCGTTGATTGATTTCTCGGATACTATTCCGCATATTGGTCAGATGTTTGGTTTTGCAAACGTTGACCTCTATATCATCCGGGCGTTTGTTTTCTCCGACAACCATCCCGTGATAGACTTCCATGCCGGGTTCAATAAAGAGAATCCCGCGCTCCTCGGCATTTTTTAAACCAAAAGTGGTAGCTGTCCCGGTTTCGTACGCTACCAGGGATCCGTGAGAGCGTACTTCTACTGAACCTGCCTGGGGGGCATAACTGTCAAAGGTTGTATTTAGGACACCTGTTCCCTTGGTCATGGTTAGGAAATGATGTCGGAAGCCAAGAATGCCCCTGGTAGGAGCCAGAAAAGTGAGTAATACTGTTCCTGTGCTTGATTCCCGCATGTCCTGCAGCACACCTTGCCGGTTATTGAGAGAATCCATCACCGCACCAATATCATCTGCATGGATTTCAATCCGGACCTCTTCGAATGGCTCTAGAATCTGGCCAGAGGGAGATGTTTGAAGAATTACTTCCGGGCGTGAAACATGGAATTCATAACCTTCCCGGCGCATGGTTTCTATCAGGATGGCCAAATGAAGTTCTCCTCGGCCTGATACCAACAATGTGTCAGGGGTTTCAGTATCTTCCACTCTTAAAGCCAGGTTGCTTCTTATTTCGCGAAACAATCGTTCTCTGAGTTTGCGCGATGTTTTCCAGACACCTTCCCTTCCAAAAAAAGGAGAGGTGTTTACACCAAATGACATCCGAACTGTGGGAGCTTCCACCTTTATTCTGGGGAGGGGAATCGGATTTTCAAGATTGCAGATCGTATCTCCGATTGTTATGCCTTCCAATCCGGCAATAGCAACAATATCACCGGCCCGGGCCAGTTCGATCTCCTGGCGTTCCAATCCCTTGTAATCATATAAATAAGTGATTTCTCCCGGGATGGTTTTTCCATCCGCGGTAACATAAGCGACCTGTTCTCCGATAGCTACCTCTCCGGATACAATTCTTCCGATGGCTGTAGCTCCCCGGAAATTATCATAATCCAGGGAAGTTACAAGCATTTGCAGTGGTAAATCAACATCGACAACCGGGGCAGGGATCGCATTCAGAATAGTTTCAAAAAGAGGCTGGAGATCAGGGCCGACATCTGCTGTATAACCTGCTCGATGCTGAGTCGCGATAGCGTAAACAACAGGAAAACTGGCTTGTTCCTCACTTGCTCCAAGTTCTATGAATAAGTCAAAAGTGTCATTAAGGACCTGCTCCGAATTTGCCAATTTACGATCCACTTTATTGATGACCACGATCACCTTGTGGTTGAGTTCCAACGCTTTCTGGAGGACAAAACGAGTCTGAGGCCGGGGACCTTCAGCGGCATCAACTAACAGCAATACTCCATCAACCATATTTAAAACCCGTTCTACTTCGCCGCCGAAGTCCGCATGGCCTGGAGTGTCAACGATATTAATTTTTGTGAGCTGACCGCTTTTTGGATCTGTGATCACGATAGCTGTGTTTTTAGAGAGAATGGTAATGCCTCTTTCTCGCTCCAATTCATTTGAGTCCATCACTCGCTCTCTGAAGATTTTCTTTTCATGAAAGACGCTTGACTGGCGCAGGAGCCCGTCAACCAGGGTGGTTTTCCCATGGTCAACATGGGCGATAATGGCTACATTTCGTATGTCTGTTCTGGTAGTTTGCATAATTGTCACTCTTGAAACATAAAAAAACCCGACCGATCTTGGCCGGATTCAGATGGTATTGGACCTAAGTGTACCAAAGGAACCTTAAAATAGATAGAGTGTCACGAAAAGTATTATTTATTTCTTATAATTATGATTTACAGACCGGGAAGCTGGATGTTTTCAAGGTGTAATCCCTGATTCGCCATTTCGGACAGCCAAGCCTCTTCTTTCTCATCCTGCCAGGTCCAGAACCATTTTGTTTTAGTTGTTATTTTGTTAGTCATATTATTCTTCCTCGGCAGTTACTTGCCGCAACAAGTCAAAATTCCTTCCAGCGCTTTGTAACATGATTTCCATGCGCTGAATTTGCCCCAACAACACCCTGATTCCCGTTTCTGTGATCTGAAAGATCTTCCGGCGTCCTTCTGTTCCGACCATGGAGATCAATTTACTCTCTTCCAGGGAGGTAAACGCACCATATAATGTCCCCGGAGCCAACCGGAGGGTGCCTTGACTGATCTCTTCGGCTTCCTGCATCACCGCATAACCATGTTTGGGAGTTACCAGCGCCAGCAAGATATAATAAGTAGCTTCCGTCAGGGGAAGGTGTTTTGAGATGGATTTGTCTTCCATGAAAGCCTCCATTCTGAGATATTGTTTTTGTAACGCACCGCGGTATAACGGAGAACGATATAACGTACGCCGATATAATAAAGCAGACTATGCTGTTTGTCAAGATCCTCTGGGGAAAGATTAATTCTTAGAGTGAAGACCTGAGCAACCTATCGGCTTTACTTACTTTATAATAAATACAATCTGGTTGTTAGGGATGGTCATGTTGTGAAAAAATATTCCTTTATATTCATAAGTCGGATGTTTCTGTTGTTATTTTTATCATCTGCGTGCCAGAGATGGGAAGTTCCAGCTCCAAGCGCTGGTGTATCAGAATCTGGCTTGCCCCTCACTAAAAACTGGCAAATACAATATAGCGGTGAGCTGGATCTGGATATTGAGACAGATGTTTTTAATCTGGATTTATTTGATTCGCCGATAGAGAGTATTAATCAGCTAAAGAAGCGGGGAGTTTTTGTAATCTGTTATTTCAGCGCTGGCAGCTATGAGGATTGGCGCCCTGACGCGGATCAGTATCCAGAAAAGATTCTGGGGAATGATTTGGAAAATTGGCCTGGAGAGCGCTGGTTGGATATCAGACAGCTTTCCGACCTAAAACCGATTATTGAGAACCGATTAGAGCTGGCTGTTGAAAAAGGATGTGACGGGGTTGATCCGGATAATCTGGATGGATATGAAAACAATACCGGATTTCCACTAACGGGGAACGATCAATTGGTGTTTAATAAATATCTGGCCCAGGCAGCCCATTCCCGGGATTTGAAAATCGGATTAAAAAATGATCTCAATCAAGTCCAGGAATTGGTAAATGATTTTGATTGGATTTTAAACGAGGAGTGTTTTACATACCAGGAGTGTGATCTGCTGCTGCCGTTTCTCGAAGCAAACAAGCCGGTTTTTGTTATTGAGTATGAAAAAGCTCCAGCGGATTTTTGCTCCAGGGCCAATCAACAAGGATTTTCTGCTCTTCATAAAAATTGGGAGTTAGATGCCTACTTTACTGATTGTCTTAAATTTCCTGCTCGATGATAATTGTTTTCAAGGAGAGGCAGTATGACAAAAACTGATTTTAAGAAAGAATTGAAATATCTTTATCAACCTTCAAAAAAAGACTTCCAGGTTGTGGAAGTTCCGGTTCTGAAATTTTTCAATGTTAATGGTCACGGGGATCCTAATTCAGCTCCGGAGTATACTGAGGCTGTTGAAGCTTTGTACGCTGTGTCCTATAAAACGAAGTTCCTCAGTAAGAAGATAGGGGAGGATTATGTAGTTCCGCCCCTGGAAGGTTTGTGGTGGGCAGAGGACATGGAAACATTTACTGATGCCAGGGATAAAAGCCAATGGGATTGGACCATGATGATCATGACCCCGGAATGGATCACTGCGGATATGGTGGCAGAGGCCAGGATGGAAGTGAGGAAGAAGAAAAACCTTCCGATGCTGGAAAAAATCCACTGGGAAGAATATCGTGAAGGCCTGGCAGTACAAATCCTGCATCTGGGGTCCTATGACGATGAAGGTCCGGTTTTAGCCAGATTACATGAAAAGTGGATGCCTGAACATGGGTACACATTTAACGGTTTACATCATGAAATTTATCTTAGCGATCCCAGGCGGGTTGAACCACAGAAATTAAAGACCATCCTTCGCCAGCCTATCCGAAAAATGTAGGGAATAAATCCATGGCAGAACCTTTTATCATTCCGAGTTTGAATACAGAACGACTGCTGCTGAGAGCATTTGAGATAGATGATCTTGACCCATTTGCAGCTATGGTTGCCGATATTGATGTTATCCAGCACGCAACCTATGATGGAACTACTATGACCCGGACCCAGGCCTGGAACTGGCTCTGTTTAATGCTTGGACATTGGCATATGCGCGGATTTGGTATTTGGGGAATGGAAGAGAAATCATCAGGAGAATTGATCGGACGGATCGGACTTCAATTCCTGGATTGGTTTGAAGATGTTGAACTGGTGTGGATGTTGGCTAAATCAGCCTGGGGGAAAGGTTATGCCGCAGAAGGGGCCAGAGCTGCCATTGACTTTGGTATGAATAATCTGAAGCTACCACGCGTTGCAGCGGTGATCCACCAGGAGAACCAGCCCTCGATCCGTCTGGCCGAACGCCTGGGGATGGAAATGGAAAAAGAAGTCGAACGCCAGGAAAAACTTTTTTATCAATATGTGATTAGAAGGCAGTAAAACCCCCGATCTTTTCCCGATTTGGCAGAGCCCTTGTCTGGACATGTTGTGAATTAAATCACAACATTAATATTTTATATAATACACCAAAGGTGGAATCAATCTTCCCTTCCCGGGTGTATACTGTGGGCCTAAGTAATTTCATAAACTACCTGGAGGTAGATCATGTCTGTTGAAAGTTATCCCAAATTCTTTAAAAAAGTACAGGAAGAGATGGGTGCTTATGGGAAAGCGAATCCTGATATTATGGCTGGTTTTCGCTTGCTTCACAAAGCTGCCGGAACTGATGGAGCTCTTGACGCAAAAACCAAAGAATTAATCGCCCTGGCAATTGGAATCGCGGTTCGCTGTGATGGCTGTATTGCATTCCATGTTCATGATGCTATTGAAGCCGGCGCTTCCGAGGACGAGATAGTGGATGCAATCGGTGTAGCGATCATGATGGGCGGAGGACCTGCAGTGGTATACGGTTCAGCAGCCCTGGAAGCCCTCAAGCAGTTCCAGCATAATTAATAGCCCAAAATATATATTCTAAATAAAAATGTCAGAAGAGCAGATTTCCTTTTGACATTTTTGTCTTTAATGTACAATAAGATTAAGAAATCTCTCTAATAGTCGAGATAAACAGCCAGGGGGCAGCAAAGTCAGGAGGTATTGCCATGAATGACTTGTTAATGCTGGATAAGTACTTTCCCGAAGGGAATATCGAAGGGGGTATTGGATTGGCTAATCGACTGGATTGGGGAATCTCTGTCCAAATGGCAGGTGATGGTTATGTTGTATTGAGTGGGGATGAACCGATCCTGAGAGTAGAACATAAAGATGCTTTACAGTCTTTTATTTACGGGTTGGGTCTGGCATATGCAATTCTTCCAGAGGAGGTTTTTATCTCACTGGAAAAAGCTTTAAAAAATTTGTAAATATTCCTAGTAAATGACTCACTCACAAGGAGCTGCCCATGCGACATATTCAAAAAACCATTCGAAAACCTTCATAAAAATTATTTATTGCGGCCAGTTTATTGATTCTGTTTAGTTTGGCATGTAATCTGCCTTCGATGGCAAAGTCGGTCCAGGTCCCGGATGAGACAGCCCGGATAGAGCTCAGTGTCCGTGAAACCCTGGCTGCCCTGGATGTAGATGTTGTCTCGGATGCAGAGGACCAGTCAGCCCAGGATCCTGATGCTCCAATAGAAACCCCCGAACCGGATATCACAGATACACCTACCCTTACGCCTACGGCAACGGATACACCCACTCCGGAGGTGGCTATGATTTACGCTTCGGCCAATACCAATTGTCGAAAGGGACAGGGTACTTATTTTGATTGGTTGGTCACTATGCAACAAGGGGAGGAATCTGAGGCGGTAGCAATTGATACTTCAGGGGACTACTGGTACATTCGCCGACCGGACAACCCCTCCCAATTCTGCTGGTTGTGGGGTAAATATGCCACTCCTTCCGGACCGTGGGAATCTCTCCCGGTCTATACACCTATACCAACACCCACCCCGGGAGCTGATTTTAAACTTACTTATGCTGGGATTACTCAGTGTACGTCGAATTGGTTGGTTCAATTCCAAATCGATAATATCGGTTCACAAACGTTTGAGTCCTGGAGATCAAAAGGTACGGATAATTCCGGTACATTAGTTAACACGGTAAATAAGCAGGATAAATTCTATCATTTTAATCACTGCACCATACTTACTTCACAGAATGAC
>CAZVIH010000076.1:0-105399 GCA_964627755.1 uncultured Anaerolineales bacterium
AGAGCCCTTCCATGAATTCTGGGACTTATTCACCCATGTAAATTCCCCTGAAATTCCCCCTATCGATCACTGCAGGATCAGTCTACCACAATACCAGGCTTCTTTCCATAAATATTATGGTCTGTTTTTCTTTTCCGGCTGGCGAATTGGAATGGCCAGGGAAAAAGTACTACCAACTCCCAGCTCGCTTTTTATCCAGGCGTCACCTCCGTGCCGTTCTGCGATAGACTTGACAATTGCCAATCCCAGTCCGGTTCCGCCTTGTTTATCCTTTTCCCGGCTTTCGACCCGATAAAATTTCTCAAATAAACGCTGCTGGTCCACCGGGGAAATGCCGATCCCGTTGTCCTCAACCTCAAAGATGATCTTTCCGTCCTCCAGTGTATAACGGACCCAAACATTGCCTCCCTGTTGATTAAAATTGATTGCATTATCTACCAGATTCCTCAAGGCCTGTTGGAGCAAAGCCTTATCGGCCGATATAAATGGAATCGTCTGATTGGGCGGCGCAACATGCAGTTTGATCTTTTTCTGAGAGGCTCTGATCTTAAATGAATCCGCTACTTCGGAGACAATATCAGGAGCTGAAATCATATCGAGCTTTAATCCCACCTCGGCTTCAATCCTGCCCAGATCAAGCAGGTTTTGAACCAGGTGAGACATGCTCTCAACACCTGTAATAATCTTATGGACATAATTTTGCTGCTGTTCATTCAGTTCACCCACCATCTCTAACATGGTAGCGTAACCGCGCATCAATGTTAATGGGGAGCGAAGGTCATGGCTGACCGTAGCAACAAAATCAGATTTCAATTCATCCATTTCCTTTAGCTGAGAGATATCTCTCAGCACACATACCCGGCCCAATTTATGTTCGCCTGATATAACCGGGGAGGCCGTCGCCAGAAAAATCCTTCCATCTTTTAGTTTAACCTCTTTGGATATTTTCCCACCTTGAACACCATTCAGCAGTTCGATCAACTCCTGTTGATCGGTAATCCTTTCAATAGATTCCCCTATCCCAAAATCATGTTCGATACCCAGCAGCTCGGCAGCAACAGGATTAGTAAGCAGCAGTTTATCCTGATGGTCAAGCACCAGGATGGGATCAGGGGTGGAAGCAAGAATTGCGGCCAGTCTTTTCCTGCCGATCTCAGCCCTTCCGAACAGGGAGGAGTTCGTAGCCGCCAAGGCTGCCTGACCGGCCAGGGTGACGATATAACGAACTTCGCTGTCAATAAATGTGTGTGGTTCAAGATAAGCCAGCCAGATGGCACCGTAATATCCCTGTTCGTGCTGAAGGGCAACAATCAAAATTGCTCCCGGCACAGGATCATCTTCCCCAAGATCCAAAAGTGGCATCCTGGCTGGATTCGATAACATCACAGGGGATCGATTGCGGGCTAATTCCAGGATCTGGGGATCCAGGTACGCAAAAGCCTCGGTATCTTCTCCCTGTCCTATGCTAGTCATTTCAGTGCTTTCTGATAATCCCTCCGGAAGGACATCCGCATCCAGTACTATCCTAGCTGAGCTGGCCCCTATCTCAAGAGCAGAGGACAGGATTGTTTCAACAGCATCGCCCATCTCCAAAGACGATGCCACACCCTGGCTGACTGTGAGCAAACGATTGAGTTCAACCATGCGGTTTTTTAAACTCCGGCGCATCTTTTCAAATGCCCGCCTGAGCTGTCCAACCTCATCTACGCGCGGCGTCATGCGTAAGGGATGGTCCAATTCACCCTTGGTGATCCGGTCAGCTTCTTTTGTTAAAACATGGAGCGAGTCAGCAACTGAACTCAACCCAAAATACATCACCGCCATCGTGATCAAAGCAATTAATAACACCACACCGGATAAAGGCGCTGCCAAATCGAGGGCCAGCTGTTGAGCCTTAACCGCTGGCATGGTCAGCATAACTGTCCAGGGCCGCCCGAGAGCTGATCTGATATACACCAGCTGGCGAATGCCATCCGAAGTAGTCTGTTTTGAAAACACTTCTTCATGGCGCAGATCAAAACTCGGGAAGAAAACCCCAAAGAGATCCTCCTCGGAAGAATATAAAACCCGACCTTGTTCATCCAGCAAATACCCCACTCCTCCAAGCTCGTTTATGCCTTTTAGATCGCTGAGAATGGGCTGTGTGAAAGGATTCGATTCTAGGTCGACCAATCCCACCAGCACACCGGATATCTCTCCTTCGGGTGCTGAAATGCTTCCCATAAAGGTTATGATTGTTTTATTTCCCATCCCGGAAGGGGGTGAAACATAAACTTGTACTGGCACTCCATTAAACGCCGATCCCAATCCGACCTGGAATTCTGATGAAAAGGACAGGTTCTGGGTCGTCTGATCGGGATAAGCGCTTATCAATTCAGCATTGGCATCAAATATATAAAATTGGGAATAAAACGGAATAGCCCGGAAGCTTTTTTGCAGCACTTGATCCAGATCCTCAGGGGCGGCAAAATCTCCCGACAGGTCAGAGGCATACTGACTGATTAAACTCTGTCCGGTATTAAAGAAAAAGGGAATCTTATTTGTAGTTGTTCTGGCAATATTTTCCAGCTGGGCTTGGACCATCTTCTCAGCCGATTTCCCGGCCACAAACCAGTTTACAAGCAGGAGGACCAGGACCAACACCAAAGTTAATGAGACCACATACTGCAGGAATCGGATTTTTATACTGCTTTCAGAAGGAGAAGGTTTTAATTTTGATTTGATCCCATCCACCTGGGGAAAAGCTACCAGGGCAAATTCCACAATCAAACCTGCAATAGCAAAACAGGCCGCCACAGCCACCACACCTGTTCGGGCATTTGAGATAGCGAAGTCAAGATTTTCTACGACCGAGCCAGATGCCCAGAAAAAAGCCCCCGTGATATTAACCAGGGAATGGATAACTGCGATTAACAGGCTAGCCAGAAACGGACGTCTTAAGATACTGAAAATGGCAGTTCGATAGCGTTGGCGGATCGCAACTGATACCAGCATGGCAAAAAAGGTGAACTCAATGACAGTGAAGGGCGAATGAGTATCCCAATAAGCCAGGCATATCCCTGAGATCAACCCAATTACCGAAGCGCTAGCCGGGCCCAGGATCCAACCAGCGATCAGTGCGGGCACCGCCGCCAGGATCATTAATGCGCCGCCAGTTGGTTCCAGAGACATATTGGGAAGAGGTATTGCCCCCCATTCTGGTAAGCGAAAGCCGAGGAAAACGGCCGTGATAGGAGCTAGGGTTAACAAAATCCCAAACAGAAACCACTGCTGTTCCTTCATTTCCCGTTGGTAATCACGCCAATGCCAATTCCCGTAAACCAGTCCAGACACCATCACAATCAACGCCAAAATCCCCAGCCTATTTGAAGGCCAGATCATATATGCGGGGGCATTAAATAGGGTAAGAATGAAGGGCATCATTTCCTGGATTGTGTCGATCGGAGTTGGTTAAAATCCATACTCGATTATAGCATGGTTCAACCCTCAAGTTTCCCCCTAAGTTTTCTGGAAGGTGATTAGATCAGTCCTCAGGTTCTGGAAAAACCACCGGTTCTCCAGCCAGGATTTTCTCGTATTCAGCATACACTCCCCGATAATTTTCAGGAAGCAGGGAAGCCAGCCGAGCCATAATTATATCGGTGTTTTTCTGACGCATAAGCCGCCGCTCTTCTCCACGCCCTTCCAGAGGAGGCAGCTTGAACGGTTCTCCAACGATCATCTGAATAGGAGGTCGTTTACCCTTTAACCCTTTGTGGAGGAATTCCATTGTATTGCCAACCACAGCCGCAGGGACAACCAAAGCATCTACTTTGTCAATGATATAAGCAACCCCTGATTTTCCTCGCCGTAAACCTGGTGAATGAGACCGGCCTCCCTCTGGGGAAATCATTAAAGGACGATCGTCTTCAAAAACCTTCATTACCTGGTTAAAAACCTCCCTATCGAATTGAGTCCTATCCACCTGAACGCCAGCCCACATTTTCGCTACAATCGATACACCTGGGCGCTCCCAGACTGCCGCTGCCCCAATGATCTCAATGATCTTTGGCCAAAATGCAGCAATAAAAGGCACCTCCACCAGCGAGACATGATTAAAGACAACTACATATCTATTATGGTCGGGGATATTTTCCATTCCGTATAATTCAACTTTTCCCAGCAAATGAAAAAAGGTCCTAAAAAAGACCCGCAGAAATCTCCTGGAAATCCTGGTCCAAATAGATACCCGATATCGGTCGTCCATGTTATTCCTTTATCACATTCAGAGCTATTTTTTCGATTTTGGAAACAACTTCTGAGATACTCATATCATCCGTATTAATTAAAACCGCATCAGCAGCCGCACGTAACGGGGCTATTTCTCTTGTAGAATCAATATTATCCCGTCTTTCCAGCTTTTTAAGGATCCTGGAAAAATCGACATTTTCCCCGCGTTCCACCCGTTGTTTATATCTGCGATTTGCTCTTTCTTCAACACATGCGTCCAGGTAGATCTTCAAATCTGCTTCTGGCAGGACAACTGTGCCAATATCCCTGCCAACCATGATCACCTTTCCATTCAACCCGATCCTGCGCTGCTGCTTTGTGAGCGCTTTTCTTACCCCCGGGTAAGCAGATACTCGAGAAACTCGCGAATCTACTTTCTTCTTTCTGATCTTCCAGGTGACATCGATTCCATCAGCAATGACATCATATTCTCTGCCATCCTCCTGGGACGGTGGAGCAACATCGATTTTGATCCTGTCCGCCAGATAAGTTACCTTAGACTCATCTTTGGTTGAGATTTTTTTATGCAAGGCCATCCAGGTCACAGCGCGGTACATCACACCAGTATCAAAAAAAAGATAGCCCCATTTTTTTGCCAGCTGGTTGGCAATGGTCGTTTTCCCAGAAGCGGCAGGACCATCAATGGCAATGATATTTGGATATTTCATATTCCTCAAGTTTCTACTTATCTGCTTTATTTACAATTCCAGGTTGAACTCTAATAACCTGAGAATATGTCGTTTCGAATCCAGAGGATTATATCCTCTTTTTCCACTGGTCCAGATCGGTAAGCAATCCAACTAATCCAATCAGGCGGGATGATCCCATCCCATCCTGGTCTGGTTTCTAGAGTAAAATCCTGGCCGCGATACATTTCCTGGTTAACCTGGAAATATTCAATATCGGATGTGATGATCACCGGGGGTAAACTGTCCTGATCCAGCGATCCCTGATATTTAAACCCCTCCAGATCACGCAGCGTCCAGCGCAGTGAATCCCAGGAACCTATCACCACTCCCTGGATAGCGTCTCCGCGTCCGGTGTAAGTGATGCTCGCATCGTAAATTGAATCATGGAGTAATTTGGTCTGTCCCGCGCCTGAGCCATCCGACCAAAAAGAACGGGGATCACCCTGGCGAAGATATGCACCTTGAGTCAATGCGGAAAGCATGTAGATTGTCAGCATCGCTGCTGAACCGAGTCCCAACCCTTTCAGAGAAACGGGCCAACCCCACTCAGCGGCTGCGATAGTCATTGATAAAATCACCATTGCCGATGAAGCCGCAATCAATCCCCACTGCAGGAGAACTGCCCGCGAATTCCCGACCTGGAAGACCATGCTGGTAAATGTTAACCAGTTCAAAACGATCAAAACTCCAACCAGCCCGGCCATTAGATAAACGACCCAAAAATCTCTCTCCAGATGATAAATTCGGAATAATTCTCTGGCAGTAGCGGCCCAAAGCGGAAAAACAAGCCAGATCAGATCAACCGCCTGCCGACCGGGAATTATAAGTAAGACTTGGAGGGATAAAACGAACCAGATCGAGCTGAACTTTCCAACTTGATCACCTTTCCGCCAGGATGAGATAAATCCCAAAATGCCAAAAACCAGGATGAATGGATTGCTGACAGCCAGGTTAATCAAAACGCGCAGGGGATGAAAACCGCCAGGTTGGATCAAGCCAGTTATAAATTCAGGCAGCGAACCAGCCCAGGCACTTAACCCCTGAAAATTTCCCAGGAAAAAAGATCCCACCATTATTATCACCAGCAGCGGGACCAGGAAGATTTCAAATATAACCGGCAGTTGGCTTTTTTCGCTTCTAAGGGATGATAACCTGTTTTGAGCATATCCTCTCAGGTCAAAAACGCCAAGCAGGCTGCTCACAAATGCAGTCAATAACAGCAGCAGGGATCCCAGCCAAAAAGCAGGACCAGAAAAAAGCCCCATACCAAGGAAGATCACCAACCAACCCAATTTTCCTGAATGGAAGGCTGCTGCTGCCAGAAGGATAAAAACGAGAGCAGACATGGGACTGGCTGCTATTCTGGAAACCGATGCCAATGCCGGGTCAAAAGCCAATCCGGCCGCAAGTATCAAGGCAGGGGTATGGTCCAGCCGTTTTCTCAGCAGAAAAGGAACCCAGATGATAAAACTGCCAACAAGAGCCGGCCAGAAGCGGGCCAGGAAATCACTCCCGTCAAATAATGAGAACAGGACCTCTGTAAAGGACAGGTAACCAACCTGGGATCCTACTGGGATTGACTCTCCCAGGTGAAGCTGCCAGGCTTGATACGCCCAGGCTGCTTCCGAATCTACCAGGGGTGACCTCCCAAGCAGCATCAGGCGCAACAGCAGGGCTGTTATAAAGATCAGGCTGTATATGAGTATTTCTCTTGTTATCCTGCTTTCTTTGTTCATACTGTCCAATCCTGTCGAGATGAATTCCTATATTCCTGTACTGGTATTTAATTTGATGAGGCGGGAGGTATCTGGAAGATCGTCAACCGGTCATTTTGGAATACAGGTTGGAGGTGCAAAATGAACTTGTCGGCATTCAACCCATTGGGGCAATTTTCACTGCCAGCGGCATATTTAGTATATTCCACATCGCCAATCGCCAGATAAAGGACGTTATACTTTTCCAGCACAGATTTGGCAACCTCCCATTGATGAGTACAGTAAAGTGTAGCTAGATCTTCTTTTCGGGGGTTAACTAATTCAGAGTTTCCCCGCCACTGGACTTCATGAAAATCCCAGCCCAGAATTGTTGTATTCCCGGTATATGTGGACAAACGGGAATGGGCAGTTGAATAACTTTCACCTGCTGCCTCAGCAATGACGCCGCTGGGTGCATTCCGGAGCCATTCGACACCTTCATAATCTGATTCCGGATAGAGATAGGCTCCGTCCAATGATAAACCAGCCTCTCTGGTGAAATTATTAGTTTTAGTTTGTATACCAAGTATTGTGTAAAACAAACCCATTACCATTGACAGGGTTAAACCGCTATAAATCAAATATCGCCAGGGTGTTTTTAGAGACTGAAATAATCTTACTGTACCATAAGCGGCAGCAATGCTCCACAACAGCCAGGCTTGATAATAGAACTTAAATATTGTATTGATCCTGTATCCAAATAGATCTTTCAGGAATAAGAACTCGGGGAATAATACCAGAGTCATTCCGGCAATGATCAATACCAAA
Organism: uncultured Anaerolineales bacterium; assembly: GCA_964627755.1. Lineage (GTDB taxonomy): Bacteria > Chloroflexota > Anaerolineae > Anaerolineales > UBA11858 > B10-G9. Next base: position 7,481 of record CAZVIH010000076.1, read on the forward strand.
ACAAAGCTGTTGGCGGATTTTTCGGGTAGATGAATTTTGTTCTTTTCCTGTGGTTTTTTATGGAAGATCAATCCCCAACCAAGGATTGAGAGAGCGATGATGGTGATCAATGTACCTGGGATCATAACTCTGCGCCGCAATCCTTCCACCAGAACCTGGTTCAATTCAAATCCCCCGACCGATCCCAGAAATAAGGGAAGAAGCTCAGTGCCGTCCGCTCTTAGCGGGAACCAGCCCATCAACCCGACCATCAGCAGCATCAGCACTAATAAACCCAGAACCAGCGAGCCTGTTAATGCCAGTCCGGTACCGGGGCTGCCAACAGGTTCCTTTTTCTTCCAGCCTGTGATCAACCAGGCAAAAATCGGCACTAAGAGCGGTCCAAACATAACCCAGAATTGGTTTCCTTTAGTTATATATAAAACATTAGGAATAATGCCCCCAGCCTGGGAAGCAAACCCAAGGTACCAGGGAAAGTACATCACTCCGCCTGTCAAACCCAGGGTCGTGCCGAAGAACAGGAAATCCCTGACTAATTCAACAGTCTGCCAATTTGATTGATCTCGTTGATTGCGCAGAGCATAAACACCGGCCAGTATACCGACATACATCGGAAAGTTCCAAATATTCAGAAAAGCCATACCACCTGCCAGCCAGGCTAAGATCAGGAAGAAAAGCGGGGAAATTTCAATAGGTACCAGTGTGATCCAGCGGAATGATTTACTTTTAGGGCGTAGAAAAAGCGCCAGGGCAAATCCTAATATCAGGAACACATAAGGTATCGAGAGCACATGGGGATGAAGGTCAGACAGTAAGAATGAGAAAAATGGGAACTCACTGATCACTTCTTTGCCAAAACCGGAAAAATCGTAATCCTGAATCACCCGGGAAGCACGCCACCACCACCAATGGCCAAATGAGTCCCCGAGCGGCGGATCGACCAGATTTTGTATATCCAGCCAGTTCCAGAAAGGCGAACTGGTCTGTTCAGGTAATCCTCGCCAGAACAACTCTTTAGAATGAAGATAGTGCAGAAAACCTTCCCAGTTGCTAAGGATCAGAGTAAAAAATGGTCCTAATAAGGCTGGGAGGAGCTGAAAGTCTTTTTTACCTGTCCTCAATGCCAGCAGGTTATATAAAATACCAAATGATCCAAGTGCAGCCAGGGCAAAGGTCAGTGATACACCCAGGTTGAAAGCAATGCTGCCGAGAGTGCCGGCAAATTTAGCCAGCATAGCAACCATAACATAACCAAAGTAATAATAGGAAATCGCATAACCTGATAACCAGGGGTCTTTGGGGGGCAGGGTATCGGAGTACAGGATGGCATTGATAAATGCCAGCTCCATCGGTTTTTCTGTCCCCAGAATCTCGGGATTCAGTGACCGGATCAAAGCCCACCCGGCAAAAGCCGCCAGAAAGAGGATTTCCGTGGTAATGATTAAACGCCAGCTGGATCGAATCCAATCCCAAAGGTCTGCAGTCCCTCTCTTTCGCAGAACCAGCAGGCTGGATCCTATAACAAGCAAAAAAGTAAAGATCAATCCAGCCATGTTATTGGCTGTAAATCCGAGGCGGCCCAGGATCCAGTACAAGTAACCCCAGAGCAGTAATCCGAAGATTTTTGAAAAAGTGAAACCACGGCCCGGGATATCAGAGAGCGTGTGGAATAAGAGTGGAAAAACAATCCATCCCAGAGCAGTGACAAGCACATACCAGGCTATAAAATCAAGCATAATATTTCCTAATCAGCTACTGAGATCGTTTGATAAATTGTAGTGTCCTGGCTCTGATAAACCACCTGCCACAGAGTACCCAGACCTTGTTCAAACTTACGTATGCCTTCTGGAAGATAATTGGCACGCTCCAGCTGACCAACAATTATATAACTGACTTGATATTTCTCAAGAAAATCTCCGGCAGCGACCAAATCGTCAGTATCATAAAAGGCATTCACGTCCTCCACCCTGGAAAAGATCCAGTCCTGGGGCGTCAGAGTTCGCTGCTGGCGCTGGTGCCAATTCCATCCTATAACTCCCGGCAGCCCGGTATATACAGTGTACCTTGTGCCCCAGTGGTATTCAACCTGATTGGCTTCCACAATAACCGGTGAGCCTTGAATATTATCCTGCATCCAGCGAATCGCATCATAATCCTGGGAAAGATCAAGAGCTGTATCCAGATCGTAATAGGTGGCATACCGCATAAACTCCATCCCATCCAGGGTATGGGGTGCGGACATCTCCATCCGGTCTTTGATTTTTGCCACACCGCCTAAAATCGGGTATAGCGCAGCCCCGGTTAGCAATATCATAAACAGGATCTGCCAGATGATCTTGAGGGGGGATTTCCTGTTATTCCCCAAGGAGATCAGCCAGCAGAGAGCAGCAGCAGAACTAACGGACATAAAGGTCCAGGCCTGCAGATAGAATTTAAATACTGTATTCATCCGGCCAATATCGCCTTCTACATACACAAGCTCAACCATCAGGGTGATCGCCAAGCTGGTCCCGATCATAAATAAGACAAAACCTTTCATCAAACTCTGGCCGGGGCGCAGTATTAAAATCAGAGCCCAAACCATAACTGGAAGAACGAACCAGATGATATGGACCCCCCCGCCAATAAGAGTGAAACCACCCACAGAAAGGTCGTTCTCCAGGGTGACTCCGAAACTGACAATGATCACTATCATTATCAGCAGGCCGGCGATTATCAGTTCTCGGTATTTTTTCAATTTACTGAGTTCCGAAACAGGAGTTTTCGCCATCCAATCCACAGTTTCCGCAAACATCCAGCCGACAAGGATCAGAAGGAAAAATCCCCAATGAGAGAAATATTCACCTACCGGTGTGTGAGTCCCAAACCAGGGTTTGATGCTGGTATATCCTTCTCCGTACCAGTTTGCATAAGGCTGGAAAGTGATAAACGCAAAAACAAGGAATAACAGCAATCTCAGCGCAGGTTGGAACCAGATGTATCCCTGTTCTTTGCTTTCCTGCCACCAGGCATAGATCAGCGCAGCAGCTCCCAGGGCTAAGTAGGGATAAAAATCCCAGGTATTTGTCGGGCGCAGAACGCCAACAGCTAATCCACCAACCAGCGGTACCCCGATCAAATTTCCGAAACTATATTGATTAATTCCCTTCTGGCGGGTTGATTTAATGATCGACAATACCCAAGCAAAGGCCAAGACAGTCAACGGCAGAGATATGAAGTGGGCATGAGGATCCCCATATAGGAATGTGAAAAAAGGGAATTCTGTGATCGGTCCGCCATGTTCACTGCCAATCACCCGGCTGGGATTCCAATACCATTCATCCAGCCTGTAATGTAATGTTGGGGTATAAAAAAGCTGGACAAAACCCAATAGGGTCCACTTAACTCGCTGGAAGAAATTTCCATCTAAAACATTCATTCCTGCGGATGCCAGCTTCTGCAAACCCCTTAACACCATCTGGATCACTCCCAGGTTACCAAAAATAGCCAGGCCTAAAACACCCGAGCCACCGGCAAGGTAAGGCAAGTCATGGAGTTTATGTTCAGTGGTCTTTCCATTTAACAGGTTCCAGGCAATAGAAAAGGCCCCCAAACCAAGAGTCATGAACAGGGTGGGAAGAATTAAATTATAGGCGAATGAGGGCACTATACCCAGCAGCTTGGTCAGAACGCCAACAAACACAAATCCAAAGTAATAATAATTGATATACCCTCCCGCAAACCAGGGATCATAGGGCGGGAAGGTCGTGCTTTTTAGGACCGCATTGAAATAAGAGAAATCCATCGGCCTCTCGCCGCCCTTCCAGGGATGCCAAAGGTCAGGATTACCAAAGCGGATCAAGATCGCTGCCACGAACAGGGTCAGGGCAAGGATCTCAATTGTCAGGTAATATCGCTTGGCTCCCTTCCATTCTTGCAGAAGATCTTCCCTTTGACGGTAACCAGCATACAATCCGGCACAAGCCAACAGGAATAAGACACTCAGAATTGTGCTCCTCAGGAATGGAATTCCGGCGGACCCAGCAAGCCAAACCAGATAAGAGAGCAGCAAAAGTCCAAAGGTACGGGCCAGAGGATACCCTTTATCTGTTAACCCGGGCAAGACCAACCTCATAAGCGGGTATACCAGCAATCCGATCAGAAACAGGACTGCATACCACAACACTACACCAGCTATCTGATATTTATTCTGAAGGGAATCTAAATCAAAGAAATCGCTCCAGGTCCCACCCTCCCGCTGTTCAGCCAGCCGATCAGGCGGCAGCAGCAAATTTCCTGGATGGTTATCGGCTTGTTTAGGTGTGATGTGAATCACTTTGCTCAGATCCACTGCTGACAAGATTTTCGCCGCCCCACTGAGTGAAAAATCATCAGTTTTCTGAAAGATGAACACCTTGGGATGGTCGTAAACCGTAAAAGCTTCCTCTGCCGGTTGATCATTGATAACAATCGGCCCGATTGTGGGATTGTTTTGGAAGGTTTTGATCAATCTAAAACCCAGGGATCCCTCAAAATAACCAGGCAGCGCCTGGTTATAACAATTCTCAATAGTGAGGTAAACCGGACACCCCATTAGCTGGCGATAATATTCCGTGGTTAGAGGGTATCTTTCCGGAACCCTGGTGGTAGTAGCCCACTGCCGGCTGGAAGTGATCACTATATAATCCGCCTGGTTCATTGTGGAAAGAAAACGATCTAACTTTTCCAGATTGTCATCCCAGTACAATTCAAAATTCAAACCACCCTGATAGATGCCCCCAAAGGGATCATATCCTTCCATCCTGAGGGGAATCCCATCATCCCAGGAACTCTCATTGGCAATCCCAGTGCCCTGAAAACTGATCGCCCCAACTGGGTCCTGAACTGTCACCTGCAGCTGATATACTTCATCGGTGATGACCGAAACCATGTTATTAAAAGTTATGCTCCCAGAGGAAGAACCTTCCTGGAAGTTAAATACCCCTGTTTCCTCAATCAGCTTCTGGCCGGACGAATCGTTTAACATGATCTTTATCGTCAGCGGTGAGACTGAAGGGTTGTGGCTGATGATGTGTGGGAAGTACAGAGAGGTAACCTGGCCAGTGAACTTTGAATCAAAACTGGTAAACCAGCTGGAATCTCCCTGGATGATCAACCCTTCAGGGTAAGAAATCAGTTGTTGATGGCTTTGAGCCCCGTCGTCAACAATTAAGGTGGCGACACCGGGTATATTTTCAAAAATCCACTGGGTTGCAGCCACTCTGGGCTGTGGATTAGTATAGATCCGGGAAAAGGCAAACGCCCAACCAGCAGTGACCACCAGGGATAAAACGCCAACCGTTAAAACTAGGCCCCTCATCAAACCTCGAGGTAGACTCCAGCTACCAATCTTCAACTTCCCTTCTTTGAAGCCTTCCCAGGCTTCGATCAAGACCCAGGCTGCAAAAACTGCCAGCAAGGGGTAGATAGGAAGCTGGTAGCGCATTGTGCTGTTCCACTGCCTGGACTGCCAGACAAAGTACAGCCCTGTCCAGACCCACAAAATCAGGTGGGGGTTCCAGGTCCGTTTGGTAAAGGTCTTCCATCCCATCCAGAGATAACCTGACCAGGCCAGAAGGCCAAATGGAATTCCCAATCCCCAAATCACCATGTTCTGGAGTGAGAACCAGATCGGACGTCTGGCCCATTGTAGTGCTGGCGGGTAATCAACATCTCCAGATGTTTGAGCCCGGAGTGATCTCATCCCCGAAACCCAGGTTTCATTCAGGCCAACATTAAAAAATCCCGGTCCTTTAAAGGCATAGGGTTGACAGATCCGGAAAGTCACCAGGCTGGTCAATGCAGCCAGAACAAGGAAAAAGAAGATCCTGGGCACTTGCTGATCTTTTTTCTCATCATCCAGCCCCTGCCAGTAAACCAGCGCGGCCAGCGGCAGGGTGATGGCAACAGGAGCAGCATTGATTTTAGAAGCAACTGCCATTCCCAGAGCAACACCAAACATCAGGAAAGATATCAGATCAAGCCGCTCTTTTTTAGTGCTGATCACTTCAACCGCAAAATATACTGCCAGCAGGGTGAAAAAAGTTGTGAATGTATCTACTGTGAAGAAATGGGATTGCTGGATCTGAAGAACTGCAAAAGCAGAAAAAGCCGCTCCAAGGATCCCTACTCGCCTGTTATAAAGGCGGGTGCCAATAAAAAACACCAGCACTACCGAAAGTAAATCCATAACCGCGGACATGGCCCGACCGACCAGATATACACTTCCGTATCCTGTCGAGCCAACAAGTTCTGCCATATATCTGACCATAAAAATAGGCAGAGTGCCGTACACAAAGAAACTGTGTCCCTGGTTATTTGGATTTAAGGTTGAAAGGGATGTATCAAAATAACCTGAGGCGGAGTCCACCGGAATTATGCTGGATTCCACCATGGTTAAGAACCGTTCGTCTGGGTGAAGGTGCTGTTCAACATCCCAGTCGAGGCCAACAAAACGCAGATATGCCCCGGCTGTAAGGACAAAAATCAACAATATAGCAGTCAGCCAGCGATTCAGGTCAGATTTTGTTTTTATATCCATAAACTAGTTACCACAGTTTTTACTGCAGCACATAATAAAGCATAAAATCACGGCCTTCAACCCCGGATTCAAACCTCTCAATAATACCATCAGGATATAAATCCCGGAGGATCTGGTAGGTTTCTTCATCGTCTGGTTTGTAAATGTACAGTTTGGGAGCAGACGCCATTTCTGTGCCCCGAATTTCCGTCTGCCAGAGGGCAAAATCACGGACCTGGCCAATAGCGTGAATCCCAACCAGGCGGGTGTCCACCCAATGAGGGTAGGGAACCACCCAGGCATGGTCATCATCACCGATCGTGTCAGCAAACTGTTTGATCACTGCCCCGATTTCAGAAGTATTCCAGGCTCTGGATCTGAACTGCTGATAATAATCCACAAATACCAGTCTGGCATTAGTCTGCATGCTGAACCCGGCCAGAACCAGAACGATTCCCGTAGAGATCCACTTCCCTGTTCTGCCAGGAATAATGGATCTCAGGTTAACTACAAGATTCTCAACTGTGATGGCAATGATGATAAAAACCGGGATAATTGCGCCACCCGAGCGATTCAGGGAAGGATTCTCGTCGGGGAAGGCAAGTGAGAGGATAGAAGGCAGCATTAACAGGGGGATCAACAACAGTAAGGAAAGATCCATCCAGTGCCTTTCTTTTATATAGCGGATCACCAGCAAGATCACTCCCAGACTCAACATCGCCGCTGAAATCACACCCAGCGCCGGCCGGCCCGGGACAGAATGAACCCAGATCTGGCCATTATCCCACTGGTACATGATCAATGATTTCCAAAGATTTGAAAAGAAAATTTTCAGAGCAGAACCCGGCAAAGCCGTTTCGACATCTGACATCCTGGTTAGCATTCGATAAGAGAACGTGGAATAGTTAGTCGAAGCGTACCGACCCAGAGGTAGAAAAACGATCAAGGAGATCAAACCCACCAGCAGCAGGGCTATTACAGCCATGCGGCGATTATCCTTTGATTTTGTATGCAAGAAATAGATCAAGAGGATCAGGATCACTGCGAATGGCACTATCCGGAAGGGACTGTATCCATGCAGGCCGATGCCCAGAGCAAGCCCGGCATAAAGGAAATCATTCCACTTTTTTCTTTTGATCCCGCGGACCAGGAAAAAGATCGTTGGCGCGACAAAAGCCGGGTAAAGGGCAAAACGCAAAGCTACCCGGGAGATCACATTAGGCCAATAGGCGATGCCGGCAAAGAACATGGCAAAAAGGCCGACTTGCTTATTCTTTATTTCCTTACCAAGTAGGTAGATAAACGGAAGGGAAAACAGACCCATAATGCAGGTGCCCAGCTTTAGACTCAGAAAAGATATTCCAGTACCGAAGATTTTCGCCATTGCGGCGGTCAGGTACATCTGGAAGGCTTCCCTTCCCGTATTGCGGGGGAAGAATATAAAGTGGTTCCCTCGAAGCACATCTGCGACATCAATCAATTTTTCAGCATGATCGCTGAACATTTCCGGCGGAACCTGATTAAGTAAATAAAATCTGTAGAATCCCGCTATGAGAAATGCAATCATAACCAGGATCATCCAGGGAGTAACCCTAAATCCATTAGTTATAAACGTTTGCCATGTGGTTCTGATCTTCCCCAGCCAGTCTTCAGGGATCCTGAGAGACCACCAGATCAAACCCAAACCAGCGATCCAAAAGCTGATATTGAGCAAGTTGAATAAATTGCCAGTAAAAAAGAAGAAAGCCAGCAGGGATAAAAAACTGCCAACCAGGAACGGGATCCAGCGAACAGAAAAATCGTGCGCTTCTCCTTCATCTGGAAGAAGAGTATCCAGCTTCCAGTCCTTAAATATAATCAGTAACAGTAATGCTATCCCAGCTGCCGCATAAAAGAAAATCAATAAGGCTGCAGAACGGTTATCAGGTTCACCAAATAATTGAGCGCTGATCGCGAATAATGCTGGCAGGAAAACCAGATATATTTTCCGGATCCTTCTTTCGGAGTCACTTCTGGGTGGTGCTGACTTTTCCAGCTCAGACCCCTGCTCCGCAGGAGGAATTATCAGGCTGCTTTTTTGCCAGAATTTCAGTTTCTCTACCACGTAATCAAGTACACTTGGTTCTTCCATAAAATCCTGTTCTCAAAGTAAATTAGATCATTTAATCCGTCTTGTTATATAAAAAGAATATACGCCCGCCGAGCTCTTTGGATCACAATCGTAATGTGGTCTGACCAGGCGATCCGTCAGGAATAAATTCCATCGAGCAGGGCAAAGGATCCAGCGCCGAAAGATAATTTTTGAAACCCAGGATGGCACACCAAAATAGTGGCCCCACTCCAAAACATGAAAGGCCGAAGGAGGAAAATAATCCCACGAGTCCTCGATCACAAATCCGAATTTCCCCAGCCTTTTTTTCCAGGTATCGTAGGAATCACAATTATAATGCCGCGAGATCCTGTTGAAAAACCCCCGGTATAAATCAGCCAATCCTGCAAGCTTGATCCTGTCCAATCCATTGCTGATCGACAGTGTATCCAGAAAACGGTGATTTGGTACACAAAATATGAACGGTGCTCCGGGTTTCAACACCCGGGCGGTTTCCTTGATGACAGGATCCAGGTCAGGTATATGCTCCAACACAGAATTGCTAACTGCGCTGGAAAAATAATCTGATGGATAGGGCATATTATTTCCTTCCGCGCAGACAAGATTCTGATAGGACGACCTGGTCCCTGCGTCCTGGATTGGTCCCCACCAGGGATCCAAACCCATATCCAGCGGTTCCTGGAAAGCCAGGCTCGCAAAATGACCATCCCCGCAGCCCAGATCCAGAACAGGACCCGGCAGAGAAATATCCTTATAAAAACGAGCCTCCACCGCTCGCAGTAAGGCCCGGAAATAGGGAAGATCTCTTAAATGAGCTGTTAGATAATCTATCAAGACAAATCCCCTCGTAACTCTTTGTAAATCATTTTATAAGCAGCCGCATTCACCAAAGGATCAAAAGTATTTGCTATTTCTTCTGGTGAACCCTGATATTTTTCTGGCTGTGACACTATATTTTTGATCGCCTCTGCCAGGGCGTCAGCGTCTCCGATAGGTACTACTTCACCCATTCCGGTCATCCGGGGAGGAACCCTTACGCCAGGCAGATTTGAAGCGATCGTGGGTGTACCCTGGAGCATGGCTTCGATCTGCACCAAGCCGAAAGTCTCTGTGGAATTAAGGCTGGGAACAACTAACACATCTAGACAATTATAAAAGAGAGTCATCTCTTCTGGGCTTAATACTCCCAGAAAAACCCATTGTCCTTTTTCCTGATATGACTGAATACTGGGCAGCAGTTTCTGATAATAAGCGTTTTCGCCCATCACATCCTGGTATTGACCGGCATACAGGACCATGGCTCGAGGGAAAGATTCCATCACTGCTGGCATGGCATTGATCAGAATCTCTACTCCTTTCTCTGTTGCAAACCGGGTCGCCATCCCTATCACCGGTGAATTACCCTGAGGATTGGTCCTGCTGATATATTCCTTAATAACCTCAGGAGATGCGAGCGGCATAACCACTGGTGGCAGAATTACACGTACTTTCTCCTTAAATCGCTGCAGGTAAGGAGAATGATCCGCAAAATCATCTGTATAGGCGCCGATCCTGTCCGCCAGCATCCCGGCTAAATAGTTCATGATATGCACTACAGCGTTGATTATCCTGTTAAAGAAGGACTTTGGCAGCAGCAAATCACAATGATAAGTGATCAGAGTAGGCTTATTAAGAATTCGACCCCGCAAAGCGGTCCCGGCGGCGTCGAATTGCGGAAGATGCAAATGGACCACATCATGGCTTGCCACCAGCTTCCAAGCCAGCCAGCCAAACGTGGGCATGATCACTCCTTTGCTTACCCGGAATAATACTGGGGCACGAACGATCCTGACACCATCCTGGATCTCTTCCCGCGGCAGATTCTTGTCATACTGGGAAGTCAGCACGGTCACTTCGTGTCCCAGCTTTACAAGGGATTTAGTCAGACGTTCCACATATATCGTTAAACCACTGGTGTGGGGACGGTAATATGTGAGAACAGTAAGAATCTTCATGACAATGAATCCGCTGTTTGTGAATTATTCAAAAGGAATTCCTAAAACAGATCCTGGTTGGCTCTTACCCACTTAAACAGCTTTTTAATACCTGCTTCAACACCTATTTCCGGTTTCCAACCAAAATCGTAGGCGGCTTTTTGTATATCGGCGATAAATACACGCTGATCCCCCGGCCGCCAGGGTTCCCAGGATACAGGGATTTCCTGCCCAAGCTCTTTTTCTAACAACGGCCCGAATTCCTTCCATATAGAAAGAGTATGTTTATGGCCGCCCCCAATATTATATATTTGTCCTGCGGTCTTATCAATGTTCTCAGCTGCCTGATCATAAGCTGTCAGGAGATCCTCCACATATAACAGGTCCCGGACCTGTTTTCCATCACCGTAAATAGTAATGGGTTTTCCTGTTACTGCCGCGATCACAAACCAGGCAACCCAACCCTGGTCTTCGATTCCAAATTGATGGGGACCATAAATACAGCTCTGGCGGAAGACAACTGTTCGCAAGCCAAATATACGATGGTAATCCCTGACATATTGATCACCAGCACCTTTAGAACATCCATAAGGCGAGTGAAAATCCATTGGTTGGGATTCAGTGATCCCTTTGGGGTGATCAGGGAAATAATAACCTTCCTTTCCTTCGGTTACATTTACATCTTCCAGATCACCATATACTTTATTGGTTGATGCATAGATCACCGGCGGCTGAGGGGAGCATAACCGGGCGGCTTCCAGAATATTAAGTGTGCCCAGAGCATTGATCTCAAAATCTGTTCTGGGATCAATCACGGAAGTGGTAACTGCAACCTGGGCAGCCAGGTGCAGCACCAGATCAGCTCCCTGGATAACAGATATTACAGCATCTGAATCCCGGATATCCCCTTCAATCAGTTCAAATGAATCTTCTCCAAATGAATTCTTTAACCACTGGATATTGCCTGGTGTGCCAACCCGGGATAGGTTATCAAAGATAGTGACCCGATCACCTCTATCAATCAAACGGGCAGCATAATTAGTCCCGATAAATCCAGCCCCGCCCGTGATTAGAATTGATTTGCTCACGAATCACCTTCCTCTCTGTGTTGTTTGCTGAATTGCCAGATATCACGCAAACTGTATCCTTCCCTCACCAGGCCAAACGATCCAAATATTGTTGTCACTATAAGGTTAAGTACATGGCTGGTCAAAGCATAACTGAACGCAACTGAGCGATCTATTCCAAACGCCACTAATGCAAGGGTGATGCTTGCTTCATATAAACCTATGTTACCAGGGGATGAAGGGATGGATATTCCAATAGCAACGGCGCCAATAACAAACACTGCCATGATGAAGTTGCCATCCGGGATAAAAGCCTTCAGCACAAGATATTGAAAAACCAGTGATATTCCCCAGCTGAGGGCCATTCCGATCAATACTCTGGTGGATTTAAGTGGATCAGAGAGTGTTTCCAAACTGGAGATGACTGAACGAACAAGCTCGATCAATCTGGACTTGAATCGCTCTCCTGGAAGAGTTAGATTTTCCAGCCACTGATATACTTTTGCCTTGTTCTTGACTAACAGAATCAGAATAACTGATGCCAATACAACAAAACCGGCCAGAAGGTACAGGAAAAACACATCCAGTGAAAAACCCAGGGCAAATGGCAGTCCAATAAAAAACAGACTGAGAGCAAAGCCCAGATCAAAGATCCTTTCTACCAGGATTGTCGGTACTGCACTCCAAAAATTAAATCCTGATGGAAATAATAAAATCACTCTGGCGACTTCACCTAACCTGAATGGCAGGATCGTGTTCACAAAATAACCGGCATTAATTATTAAGAAGGATTGAGAAAGGGAGACTTTTTCGTTCAAGATTATCCGCCAGGCATAGGCCCGGCATAGCAGGGCAAAAACCAACAAGAACATCAGGGGAGCTACAAGCAGAATATTGATCTGTTTAAAAGCGGCTACTACCTGATTTCCGTCGATAAAAATGATCAGGACGGCCAAAGCTACCAGGCTTAACCCTATCCCAATAATGAATCTAAACTGAGTCCCGCTTTTTTTATCTTCAGTCATCTTCCAACCTCAAGACAGCCATAAAGGCATCCTGGGGAATATCTACATTTCCGACTCGCTTAAGCCGCTTTCTGCCTTCTTTTTGATTCTCCAGCAATTTCCGTTTCCTGGTCACATCACCCCCATAGAGCTTGGCTGTGACATCTTTCCGGAGGGCTTTCACATCAGCCCGCGCAATGATCTTCCCACCCGCAGAAGCCTGGATGGGCACCGCAAAATGCTGGCGAGGGATTAAATCCTTCAAACGCGAAACCAGGATCTTCCCCTTGCGGACGGCTTTGTCTTTATGGACAATAGATGCCATTCCATCTACAGGTTCTCCATTAACCAGGATCTCAAGCTTAACCAGTTTCTCACTTCGATATCCGGCAAAAGAATAATCCATTGAGGCATAACCCCGTGATACGGATTTCAGATAATCAAAAAAATCCACAATCAACTCCGAAAGCGGAATCTGGAAATTCAGCTGGACCCGCTTAGGGCTTGGATACTGCTGGCTGACAAACGTTCCCCGCCTGACAGTCGCCAATTCCATTACCGGGCCATAGTATTCGAGCGGCAGGAAAACCTGCAGATCCATCCAAGGTTCCTGAATTTCTTCATACTCACTTTTGTCAGGTAAATCAGCCGGCGAATCGATCTCTAAAATCGCCCCATTCCTCTGCACTACCCGATATTTAACAGATGGTGCAGTTGCAATGATATCTAGATTATATTCCCGTTCCAGCCTTTCCTGGATAATCTCCATATGGAACATGCCCAGAAACCCACACCTAAAACCCAGGTTCAAAGCTTGGGAAGATTCAGGTTCAAAAACCAGTGCAGCGTCATTCAGCTGTAATTTTTCCAGCGCATCCCTTAAGCTGACATAAGCTTCGTTATCTACCGGAAAAAATCCCGCAAAAACCATCGGTTTGGCTTGTTTATATCCAGGAAGGGCTTCCTGGGCAGGATTCTTGGCAAAGGTGATTGTATCCCCTACCCGGCATTCATGCACAGATTTCAAACCTGTTGCGATATACCCCACTTCTCCGGGATAAAGCACATCAACAGGGGTCATTCCCGGGGAGAATACACCGATCTCAAATGGTTCGATATCCTTCCCCGCCGCCATCAATCGCAGCATATCTTTGCGGGTAATGGTCCCATCGAAAATCCTGATATAGGCGATCACGCCCTTATAGGAATTGTAATGTGAGTCAAATATCAGGGCTTTCAAGGGCAAGTCTGGGTTATGGGTCGGGGCTGGCACATCCTGGATGATTTTTTCCAGAACAGGCAGGATGTTTTCCCCATCCTTGGCTGAGATCCGGAGGATGGTATCTGGGGGAGTGCCCAATAAAGCGCTGATATCGTTGGCGATTTCATCCGGCCTGGCAGCCGGCAGATCGATCTTATTAATAATGGGAATGATTTCCAGATCGGCTTCCAGGGCGGCATACATGTTGGCTATTGTTTGAGCCTCCATACCTTGAGCGGCGTCAACCACCAGTAAAGCGCCCTCACAAGCTTCCAACGCCCTTGATACCTCATAACCAAAATCAACATGACCGGGAGTATCGATCAGATTCAGCTCATATTCCTGCCCGTCAAGAGACTTATATCTCATTTGGACTGCTGAAGCTTTGATGGTCACACCTTTTTCGCGTTCCAGATCCATATTATCCAGAACCTGGTCCGACATATCGCGCTCAGAGATAGTATCCGTGATCTGCAGCAATCGGTCTGCAAGAGTGGATTTCCCGTGGTCAATATGGGCAATGATAGAAAAATTACGTATTTTGTTTATATCCATGAACAGGCTAGTATACCCGATGAGATGATCTTTGGGTAATTAATTTGTTGGTAGCTGGTTTTCTTTTTCCCCCACCCGGACAAAAAAGAAGAGGGGCACCATTCCCAGGCCCAGCAAGGCTATTCCAATTCCCAGTCCAATTTTATCCACCATAAAACCTAATAGCGGGGCAAATAGAGCGGAGAAAATGGTTGTTAACAAAGTTTCTGTGGATAAACCGGACGCCATCACGCGGGACGAGATCTGGTCACTGATGGCACCAACATTGATCGGCCGGCGAACGTTATTCAAAATAAACATACCAACAAAACAGATCACTGCAATCAGCACCTGATCAAGTGCGGCCATCAAACCAGCAATTATCAGCAAACCGATCCCAACCAGATAAGTGATGTTAACAACCCTAGACAGATTTCTAAAACGATTACTTAAATAGTATGCCCGTCTGGAGGCCAAACTTGTCAGTAAATAGATCACAAAATAGACCAGTCCGATCAGAAGCGCTTCCCTGCGGGTTTCTTCCAGGGTGGTAAAAAGCAATATGGAGAGTGCAAAACCAGATACCATGGGCTGCAAATAATCCTTGGTCGACTTAAAAACTGCTGTAAAACTGGCGCTGTTCAGGATCACTTTAATAGCGGCTCCATCTTTGACCATCTGGAAAAACCCCTTTAGTATCGAATCAAATCTGGTCCAGATTTCCTTTCCTTTCACCGAAGTGATCTCTCCATCCAGTTCTTTTGGATAGGTCGCCAGGTTAATCAAGTCCAATGCATAAGGTATGGTTGATGCCAGGAACATGATCCTGTAGCTTCCTGTATAAAATACCAGTCCGGCTGCAATCAAAGCGTTCAATGCTGAGCCAAACTGGGAAGCGCTGCGGGTTAATCCATAATAAGCAACTTTCAAATCACTAATGTCATTGATCTTTAGATATTCCAGGATCAGGGCTTTGTGGGTCCCGGTTCGGAGCGCATCTCCAAAAGCAAAAAATATCATGGCCAGGGATAAAAATCCAAAACCCTTTAAAGAATAGAGGATCACAAAGGACACAATATACGAAATGAACGCGGACACCATGGCTTTCCTTCTGCCAAAGGAATCCGACAGCAGCCCGGTCGGGAGTTCTAGCAAGTTGGTCGCAATATCACGGATGGAGTACAGAATACCTATCTGTAAAAATGTCAAACCATAGGATCGGAAGATCAACAGTATAAATGGGTCAAAGAATCTGAGGTTCTTTAAAAATCCATACAGAGAGAAGCGGTAGAACATGCTGTCTCTAATAATTAGCGCTGATTTGTTTTTCATAATGAGTCAGAACCTTTATCAAAACAAACTGGATACCATCCCATGGATCTTTTCCTTTCCAGCATTATCTCCGGGATAGATCAACCAGGCTAAAAATTCAACATTTCCTGCCGGACCATGGAGAGGTGAACGAATCAAACCCATGGGAGTAAAACCAATGTCAGACACAAAATCCAGCATATCCATCAGGATCCTTTGATGAATAGCAGGGTCCAGGATAACACCTGCACCTTTGGCTGATTCCTCACGGGCAGCTTCGAATTGAGGCTTGATCAAAACCACCGCCTGTCCTCCGTTTTTTGATAACCATCCTGCAGCCGGCACCAGGATTTTCTTCAAGGAGATAAAGGAAACGTCCGCGGTTATGAAATCAATCGTTTCGGGTAACTCTTCCAAATTCCTTGCATTGGTGCGCTCCAAAACCTCCACTTTGGGGTTGTTG
The DNA here is from genome assembly GCA_964627755.1 of uncultured Anaerolineales bacterium. Taxonomy (GTDB): domain Bacteria; phylum Chloroflexota; class Anaerolineae; order Anaerolineales; family UBA11858; genus B10-G9. Next base: position 23,742 of record CAZVIH010000076.1, read on the forward strand.
CGGAGTTTCCATTCCAGGATCCCGTAACCCACATCGATAGTGTACACCCTCTCAGCGCCGTGCTGCAGCAGGCAATCTGTAAAACCACCTGAAGAGGCTCCAATATCGGCGCACACCTTCCCTTCCACATCAAGGGGAAACTGTTCAAATGCTGCCTGCAGCTTATCCCCACCCCTGGATACAAATCTCTGATCAGGGATAAGAGTGATCCCTTCAGGATCGCTGACTCGTTGGGAAGATTGGAATACCAGCTGTCCAAGGTACTGGACCTTGCCTGCCATAACCAACCTGTTTGCTTCCTCAAGATCGTCTGCCAGACCAATGCTGACCAGCGATTGATCAATTCTCTGTTTTTTTGCCATATACCTATTTTAACATTACCTGCGCGAAGCTGAATCATTCCCTCCCCTTCCCAATTGATTCATGCTATGATTTCTTTATGTTAATCGCCTTACTGAAAACCATGCGGCCTAAACAATGGGCTAAGAATGTTTTCGTATTTACAGCCCTGGTTTTTGATCGAAAACTATTGAACCTTTCAGCCTTCCTGTCTACACTGGCAGGAGCGGCCATATTCAGTCTAATTGCCAGCGCGGTTTATATCTTCAATGATATCGCTGATAGTGAATCTGACAAACAACATCCTACTAAGAAGAATCGTCCTATAGCATCGGGGAAGCTCTCCCTGGGAGCTGCCTGGGCAGCAGCAATTCTTCTTTTAATAATTGCGTTCCCTCTGGCATTTCTATTGGACCCTGGATTTCTGGCCATCTGCCTGGTTTATTTTGTCCTCAATTTGCTTTATTCCACAAAACTTAAGCACATCCCATTGATTGATGTGCTCGTTCTGGCATCTTTTTATCTGCTGCGTGTCGTCTCCGGAACTGCCCTGATCGAGGTAAGGCGCTTTTCCCCCTGGTTATATGTGGTCACTTCACTATTTGCCCTGTTTATTGGCCTGGGAAAACGACGGGCAGAGTTAGTATTGCAGAATGATAACGAGGGGAAAGTCCGTCCGGTTCTTGAAGGATATACGATTGAACTGCTCGACCAACTCATTATCATTGTCTCCGGGACAACAATCGTCTCATACAGCCTGTATACTTTCTCTGCACCCAATCTGCCTGAAAATCATTCCATGATGCTCACAATTCCTTTTGTTTTATATGGTATCTTTCGGTATCTCTACCTGCTCCAGGCCGGGAAAGGCGGCGCTCCTGAAGATATCGCTCTGACCGATCGACCGCTGCAGGCGGCAATTTTGCTCTGGTCTGTGGTTGTCATGCTTGTTTTTTATTTCTTCTAAGATATGCCTGCATTTTCAGCTTCATCACCTGGAAAGATCATCCTCTTTGGCGAACACGCAGTTGTTTACGGGGAACCGGCAATTGCTATTCCGGTTTTTTCTACCCAGGCCAAAGCTATTATCAACGCGCGCATCCAGGGTAGACCGGGGGAAATTTGGATAGAGGCGCCGGATATTTCTCTCTCTGCTCCAATAGACCAACTTGAATTGGACCACCCATTGAGGACTGCCGTCCAGGTGGTTATCGGCGAAAATGACCTCGATCAAGTCCCCTCCTGTAATATTCTGATCACATCAGATATGCCTCCATCATCCGGGTTGGGTTCCAGCGCGGCCATATCAATATCCCTCATCCGGGCTTTTTCCGCCTTTTTGGGAAAACGCTTGAGTGAGGAACAGGTATCAGATTATGCTTATGAGGTAGAAAAGATCCATCACGGCACTCCATCAGGTATTGACAACACTGTTATCTCCCATCAGAAACCAGTCTATTATCGGAAGGGAAACCCATTCGAATTCCTCGAGATTGGGGAGGAGTTTTCGGTCCTGATCGTTTACTCCGGCATATCTGGCAATACCAAGGAAGCTGTGGAGGGAGTACGGGAAAGATGGCAAAAAGAACCTGATCTATATAACCAGATCTTTTCAAGAATTGGAGAGATTACACAGGCGGCCAGAGGGATCATTGAAACTGGAAGCCCGGATCAACTTGGAGCCTTGATGACCGAGAACCACCAGCTGCTGCAGAAAATTGGAGTCTCCTCACCTGATTTAGACCAGTTGGTTCTGGCAGCAATAGAGGCTGGCGCGCTGGGCGCCAAACTATCAGGGGGAGGCCTTGGGGGTCACATCATCGCCCTGGTTAAATCGGATGCAGATTATATTAGTGAGGAATTGCTTAAAAAGGGTGCGGTTTCTACCTTGATCACACCAGTAAAAAACCGCGATTTAAACAAATAATCTGCCTTATTTGGCTAACTTTAGCGATGATCTTCTCCATTGATCAGGGGCAATAACCCTGTGGTATGATTATGGGCGAATTATTAGTTGAAGGAGATTGAGTCAGTATGAACATATCAATGTGGCGTAAAGCATTGCAGATCATTCCCAAGATCACCAAGGAAGAGTGGGATGAATTGGATCTGATCTCACGCTGGCTGATTGCTACCAGGGCTGCTGTTCTGGTGACAACATTCCTTTCAGCTGCTTTTGCAGGCATCTTTGCTATCAGAGTTGGGGCATTTGATTTCTGGCGCTGGGTTCTAGTCACCGTTGGTTTATACCTGGCGCATGGAACAAATAATTTCCTGAATGATTACACTGATTTTGTAAGAGGGGTGGATGTTGATAATTACTACCGGGCCCAGTACGGCCCCCAACCTCTTTTGCATGGGTTAATGACTAAAAAAGAACTCCTGATCTATGCCGCTGTGACTGGCACTATTGCTGCAGCCTGCGGAATCGCTCTGGGAATCATGCGGGGTGAAGGGACCTGGATCCTGATGGGGGTGGGAGTGCTTTTTGTGCTCTTTTATACCTACCCACTGAAATATATCGCCCTGGGTGAACTGACAGTGTTTCTCGTCTGGGGCCCACTGATGATTGCTGGCGGCTATTACGTGATCACGGGTTTGCCCTGGGATTGGACGATCGCCCTGGCAAGTTTACCGCACGGCGTTGGGGTGACATCGATGTTATTTGGAAAACACATCGATAAACTCAAACAGGACAAGGATCTCAAAATCCACACTTTGCCAGTTGTTCTGGGCGAAAAGCTCGCTCGCTGGTTTATGACTGCCCTGTTAATCCTGTCCTATGTGATTGTTATCTTCTTGATCTGGACCCGCTTTTTTACCCCGGTCATGCTCCTCTCCTTGCTGGCAATCCCAACCCTGGTTGAGATCTGGCCCATTCTCTCTAACCCAAAGCCAGACGAGAAACCGGAAGAGTTTCCGGATGTCTGGCCTAATTATTATGTCGCTGCTGCCTTTCATCATACCCGCCGCTTTGGGAGCCTTTTCCTGATTGCTGTCATCCTCGATACAATAGTAAAGCTGATCTGGCCTGGATTCTGGATCTAATCCAGGTCCATATCTGATCAGAACACACAAAATAACAGGGCCGGGAGTTCTCAGCCCTGTTTCTCTCTCTTGACCCTGAACTCAGGCCTGACTACAATAAATTCATGGATGAATCCGGAAACACACCAACTGGGAAGAAGCTGACATTTCTAAAACTGGGTGGATCGCTGATCACCGATAAACTTACCCCTCGAACTGCCCGGATTGAGGTCATCCAGCGCATTGCAGCGGAAATCAAATCTGCCCTTGAGAAGGACCCCTCTCTGCAAATCCTTCTCGGACACGGTTCAGGTTCATTCGGGCATTATTCCGGTAAAAAATATAAAACCAGGGAAGGTGTTTCCAGCCAGGAGGATTGGCGGGGATTCGCAGAGGTCTGGTATGATGCAACCTCGTTAAATCAGCTGGTGATAACGGCCCTGAAGGACGCCGGTACCTCCCCCGTGGCATTTCCACCCTCAGCATCGGTACTCTCATCCAACGGGCAGATTACATCCTGGGATCTGCGACCTATCCGGTCCGCATTGGAAAAAGGCCTTTTACCGGTTGTATATGGTGACGTGGTTTTTGATTCCAAACTAAGTGGAACAATCCTGTCAACCGAAGATCTTTTTGTGCATCTGGCCAGAAAACTTGAACCAGGCAGAATCTTGCTGGCCGGGCAAGACCCGGGCGTCTGGCGGGATTTTCCTGCGTGCACCCAGCTTTATGACAAGATCAGGCCCGCAGATCGAGATACACTTGGCCAGACAGTCAGCCAATCTCAAGCGCCAGATGTCACTGGCGGGATGGCAGATAAAGTTGAACAGATGTTATGTCTGATCGAGCATATCCCGGAATTAGAGTGCCTGATCTTCTCCGGTGAAGAACCTGAAAGCATTTCAAATACACTTTCAGGCCATGATATAGGTACTCTACTCACCTTGTAGTAATTTTATTAATTCCCCGTAAGTAAACAAATCCAAATATCCTATCAGTTATAATGAATAGACACATTCAGATAGAATGAGGATGCATGGATATTTTAACTAAAAAACAGAAAGAACTACTCAGCAGGGAGCGTGAACTGCTGAACAAGATCCAGATCACACTGGTGGAGTATGGTGTGGCTGAGAAAGATCAAAAAGCCTTGATGGATTCCATCCAGCAGCTGGATGATTTCTTTTTACTGGTTGTAGTTGGCGAATTTAATGCTGGTAAAAGCGCATTTATCAATGCCCTGATGGGAGAGAGCCTCCTGGAAGAGGGAGTAACCCCCACAACAACAAAAGTGAATATCCTGCGGTATGGGAAAGAGAAAGGCAAAAAGACCCTCTCCGAAAACGTCGAGAGCCTGATCCTGGATGCAGAATACTTAAAAGAGATCAGTATTGTTGATACTCCCGGGACCAACGCGATCGTTCGTGAACATGAGGAAATCACTTCCCTCTTTGTACCGCGATCTGATCTGATCCTGTTTGTCACATCAGCAGACCGCCCTTATACAGAAAGTGAACGGATCTTCCTGGAACAGATCCAATCCTGGGGGAAGAAGGTTGTTCTGATCATCAACAAGATCGACAACCTGCAAACCCCTGAGGCTTTGGATGAGATCCAGACTTATGTGGCAGAAAATGCCAAAAAGATCCTTAAGGTCGATCCAGAAATATTCCCGGTCAGCGCTCGGCAGGCACTTAAGGCAAAAAGCGGTGAACCATCCCTGTGGGACGAAAGCCGGTTTGAGGCCCTGGAAAATTACATCCTGAAAACTCTAGATCAGGAAAGCCGCTTGAAGCTCAAACTGATGAACCCTCTCGGCGTTGGCAAACGACTGGCCAATCAGTATGGGGAGTTTTTTGAAGACCGTTTGGAAATACTGAAAGATGACCTGGCTTTGATCAAAGATGTTGAAGAGCAATTAATTGTTTTCCAGAAAGAAATGCTGGAAAGTTTTAATTTGAGAATATCAGATATCATTAAAATCCTGCTGGAAATGGAACAAAGGGGAGAGGACTTTTTCTCTGAATATATCAGGCTGGCGCGGATCATTGACCTGATGAAAAAAGAAAAGATCCAGCAAATTTACGAGGATCAGGTTATTGCGAACGTTCCCGAGATGGTAGAAGCCAAGGTAACAGCGATCATAGACTGGCTGGTCGATGCTAATTTAAGACAGTGGCAAGCGATCACAAACCATATTGCAGAAGGCCGACAAAAACACAAAGGCAGAATGGTTGGGGATATCGGCAATTTCATATATGACCGCGAACGTTTGATCACCAGTATTCGGGATGAAGCTACCCGGGTGATCGATGGCTACGACAAGACCCGGGAGGCTGATGAGATCGCCCGCCGCTCCCAGAATGCTGTTGCTGCCACCGCTGCAATCAGCGCAGGCGCACTAGGACTGGGAACACTGGTAACCATCCTGGCGACCACTATGGCAGCTGATGTCACCGGCATTCTACTGGCTGGCGTTATGGCAGCTCTGGGGCTATTTATCATCCCAACCCGGCGCAGAAATGCCAAAAAAGAAATGCGCCAAAAAGTTGAGTCCATGCGGAACCAGCTTACAAAATCACTTACAGATCATTTCAGCCATGAGATCGACCGCAGTCTGCAGGAGATTAGAGATACGATCACACCCTATACCAGGTTTATCAGGTCCGAAAACGAGAAGAATCAACAGGCTCATCAGACCTTAAGAACCTATTTGACTGGGATTGTCCAGCTGATTGATGAGATCGAAAGCTTGTGATAGGTGAAGTTGATAGTCAGATAAGCCTGAATTAGACTTGTTCTGTTGAATAACCTGGGGAAAGCGAGGAAAATATGTCGATTAAACGAGAAAAGCGTGAAAAGCTGGAAGATTATTGCCTGGCTCCCTATGGAATCCGAAGCAAAGACAGCAAAGGGCGGAAATATCCTGACGACGAACCAATTTATCGTACCGCCTTTCAACGTGATCGTGACAGGGTTTTGCATACCACAGCTTTCCGCCGCCTGGAATATAAAACCCAGGTTTTCCTCAATACTGAGGGAGACTATTACCGCACCAGATTAACCCACACACTGGAAGTGGCTCAGATTGGTCGAACGGTTGCCCTGGCTCTGGGGGCTAACGAAGATCTTGAAGAGGCGATCTGCCTGGCCCACGATCTGGGACATTCCCCCTTCGGTCATTCTGGAGAGCGAATCCTGGATCAGCTCATGGAAGATCAGGGAGGGTTTGACCACAATAAACAATCCTTACGCATCGTAACCAAGCTGGAAAAACGGTTTGAGAATTTTCCCGGCCTCAATCTGACCTGGGAAACCCGGGAAGGTATTGTAAAACATGAGACCGAATATGACATCTCTGACGCCGAGGATTATGATCCCGAACTGCGAGGTCACCTCGAAGCCCAGATTGCCAATGCCGCGGATGAACTGGCTTACTCAGCTCACGATCTGGATGATGGGCTCCGGTCAGGATTGATTTCAACATCTCAATTAAATGACCTGGAACTGTGGAAAATACTCATAAAGAGTGTGGGATGGAAAGGAAATCATCTTAATGAACTGGACCGGAAACGAGTCATTCGCAGGATGATCGGCATTGAGGTCAGGGACCTGATTGAAACCACTGACAAAAAAATCGAGAAGAGCGGCATCACCTCAGTTGAAGATCTGCAAAAACTTTCCTATAATGTGATCTCTTTCAGCGATGAGGTGAAAAAGAACAACCGGGAATTGAAAGATTTCCTCTTTACGAATCTATATAAGAATCACCGGGTAGTTCGTATGCAGGTCAAAGCGGAGGGGATCATCAGCGATCTGTTCACTGCCTATGAAAAGAATCCCCTGATGCTGCCGGAACACATCCAGACCGGGATCGAGAAAAAAGGGCTTCAGCGATCAATCTGTGATTATATTGCAGGCATGACAGATCGGTATGCAGTTGAAGAACACCAAAAGTTATTTGACCCAACTCAAAGGCCCTAAACATCAGATTGAAGGAATGAAAAATGCAGGATGGAGAAAAAATCTACTTAACAAAAGAAGGTAAAGAGAAGCTGCAGCGCGAGCTGGCAGATCTTGAAGGACCTCAGCGGCAAGATATCGCCGCCCGTTTAAAATCAGCTATTGAAATGGGTGACCTATCAGAAAATGCTGATTATCACAAAGCTAAAGAAGATCAGGGTTTCCTGGAAGGGAAAATACTGGAGATCAAGTATACACTTGACTTAGCCATTATCGTGGAAGATAACATTAAAGGGCAGGATAAAGTCGGGGTAGGATGTAAGGTCACTGTCCAAGAAGAGGATCTTCCCCCTGAGACTTATTATCTGGTTGGCGGCAGGGAAGCGGATCCCGCACAGAATAAGATCTCACATGTCTCACCTATTGGTAGCGCTCTGATGGATAAAGAAGTGGGTGAAATAGTTGAGATTAAAACCCCAGGGGGAAAATACTCGGTCAAGGTCCTTAATATTCAATAGTTAAAATGATTTGATCAGGACGTTAAATAATAATCCCGGAGTTATTGTTGGACTGAACCCTAAAAACAGGACACAAAAATAAGACACCTCTCGTACAATCATGAAGTGCACCCAATAGACAAGACACAAAAAGAAAGCCCCTGAAGAGATCACATAGACAGGCACCTGATTTGATAGGGTGTCTGTCTTGTTTTCAATTGTATCCTCTCGTAATTGTAAAAGTGGATATATTGATCAACAACCTCCTTAGTTTTCTTGAAAGATAGGATCTCAAAACGCTGTAGTGCTTCTTCTTTGAGGTGACCAAAGAAGTTTTCCATAGGGGCATTGTCCCAACAATTTCCACGCCGAGACATTGAGGGAGTAATGTTATACTCCTTAGTAAGGACAAAATACTTTTTGGATGCGTATTGGAGTCCTTGGTCACTGTGGAGGATCAGTCCATCAGTGACCTTTTCTTTTTCTTTAGCTTTTTTCAGAGTATTAGTAACCAGGTCAATGGATAGCTGACGCCCTAACCGATAAGCGACGATGAAACCATCGAATAGATCCTTGATGGTGGAAAGGTACGCCCATCCTTCTTTGGTAGAGATGTACGTAATATCTGTGACCCACTTCTGATTGGGCTTGTCAGCCTTGAAGTCTCTGTTGAGGATGTTTTCATAGCGATGATGGATATCATATTGGTTCAGCTTCTTGAAGACCTTCCTTTTCCTGGCGACAGAGCGAATATTCATCTTATTCATCAGGCGTAAAACGGCCTTATGATTGATCCTGGTATTTGTGTTCTGCTGGATCCAGATAGTAACTCTGCGATAACCATATGTTCTGTGTGACTTCTCCCAGACTTCCTTGATCAGTTTCATTCGCATAGTGTCTTTATCACCCAGATCGATCCTTTTCCACCAGGCATAATATGCAGCTCGCGATATTTGTAAGAATTCACACATAGCCTTCACCTGGAATTCTTCCTGGTAGTGATGGATGGCCCGATATTGCGCTTCGCGAGCATATGTTGATGCATATCGGTATGGTATTTTTTTAGTAAGGCGTTCTCCATGCGCAATCTTTCAATTTCAGTTTGTGCATTTTCCGGGGATTTGCGAGGGCGCCCTTTTGGCTTGTTGAAAGCTGCGATGCCTTCTCGTCGATATTGTCGAACCCAAACCTTCACCCTGTCCTTGCTTTTTAACCCAAATTCTTCTTTGATTTGATTGTATGTTTTTCCCTCCTCTAGGAACATCTCTATTGCTCTTAATTTCAATTCTTTTGGATAATGTTTCATTCCTTTGATGCCTGCCATAAAAAAACACCTCCTGTTTTTGATTTTCTCACAGGGGGTGTTTCTTTTCGTGTCTATTTTTTGGGGTTCAGTTCAAATTGGCCAGGAGCTTTTATTTTATGGAATATTCACTGCCTTTTGATCATTCTTCAGTTTGATCATCTTGATCAGCTAGATATTTTTTCTTCCAGTTGAACAACAGATTTAATGCCTCCAGGGGACTGAGTTCATTCATATCCAGCTTCCGCAATTCACCTAACAGCGGATTGGTTTTGGGGAATAAGGCCATCTGTTGGGGACTCTCCATATCCTGGGTGACTGCTTTGCCAGAAGACTTCTCAAGCTGCTGCAAGATCTCTTCCGCGCGCTGAGTCACAGTTGACGGCATACCGGCGATTTGGGCTACATGAATCCCGTAGGATTTATCTGCTCCTCCAGCAGCGATTTTATACAAGAAAACGACCTTGCCATCAATTTCGCTAACAGAAACCCGATAATTCCTGATCCCGGGCAGCAGATCTGGCAATTCGGTCAATTCGTGGTAATGAGTTGCAAAAAGGGTTTTAGCTCTTTTTGCAGGATGGTTGTGAATATATTCAATCACAGCCCAGGCGATGGAAACCCCGTCATAAGTGCTTGTACCTCGCCCTATCTCATCCAAAATCAATAAACTGCGTGAAGTTGCATGGTTAAGGATATTGGCTGTCTCAACCATCTCAACCATGAAAGTAGATTGCCCGGCGTGGATCTCATCCTGGGCGCCGATCCGGGTAAATATGCGATCAATCAAACCGATCTTCGCAGCCTCAGCCGGCACGTAGCTGCCCATTTGAGCCAATAATACGATTAAAGCGACCTGTCTCAGGAATGTTGATTTTCCTGACATATTAGGGCCGGTCAATATCCGAATCCGTTCTCCCATTTCGAATATTGTGTCATTGGGAACAAAACCAGTTCCACTCAGAGTTCGTTCAACAACCGGATGCCGTCCACCAGTGATCTCCAGCAAATCTTCTTCGACTACTTCCGGGCAGACATATCCCTGGCTTGCCGCAGTTTCAGCCAGTGAGGCCAGAACATCTAGATAAGCCAAGACCCGGGCGGTTTTCAACATTCGGTCTACTTGGACAGTCAGCCGTTCACAAACCTCCAGGAATATGCTTCTTTCGATTTCTTTGATCTGGTCTTCAGCATTAAAGACTTTGATCTCATAGTCTTTTAGCTCTGGGGTGACGTATCTCTCAGCATTCACAAGGGTTTGTTTGCGAATATAATGTTCCGGGACAAGCTCTGATTTAGCTCTGGTCACTTCGATATAATATCCAAATATTTTATTGTGGCTCACCTTCAGAGTTTCAATTCCGGTTTTTTTTCTCTCAACTGACTCCAGGTTGGCAATCCAATCCCGGGCATGTTTTGTGGAGGAAAGGGTTTGGTCCAGTTCTTCTGAATAACCTGTTTTTATAATGCCGATTTTTCCCAGCACTGCAGGCGGATCTTCCTCAATCGCAGAATTGATCAATTCAAAAGCATCTGAGCAAAGGGAGAAATTGCCAAAGAGTTCTCCTAAATATGTACCAGCCTCAAATTCATCTGGCAATAAGGATCGCAGACCAGGAAGTTGGGCCAATGTTTCCCTAATGCCTACCAGGTCACGTGGTTGGGCAGTCCCACCGCTAACCCTGTTGGCTAATCTCTCCAGGTCCTGGAAGACCTTGAGTTTTTCTCTCAATTCCGCCCGAAGCAATCCATCATTATAAAATACGGTCACTCCTTGATGCCTTTTTCTGATATTCTTCACATCCAAGAGAGGTTTGCTGACCCATTGCCTAATCAATCGTTTTCCCATGGGTGTTACAGTTTGGTCGAGTATTCCCAAGAGGGATCCAGCCGCAGTCCCAGCCCGAATGGTCTCTGTCAACTCCAGGTTTCTGCGCGTTGCCGCATCCAGGGTCATGAACTCTTCCAAACTGTACTTAGTTAAACTGGTCAGTAATTTCAGCGAATCTGCCCTGGTTTGGGCCAGATACTGGAGGATAGCCCCTGCTGCCCTGATAGCAGATGGAAAACCTCGCACGCCATATCCATCCAGCGTTTTTACCTTAAAATGGGTCTGCAGCACATCAATACAGCGTTGCTCTTCAAAACGCCAGGCAGGGAACGAAGTAAAATGAGTTTGTAGGCCCTCGCCATCGATTTCCGTGTTTTCCGGTAATAAGGTTTCTGCTGGGTTTAATCGTAAGAGTTCTGACCGTATCAGATCTTCCAGATGGTTTTCCTGGATTTCTGTTACTGCGAATTCTCCAGTTGTGATATCAACATATGCGATCCCGGCTCGATTTTCATCATATACCAGGCTGACGAGATAATTATTTCCATCACCTGGAAGCAAACTTGATTCCAGGATCGTACCTGGCGTGATCACCCGGACAACTTCCCTGGGCATTAATCCATTAACTGGGACATCACCGATCTGTTCACAAATAGCAACGTGGTAACCCTTATCGATCAAACGTGATAAATAATTCTCTGCTGCATGATGGGGGATTCCAGCCAGGGGAACCCTGGTACCTTTGCCAACATTACGGGAAGTCAAAACAATATCCAGAACTCGCGACACTATTTCAGCGTCTTCATCAAAGGTTTCATAAAAATCCCCCAACCGAAAGAAAATGATTGTTCCAGGGTATTGTTTTTTAATATCCAGGTATTGCCTTCTTACTGGAGTATCTCGTTCTTTGGACATGACCCAATTCTATATTGAGAGGGGGTAAATCACAAGGGATAAAGTCATCCATCGTTTGAACTCAAAATAAAAGATGAAAATTTAGATCAAAGAACTTGTTTTTTTCAAGACACATGTTGTATAATAATTTCCGTATGTAAACCATCCGCCTAAATAACTTTTTAAAAGGAGAAGAGCTTCATGGCTAGCGTTAAGTATGAACACGTATATAAGCGTTTTGACGATGTAGTTGCCGTCAACGACCTCACTCTTGAAGTTGAGGATAAGGAATTCCTGGTATTAGTTGGTCCTTCGGGCTGCGGGAAATCCACAGCGCTTAGGTTGCTAGCTGGCCTGGAAGAAATCTCTGAAGGAACCCTGATAATCGGTGACCGCGTTGTGAATGATGTCGCACCCAAAGACCGTGATATCGCGATGGTGTTCCAAAGTTATGCTCTCTACCCCCATATGTCGGTTTATGACAACATGGCATTTGGATTAAAGCTGAGAGACTATCCCAAAGACCAGATCGCCGAACGAGTCAATAATGCAGCTGAGATATTGGGCATCACAGCCCTACTGGAAAGAAAACCGCGCCAGCTCTCTGGTGGACAGCGTCAGCGTGTTGCCCTGGGTCGGGCTATTGTCCGTGATCCCCAGGTTTTCCTGCTCGACGAACCTCTTTCCAACCTGGATGCGAAACTTCGCGTTCAAACCCGAGCGGAAATTACCAAACTGCATAAACGATTGGAAACCACTTTCATTTATGTGACTCACGACCAAACGGAAGCCATGACCATGGCCAGCCGGATTGCTGTCATGAATCATGGTGTGTTAATGCAGATCGACTCCCCTCAAAACTTATACGATAGCCCGAATAACCTCTTTGTGGCTGGATTCATCGGTTCTCCTGCCATGAACTTCTTTAATTCAGAGCTTGTCCAGGAAGGCGAGGATATTGTTGTTAAAACTGAATCTTTTGCAGTAAAAGTACCACCAGCCCGCCGGGCTTCATTAAAGAATCATGTTGGTAAAACTGTTGTATTTGGACTGCGCCCCGAAGACATTCACGATCCCAACTTCGCCCCTCCCGCAATTATTGCTCAAAACGTGGAGACCGTTGTTGACCTCACCGAATTGATGGGTAATGAGATCTTCCTGTTCTTAAAAAGTGGCGAGGATGAATATGTTGCCCGTGTTGACCCCCGCACAAGCTACAAGATGGGTGATAAGGTCACCATGGCCTTCAACATGAATAACATGCACATTTTTGACAAGGAAACTGAGCAGGTAGTCCGGTAAGAGATATAGAAAACAAGTAAACCTAACATCTCCTCGCCGACTGCTTGCGAGGAGATGTTTTCATGTAGGAGGAAAAATGCCATATTCATATATAAAACCCTTATTGGAGGATAATGGATCCAAAATCATCTTATTGGTTTTGGACGGCCTGGGAGATATCGCCACATCACCGGAAGGGAAAACTGCCCTCGAATTAGCCAATACACCTAATCTTGACAGATTGGCCAGAGAAGGCACCCTCGGCCAGACCATACCTATCCGCTATGGCATCACACCTGGTTCGGGTCCAGCTCATCTGGCTTTATTTGGCTATGAACCGCTGGAATATGTGGTCGGTCGTGGTGCCTTATCCGCGTCTGGGGTCAATCTCCCTGTTAAGGTTGGTGATATCGCTGCCCGGGGAAACCTCTGCACTCTTGATAAGAATGGAAATGTCACCGATCGGCGGGCAGGCAGGATCTCACAGGAAGATGCAGCCCCAGTGATCGAAAAACTCAATCAAGTCCAAATACCGGGCGTTGATATAGAAGTCCGCCAGGTGAAGGAATACCGGTTTGTATTAGTAATGCGGGGGGAAGGTCTTGATCCCGCTCTGAATGACACAGATCCGCAAGAAGAGGGCGTTCCCCCCCTGAAAGTGGAGGCTCAAGAACCTAACGCCGAAAAAGCTGCCGGACTTGTGCAGCAATGGATAACTAAAGCTCATAAAACACTGGCAGATCAACCTATCGCCAATGGCTTTCTACTGCGGGGTTTTGCAACAGATCCCTGCCTGCCTTCCTACGAGGATGCCTATCAATTGCAGGCTGCCTGCATAGCCGAATACCCAATGTATAAGGGTGTGTCCAGATTGGTAGGAATGGATGTAATCGAAGTAATTGGAGCAGGCGCTGAGGGAGAGTTTAAAACCGCCGAAAAACACTGGGATGAACAGGATTTCTTTTTCATCCACATTAAAAAGACAGACAGTTACGGGGAGGATGGCAATCTGGAAGGTAAAGCTAAAATCATCGAAGAGGTAGACCAGGCTCTCCCGATCCTGCTGGACCTCAAACCCGATGTCTTGATAGTAACAGGCGATCATTCCACCCCCGCGTTGTTAAAGTCCCATTCCTGGCACCCGGTACCGTTTTTGATCTGGGCGCCGGAAACACATCGGACAGATTGGGAAACTGCCTTTAATGAGAAAAATTGCGCCCGAGGCGGGCTGGGAACATTCCCCGCTGTAGAAACCATGTCCCTGGCCCTGGCACATGCCAGGAGATTGCAGAAATTCGGCGCCTGATTCTTGACCCTACCTCAATAAAAAAGCAGCGCCATGGGGCGCTGCTTTTTTTTAGTTAACCTTAATTGTCTTATCCCTCTCCATCGTTATCACGAGCCATTTTTATTCTGGACGGCAAGATCCAACCCAGCAGAACTCCCCCCGCCAAAGTCAGGATCCCAAATACCAGGAAAATATCCTGCCAGAATTGAACTGGGAAAAGCCGGATCAGAGAATCTGAATAAAAAAACAACCAGCTATCACCTTCAAAAAATAGCAAATGAAAATTGGTGAATAAAGCCTGGAAACTGATCAACGTCAAAAACAGAATCATGACCACTAACCCTGCTGTTATTTTTCCCCCCAGGTAAATCGATTTTAAATAAATCTCCTGCCAATTTTTCACACTGGCGATCAAACCGCCAAGAACAAATACTGCTCCCGCCCCGTAAAACACCTTGAGGACTCCCTGAAGCACGATCTTCACATCCTCCAGATGAGATAATTCACGTTCGATATAGATAGGATCTCCGTTTTCAAAAACCAACAGCTGAAGATCTTCAAGAGTGTCATTGCTGATCAAATAGCGCCGGGTCTGATTACCAAAATCCAGCCGCTCCGCTGTGGTAAAGCCGTAACTATCATCGGGAAAACCAGGGCGGCGGTATTCCAGGTTTGTGAATATCGGACTCAGCAATACCAGGATCGATAAAACGCTGATAATTAGCGGAATTGTCAGTGTAATCAGGACACTGAAACCTTTTCTTAATATAATCATTGGTTATCTACTCCCAGCAAAGCCGGATCTGCAAAAATATTGCTTAATACCATTCGATTGGTTATCTGCTCAATCGGAGCTTTATCATCAGTAAAGACCATGCCGCCAGAAGGCAGAGGTCGTTTATTCTCCAGGGCTATTTGGATAGATTGGAGCAGAATTGGATGAGTTTCTTCTTCTGCCGCTAAAATTTTGAAATTCTGTTCCAGATTTTCCCAATTGGTGAGTTGAACGGTCGCGTAAATAATCGAATTATAGGTTCCCGGCACATCCATTACATGCACCGATCGAAAAACCGTTTGAATAGTAGCTACTAAACCGGACAATAATTTCTCGTCCTCAGGAACCCGTCCGACATTTAATACCAGGGCTCCATTTGAATCCAGGTGATTAAAAACTTCCTCAAAGAATTCACTTGTTGTCAAATGCCAAGGAATATAAGGTGGTCGATAAGCATCAATACTGATCAGCGAATATTTTTCCTCTGAATGGGACAATCCCCAGCGGCCATCTTGAGCGATAGCATTCAGGTTTGGTTCTGTCAGGGCAAAAAAGGTCTCTCCTACCTTGAGAATTTCACGATCGATTTCATAACCGTCAATGGGAATGGGGCCAAATGCGGCTGTGGCCTGTCTGGCTGAGGTACCCGCTGCCAGACCGATAATGGCCATATCCTCCACATCATGCGGTGTAAATGGCGGGGCGTTGAAAAATGGAGCCGGCAGGACTTGCATCCAGGTCCCCCAATAGGCCAGGTGTTCAGGATGGTAAATGGAATGGATACCCTGGCCTTCATTTAACCGTAAATAACGGTAACCTTCCTGTTCCAATACCTGGATGTAGTTATAGGAGGATTCTTTCTCATAGATCTGGGAAGTGTGAGTTTTCACCGGACCACGGCCCCACAATAAAGCCAAAACAAGGATCAAAACAGGCATCCAGATCCATTTCAGTACACATCGCCAACCTTCAGCGAGGAATAATCCAACAAGCGCAATCACAAGAAGGACCAGGGAAAAGACCACAAAGGTCAATCTGGTTCCCAGCCAGGGGATTAATAACAAATCAGGTGTAAATGTTCCCAGAAATGACCCCAAAGTTGAAATGGCATAGATCCTGCCGGCTGTCTTTCCTGCATCTTTAGAATCAGTCAAAACCAGGCGAATAGCAAAAGGTGAAACGGTCCCTAGTAAAGTGATAGGGATTACCAATAACACCAAAACAGCACTGAATGCGCCTAACAGTACTCCTACCTGAAGCTGGTCAAATGCTTCTGCTGCTGCATATAAAACAGGTCTGGCGATAAAGGGAATGATCCCGGCGCTAAATGCACCCCAGACAAGGATCGTATAGAAGGTTTTATAATTGGGATTTTTATCAGCCCATCTTCCCCCCAGGCTGTAACCGGCAGTCAGATAAATCAGGATCAACCCGATAATTGCAGCCCAGACCAGATTGCTGGTCCCAAAAACGCTGCCCAGCAAGCGTGATGCGGCAAATTCTATGCCCAGGGTAGTCATACCAGAAATAAATACCGTCAGGTATAAATAACGTTTCATAAATTTTAACCAGATGTGTTTTACTCAGCGCCCAGCAGGAAGTTAATGGCAATAGCTGCCAGGCCGGCCAGCAGGGTCTTGAACCCATAACCGATTAAACCCTTCTCAGACACTTTCCCGAGGAACATACCCAGGGCAAATAAGCTTAGTAGAGCTAATCCACCAGCTAAGGCATAACTCAGGACTGGGTTTTGGATCAAGGATCCGAAGAACAGCGGAGTCAAAACGATCATCGCTGCCAGGGCTGGAGCAACTCCATCAACAATAGACACCACAATCGCCGCAAAGCGTGATGCTCTGCCGATCGATGTTTCACTCTGGTCGATCAAAGAAATCTTTTCTAAGTCCGCTAGTTCCCGTTCCCTTTCAGCTGTTTCTGTTAAATAAGCACCCCACAAACCGGAAATTCCCATAGCTATGGATGTAGCAATTCCGGTCCTAATTGGAACGGATAAATCGCGCACTCCAGCCAGATAATTTCCTGCCAGGACACCGATAGTTGTTAGAACGCCATCAAAGGCATTCATGGCGAAATAACGTCTGGCAATTTCTGCAATTCCGGCGATCTGGTTATAGTTTTGGATTTCTTCCAGAAATTCAGCTATGGATTTCCAACGTAAACGGTTGTTATTCATTAACGGTCTTGATGGGTTTCAACTTCTTCAACTGTTCTCTTTCCAGCAGCTACCTCATCAATCGAATGAACAGCTCCCCCGTTCTCGACGATCAGGTCATGCAGTTCCTGATAGGATAGCTGTTCTCCCTCAACTGTAATTTTCGCATTCTCTACATGATGATCAATTTCGTAAATCGTGATGTTCACACCTTCCACACCACTGAGGGTGGAAATTTTCCGCACCAAATCAACAATATTGGGTTCCAAGGGTTTCAATACATCCAGTACAATTCGCCTTAAGTTGCCCATTTCTTTCTTTATCCTCCACGGTAGTGGTTAATTTCTAATCACCGGAAAGGTTCTATGCAGTGTTATCCGGATCAGTAAACCGTACAAATTCTACCATATCCAGGGAAAATCAATCTCATTCTGATGTGAGGAGGAACCCTCAGAAACTTCCGAAAAATAACGCCTGACTTAATTCTTGGTACTAGCCCATGCTCCAACAATCCTGTATAATATCTGGAATGAACAAGATTAATTCCAGGTATTATTATCAAAATATTTCAACACCGGCCGCTGCTTTGCAGGCGGCTGCCGTAATCGGCTGCGCAGCCGCCTCAGATACATCATCAGAGCCGGGCAGCACAATGCTGGATTGATATGCTTGTGATAAAACGATTCAAGATCTTGCCCGGACAGTAACAGCGTCCGGGTTTTGATTTTATAAAAAGTGATTGAAGGGATAAATATGGCTAATAAACCAAAAACCGGAAATGAAATCAGACAATCATATATTGATTTCTTTATTGGTAAAAAACATCATTTTGTGCGCTCCTCCTCGCTGGTTCCTGGCGGAGATGCCACTTTATTATTTACAAATGCAGGGATGGTTCAGTTCAAAGATGTCTTCCTTGGAACAGATCAGCGTAAGTATAAAAGGGCAACCAATTCCCAAAAATGCATGCGGGTTGCCGGTAAACACAATGACCTTGAAGATGTCGGACAGGATGATACTCACCATACCTTTTTTGAGATGATGGGCAACTGGTCCTTCGGGGATTATTACAAAAAGGAAGCAATCTCCTACGCCTGGGAACTGCTGACTGAAATATGGGAACTTCCTAAAGACCGATTGTATGCGACAGTATTTAAAGATGAATTAGGACAGATCCCAACTGATGAAGAAGCGGTCGAATACTGGGCGGAACAGCCCGGGTTTTCAATGGACCGACTCTTTTACCTGGGAAGAAAGGAAAATTTCTGGGAAATGGGTGATACAGGTCCTTGTGGCCCTTGTTCCGAGATCCATTACGATCTCCGGCCTGAAGAAGGTCCGGTAACCGATAAAGCCGTATTGGATACGGACCGGTTTACAGAAATCTGGAACCTGGTATTCATTCAATACAATCGTAAGGGACCAGATAAACTGGATCCCCTCCCCAGAAAACACGTCGATACTGGATTGGGACTCGATCGAGTAGTAGCAATTCTGCAGAACGTCAGCTCCAATTACAGGACTGATCTGCTATTACCGCTCGTTGAAGCCGTCCAAGAATTGACTGGCGATTCAGACCAAGAAAGAGATCAGAATTTCACACCATACAGGGTTATCGCTGACCATGCTCGAGCGGCTGCATTCCTGATTGCTGATGGCGTAGTACCCGGAAACATGGGGAGAAATTACATCTGCCGGATGATTATCCGGCGAGGGTACCGTTTTGGTGGTCACGTAGGTTTGCACTCCCCTTTTCTGGGACGCATCGCTGAATTAGCGGTCGATCTCTACCAAGACGCCTATCCGGAACTTAAACAGAACCGGAAGATCATCCTAAATACTATCACCAGGGAAGAAGAGCAGTTCCAGCAGACACTTGAAAACGCCACCCTCCATCTGGAGGATTTGCTCAACGAATTGAAGGTTGGGGAAACCCTGCCCGGTGAGGTAGCAGCCAATCTCTACACTACTTTTGGTATGCCACTCGAGATAACCAGGGATATTGCCAAGGAAAGAGGTTTGGCAGTCGATCAAGAAGGCTTCCGTAAGGCCATGGAGCTGCACCGTGTAAACTCCGGCGCAGGACATGCGATGGGTGACATTGGGGGAGAAGAAGTAGAATTTTACAGGGAGCTGCTGAACAACCTGCAAAAAGATAATAAGTTGGATTCAGGCGGCGTACTATACAACCCCTACGAAGAGCTGACCGTTCAGGGTCCGATCCTGGCACTCATTAAGAACGGAAAAGCAGTGGAAACAGCCAAGGAAAAAGATCAAGTCCAGATCATTCTCGCTAAAACGCCTTTTTATATGGAGTCTGGCGGCCAGGTGTCTGATACCGGAACAATCGAGGGAGACAACTGGTCAATCGTGGTCCAGGACATCTATCAACCAGCTGCCGGGATGATTGTCCATAAAGGAATTGTGCAGCATGGGAACCCCAAATCCGGCGATCAAGCTACGGCAAAAGTGGACCAGAAACGACGCCAGGATATTATTCGCAACCATACTGCTACTCATCTGCTTCATGCTGCCCTGGACAAAATTGTAGGCGAACATGCCCGTCAGGCAGGTTCCCTGGTTGCCCCGGATCACCTGCGATTCGACTTCACTCACAATCAGGCATTAACGGATGAACAGATCCTGGCTGTCGAGGAAGAGGTGAACCGCCGAATTTTGGAGGATCATCCTCTGGATATAAAACAAAAACCGCTTCAGGAAGCCATTGATGAAGGCGCCCGGGCTTTATTCGGGGAAAAATATAGTGACGTTGTCCGTACCATCAAGATGGGAGATTTTTCCTATGAGCTTTGCGGTGGTACTCACTGCAGCCGCAGCAGCGAAGTTGGTTTATTCCTGATCACCAGCGAGGGAAGTACAGCAGCCGGAATCCGCAGGATCGAAGCAGTGACAGGCTCTGCAGCATATCAATTAGTACAAAACCGCTTCAAGGAAATGAAAACAGCCGCTAAATTGCTTTCTACAGGACCTGATCAGCTTGCATCTCAGGTGAGCTCGCTGCTCGATCTGCAGAAAAAAGCTGAGAAATCCAGAGATAAATTGCTGCGAAAACTGGCGGTAATTGAACTGAAAACTGCTCTGGAGAATTTGGAACAGGTAGATGGTATCAATTTACTTACCAGCATCCTGGAGGAATCTGACCTCGATACCATGCGCATGATTGCAGATCGTTTTCGCCAAGAGGTATCAAAACAGGGTATTGTTGTCCTGGGCACTGTGATTGATGGTTCACCAAGGCTGATCGCAGCTGTGACAGAGGATTTGATCAAGGAAGGGATCAAAGCTGGAGATCTGATCAAACACGTCGCCCAGCAAGTAGGAGGCGGTGGTGGAGGCCGCCCCAATCTCGCTGAAGCCGGTGGTAAGGATTCGGAAAAGTTACCAGCAGCACTGGACAGCGTCGCTGGCTGGATTAAGGAAAAGAAGAATAGTTAACTTTCCAGAAATGGAATCCCTAAATGCAATGGGATATATTTGCCTCTGGGGTTTGCAGCACAGAGGCAACCATATCCTTTTTCTGTTTTTGGTACAATAAATTCCGTGAAAACCCAAATCATTCAGCTTGAGGCCCATGACGATACCATCTCCGTGAGAGATAAAATGGACTGGTCTCAAACTCCGCGAGTCCTGCTGGTCTGGCCAGAACGTGGGAAAGTTCTTCGCAATCGGCTGGATTTGATTTTATTGGAACGGTATTGTTCTTCCAATGGAAGCCAACTGGCCTTGTTAACCCATGATCCTGAAGTAACATTCCAAGCTCGTGAAGCAGGGATTCCAGTCTTCCAATCCCGAACAACTGCCCAACTTCAACCCTGGCGAAAGTCCTTCCGAGAATTCAAACGGAGGGATTTAGGAAATAAAACTGTCGAAGCCAAGGATATTGATTTGTTTTCTAGTGAACACAAACCTCTTCAAAAAGACTTGCCTCCCTGGACCAGGATCTCAATTTTCATCGCGGCAGTTTTAGCGGTCCTTGCCATTGCTGGGATGCTGCTGCCCAGCGCATCCATAACGATTGATAATGAGATCGATCAAAAAAGCCTGATCATTCCAATCCGGGCTATCATTGGAGAGGATCAGGTTCAGATTTCGGGTCAGGTACCTGTCCGGGAACTGTCAATCACAGTAGAAGATAATCAATCCCTCCCTGCCAGCGGGACAACAGCAATTCCGTTTGGATATGCCGAAGGAGAGGTAGTTTTTACAAACCTTGGTGAAGAAGCCATAACCATTCCTGAAAATACAATTCTTAGCACAGACTCCGGAAACCCAGTTCAATTCCTCACATCTGACTTTAGAAAATTGCCAGCGGGTGTAGGTGAATCGATCACCGTCCAGGTAACAGCCATGTATCCCGGCAAATCAGGAAATATATTATCCAATCAAATCACAACGATCAGCACCTCTTTGGAAGCCGAAGTTGTTGTCAGTAATCCGCTACCTATTACAGGTGGAACGGATATTTTTATTCCGGCACCCACCAGTTCAGATCGGCGGCACCTCAGTCGAAATCTATCTTTCAGCTTGAAAGATTTAGCTGGAGAAGAGATTGGCAACCTACTGACTCAGAAAGACGTCTTGCTAACACCCAACCTGAGTGATTTTGAAATCATTGAAGAAATATTTACTCCCGAGGAAGGTGCACCTGGAGCTGTATTACAGGTGGAGCAGAAAGTCCAGTTTATGGTTCTTTACGCGTCTGGAGATGATCTACTTTCCCTGGCGACCAATCTGGTAATAGCCCAATATCAAGGGGATACATTCGAACCATTGCTGGAGAGTATCACCATATCCCAACTCTCATCCCCGGTTGCGGGGACCACTCAATCCTATTCATGGAAAATGGAAGTTACCTGGAATGAACGGAAAGTCATGGATCAAAACGAGATCATACAAACGGTGTTGGGCAAAAAACCAGCCGAGGCGATGATCTATCTCCAGGAAAGCTTAAATCTCAATCATCCACCCCGGATTGAACTATATCCAAATTGGTGGTTAAGGATCCCGGCCCTGCCATTCCGTATAAATATCAACGAGGGAGATAGTTAATCCATGGATAAAGATCCCGGCAGGATCCTGGCGGTTGATCCTGGAGAAAAACGACTGGGGATCGCTATCAGTGATCCGTCCCAGACAATTGCTTCACCACTATGTGTTATCGAACACCAAAACAGGAACAAAGACGCCAAAGCAATTTACACCCTGGCAGAAGAACACAAAGCTGTATTGATCTTGATCGGTCAACCACTTGATTGGAATGGTACCCTCAATCCCCAATCGGATAAATCTATTCGCCTTGGAGAAGAAATCCAGACTCTAGGAGATATTACAGTTAAATTCTGGGATGAATATGGCAGCACACAGAAAGCCCAGGATTCAAGACGGAAAATGAACCTACCCCGCAAAAAGAGATCAGGTCATCTGGATCAAGTTGCTGCCGCTGTGATACTGCAATCCTACCTTGATCACTTGATCGACCAGGAGGTTGAATAATGGCAAAGAGGGACTCTCGGGGTAAAAAAATCCTGGTTCTGTTTATCGTTCTGTTGTTAGTCGTTGCCATGTGCTTAATAGCTGGCATCACAGCCACAATCCCGGCTCGAACTGCACAGTTATTTGGTCCCCCAGTCTCGGATCTCTCAACAGTAAAACTCTATCAACAATCCCTGGCGCTGCTGCTCTCGAAAAACGATCTATTTGAAATTGGTATTGAAAACAACGCTGAAATCCTGTTTCCGATAGAACAGGGGGACTCCCTGGACAAGATACTCACAGGATTAACACAACTGGGTTTGATACGCCATACAAGTGAATTCAGAGCTTACTTAATTTATTCGGGCATTGATACAAATATCCAGCCTGGTGAATACTTATTCAGTCCAGGTTTATCCGAACTGGAAGTAGCCCAGATACTGGGCACTCCAGCTGCTCCCGTGACAACGGTATCGATCCTGGCTGGTTGGCGAGCAGAAGAAATCGCACAAACCTTCCCAGGGCTTGGATTGGAACTTGATCCAGATCAATTTCTTCAAGTCGTAAAGGAAGAAAATAAGGAAGGGTATCTCTTTCCCGGCAATTACCAGGTATCAAGAGAAATCAGCGCAATATCACTGGTAAATCTGTTATATGAGCGTTTTATCACCCAAATCACTCCGGAAATGGAAGCCAGGATCAGTGAACAGGGCTTATCACTTGATGAGGCGGTCATCCTGGCATCCATTATCGAACGGGAAGCTGTTGTTGAGGAGGAAATGCCCCAAATAGCATCAGTGTTCCTTAACCGATTGCGCGGAGATCTAAACCTGAGCGCGGATCCGACGGTACAATACGCTTTGGGATATAACGAAACACAGGGAGTTTGGTGGACTAACCCTCTCTCACTGGATGATCTTAAACTTCCATCTTCCTATAATACTTATGAAAATCCGGGATTGCCTCCCGCTCCAATCTGCAATCCAGGTTTAAAAGCATTGCAAGCAGTTGCCAACCCAGCCGATACAAGTTTTTTATTCTTCCGGGCAGCATGTGATGGTTCAGGACTCCATGTATTCGCAGAGACTTTTGAGGAACATCTGGAAAATGCCTGTGAATAGCAGGCGTGATCAATCAGTTTGAGATCAATCAGGATACGTCTGTCTCCAAGGAACTCTTATCCTCTGACTTACTGCCAGTCGAACTCACCCCCGGGTCCGATTTTCAGTTAAATGGATAGGCGGTTTTTAAATCCCTCACGCCCGGGGACGTGTGAGAAAGCAATCGAAGTTAGAAAAAATCTCACTGCGATTGATCATCAAATTTCTCAAACCAAGCGATCCGGGCACTGGCAGCCACAAAAATAGAGCCTGCGATCACCACAAGTTTTTCATTCCCTGCCAGACTAAGGGCTCTTGTTAATGCATTCCCCACAATCGGGATAGCTTCCTTCAAACAATCATAAGATTCAGCTCTATTTAACAATGCAAACGGATCCATCGCCCTTGGATGATCAGCCTGAGTACAGATCAAGTAAGAGGTCCTTGGTAATATCTCCTGGTACATCCCATCCAGCTGTTTATCTTCCGATATTCCAAAGACAAGGATCAAAGGTAGATCAGGAAAATACTCAGCAATGGTATCTCTGAGTTTACCCATTGAAGCCGGATTATGGGCTGAGTCAACGATCAGCGGAGGCTGACGACGCAGGATCTCGAATCTGGCCGGCCAGTTCACTTCTTTAAAACCTTTTTTGATGGCAGAATTTTCTATCGGAAATCCCTTGGTCCTCAAAGCATCCAGAGCTGCATAAGCTGTTACTGCATTAATAACCTGAAAATCACCCAGGAGTGGAATCTGGAACACTTCTTCAGTTTGTTCGGATACTTTCAGGTTAAATTTTTGGCCGTCCAGGGTTTTTGAAAGGATCTCATATGGATAATCAAGCTCAACCTGGATCAGATCGGCTTTATTCCTTGCCGCAATTTCCTTGAGCACAGAAAGCGCGATCTTCTCCTGGGGAGCGCAGATAACAGGAACCCCGGGTTTGATGATTCCCCCTTTTTCCGCCGCAATTTTATCCAGCGTATCACCCAGAATCGATACATGATCCAGGTACAGCGAAGTGATAACCGCCACCTCAGGTTTGATGATATTGGTCGCGTCCAATCTGCCGCCAAGGCCTACTTCGATCACCGCAAGATCGACCTTCTCTCGAGCAAAAAAGAGAAAAGCCAAACCGGTCATGATTTCGAAAGTAGTTAATCCGGTAATGGAAGCTACAGCTGGTTTGATTTCCTCAACAATATCGACCAGGATATCACGTGGGATGGGTACTTGATTGACCTGAATCCGTTCCTCAAAATCCTTTAGATGGGGAGAAGTGTACAGAGCGACTTTGTATCCAGCAGCCTGCAGAACAGAGGCGCAAAACGCACTGACTGATCCTTTACCTTTGCTCCCGGCTATATGAATTGAAGGGAAATCATCCTGGGGAGAGCCCAGGATCTCCATCAAACGTACCATCCGTGTTAAATCAAAATTTTCCGGGCTGAGATTATCCTGGTGGGTCCGACTGAAGTCCACAAAACTATAGATATAATCAAGAGCCTGTTGGTAATCAGAAGAATTAATCATACGGGGCATTTTATCCTTTTGAAAACTGCTGGACAAGGTACTAATCACCCAATTTGAAAAATGCCTATCCGAAATCTAGCAGGTGATATAATAGAAATCATCCTTGATAGATTCAAAAATAGTGAGTATGATAATTATTATTGTTCTTCAATCTCGAGGATTGGACATATCCAAAGTTAATAGACCATCACTCACGTATTGAATTTTGCTGCCAACCTATCAAATTAGGCACTAATCTCTTGATATGCTGTTTATTACTCTAATTTCTACATTTTTCAGGATTACTTGTAAAGGAGGTGGTAAGACTCAACTATATAGTACATCCCCGTATTCCTATTTTATCCAATTAAGATGTAAGGAGTAGAAGAATGAAAACAAAACGTTTCTTTTGGGCGCTGATTGCCCTCTTGATCGTCGGTTCTCTCGTTCTCAGCGCTTGCGGCGGAGCAAAAGAAACTGCCGCTGTTGAAGAACCTGCTGCTGTCGGACCGATGGATGGTACTTACTACGAACGCGCCATGGCTGGCGAATTTGCTGGCACTGTTGTTACAATGACTGGCCCCTTCACTGATGAAGATGCTGTTAAATTTGATTCCTCTGTGGCTGCCTTCGAAGAAGCCACAGGCATTGACATTCAGTATGAAGGTTCCAAGGAATTCGAAGCCACCATCACCCTGCGTGTTGACGCTGGTGATGCCCCCGATATCGTGGACTTCCCTCAGCCCGGCTTGCTCGCCACTATGGTAGCTCGCGGCGCAGTTGTTGATGTATCCACCTTCCTGCCCCAATCCTCCTTTGATAATTACAATCAAAGCTGGTGGGACATGGCCACCATGGCTGGACCCGATGGCGATATCATTGCTGGTGTCTGGCACCGCTTCAACGCCAAGAGCCAGGTCTGGTACCCCCAAGCCCAGTTTGAGGCTGCTGGTTATACCATTCCAGAGACCTGGGATGAAATGATCGCACTCTCTGACCAGATCGTCGCTGATGGCGACACACCCTGGTGTGTTGGCATCGAGTCAGGCGCAGCCACCGGTTGGCCTGCCACCGACTGGATGGAAGAAATAATGCTCCGCACAACCTCCCTCGAGAACTATGACGCCTGGGTGAGAGGCGACCTGCCCTTCAGCTCTCCCGAAGTCAAACACGCTCTCGAAGTTCTGGCCGACCTATGGAAGGATGAGTACGTCTATGGCGGTTCTGAAGCCATTGTCACCACCTTCTTTGGTGATGCCCCCACCCCCATGTTTGAAGATCCGCCCAAATGCTGGCTCCACAAGCAGGGCAACTTCATCACCAGCTTCTTCCCCGAAGGTGTTCAGTATGGAACCGATTATGGTTTCTTCTACCTTCCCGGTATTGATGAAGCATACGGTAGCCCATACCTGGTTGCAGGCGACATCATGGCCATGTTCAGTGACCGCGATGAAGTCCGCGCTGTCATGGAATTCTTCACCCATGGTGAAGCTTTGAAAGAATGGCTAGCTGCCGGCGGCGCTCTTGCAATGCAGCTGGACACCGATCTGAACTGGTACAGCGACGAAGTCGAGAGAGGTATTGCCGAACTCGTTAACAATGCCACCTCCGTACGCTTTGATGGTTCCGACCTGATGCCCGGTGAAGTTGGTTCAGGCTCCTTCTGGACCGGTATGACCGACTTCTTCTCCGGTGTTGCTGATGAGGACACAGTGTTGGCTGAAATTGACGCCTCCTGGCCTCTGAAGGTTGCCGAAGGTGATCTCGGAAGCGAGACCAATCCAATCCAGGTTCTCTTTGTTCCGTCCGTCGATGCCAACATCATCGTTACCGGTGGTGAGATCATGGCCGATGCCCTGTCTGCTGCCACTGGATTGAGCTTTGAGGTTTCAGTACCAACCTCCTACGCAGCGACCATCGAAGAGATGTGCGCTTCCCCGGATAAATCCATGGGCTTTATCCCAGGCTTGGGCTATGCCCTGGCCAGCCAGCTCTGCGGCGTGGACGTATCCTTTAAAGCTATTCGCTACGGATATCCTGTATATTGGGCGGAATACATTGTTGCCCGCGATAGCGATTTCCAGACCCTGGAAGACCTGGAAGGCGCGAGCTGGGGCTACCCCTACCGAGCCTCAACCTCTGGTTACATGGTTCCCTATGTTGAATTGACCGAGTTGGGTGTTAAATGGGGTGATGAGATTGAGACTGGTGGTCACAACCAGACCGTTACTGCCGTCTACAACAATGAAGTGGACTTCGGCACCGTCTTTTACAGTGTGCCGCTGACTCCTGATGGTCCTCCCCTTTTCACCTGGGATGAGTACCTCGCTGGCGACATTACTACACTGGACCAGTATCTACCTCCTGCTGATGTCGTTCCGAACTGTGCCCTCAATGAAGACGGAAGTAAACTCCTCTGCGATGGATACCGCATTCTGGATGCCCGTGCCAACATTCGCACCGAGGCTCCTGATGTGATACAGAAAGTACGCGTTCTGGCGATCTCCCAGATCGTCCCGAACGACACCCTGGCCTTTGGTCCTGATTTCCCCGCGGATGTCCGCGCCAAGGTCGAGTCAGCCCTTCTTTCCTTCGCTGATACTGAAGAATGGAGTGCATCAATCGGCAACAACGACTTCTACGGCTGGACAGGTATTGAGCCTGCTACCGATGCCGAATACGATGTCGTTCGTCAGATGGTTATTCAAACTGGCTACGAGCTGGAAGAGTAGTCCCATCTTGTTTAAACTAAATTGGGGCAGGGAAAATTCCCTGCCCCAATTGTGATAAATTTATCCGAGTGAAAAATTTCGACGTATCAGAAAAATCAATCCCATATGCTTTTTTTAGGCGTGAATTGCGCCCAGAACTTATTTATGAATAAGGATAGTTGCTAATGTTACAAATTCGTAACCTAACCAAGATCTACGAAGGGGGTGTCAAAGCCCTGGATAATGTCAGTTTTGACGTACCGAATGGTCAATTCCTGACGGTGATCGGGTTGAGTGGATCCGGCAAATCTACATTACTGCGCTGCATCAACCGCTTGATCGAACCCACAGAGGGACAGATCATCTGGAACGGTGAAGATATTACTAAAGCCTCGCCGGAAGAAATGCGCCGTATCCGCCGCAAGATCGGTATGGTTTTCCAACATTTCAACCTTGTACACCGCTCCAAAGTACTTACAAATGTTCTGGCAGGTCGATTGGGTTATGTGAACCCTACCTGGAGTTTGTTGAATCGTTTTCCAAAGAAGGATAGTGAAAAAGCCATTAAAAAGATGGAGCGTGTGGGGATCGCTGACAAAGCCCAGAGCCGGGCGGATGAGCTGAGCGGTGGGCAGCAGCAGCGCGTAGGTATTGCTCGCGCCTTAATGCAGGATCCCGAAATGATCCTGGCAGATGAACCGGTCGCCAGCCTTGATCCAGTTTTAGCCCACAGTATCATGAAGCACCTTGAAGATATAAATAAAAATGACGGAGTTACAGTATTATGTAGTCTGCACTTTCTTGATCTCGTCCACCGTTATGCCGATTATGTGATTGCCTTGAATGAAGGTAAGCTGGTCTTCGAAGGTACACCCGAGCAGATCGATGATAATAAATTTAAGGATATCTACGGCCGCGATGCCGAGCGAGTAGGATAAAGAGTTATGAAGAATAAAAAAGAGAACAAAACCTCCTTATGGAAATCCTTGAAAATCGGGGTGATTACTTTGCTTATTATGATCATCCTGGCCTACGGGTTCCAGATCACTCGAGTAGATTTGGAAGAGCTGAGCAGCGAACAACGTCAGGATAGTCTGATCCGAGTAACCCGAGCACTGGCTAAACCCGATTTTTTTGAATACAACAAGACAGAAGAGATCGTCAATACCCCGTTTTACCTCCCATGTCCTGAAGGTGGTTCAATACCTGAGGTTCCATCACAAGATCAATCCAATCCTTATCTGGTTATCACCCCCGCCTGTGCCAGCAGCGGTGATACCATCACGGTCGAGGGATTTAATTTCGCTCCTAGTGCATCTGGGCCCCTGCGCTTTGTGCCTGGAAGCGACCAAGAGAATCTTGTTACCCTGGGACGTGTATCTGTAAAAACCGATCTTTCGGGCCATTTCATATCCAGTATGGATCTTCCTGACCGCGAAAGTGATGAGGTGCAATATATACGCGTCTCACTCTCGCGCAACACGGGAGCACCTCATTTTAGCCAGTCTGCTCGGGACACATTGGAAAAGATCATTGAGACGGTCTTCCTCGCTTTGTTGGCAACAATCTTCGGTACGATAATCGCCATCCCGATGAGTTTCTTTGCTGCCCGCAACTTGATGAAACCGGTAAAAAGCCCATTGTTGAGCATTTCTCTATCTGTCCTGGGCTGGCCTATCGGCATAGCAGTGGGTTTCATGATTATCCAAGCCCTGGGCAATTTCAGCGATTCGATCGGTGTGAATGTATGGGTCAACCTGGCAAGTATTGTGATAGCCCTGACCATTATCTGGTTTGCCTTTCGCTGGGCTGTACCACCAGAGGAACTTGTCCCCCCATCTCTCATCATTCGCGTGGTCCGCATCGCGGTGTTATTCATAGGAGTGGTTTTTAGCTTCTATGGCTTATTCCAACTGATCAGCGTGTTGAGAACCCTTGGAGCGAATCTTACTGATAGCCTGGGTTCGTTCGGTTTTTTGGGAAATTTCCTCTTCCAACTCAGTGATATTAGCAAACTTCTGATCCCCGTTCTCGGAGGTTTGGCAGCCGGGGGCTTTCTGGGCAGCTTCATGGGCCGCATCGGGCAACGAGGCTCAGAGAAAATTGCTGAAAGGGGATTGAAAATCATCAATTTGATTACTGCGTCCACCGCCGGAGCCACCCTGCTGGTCTTGCTTGGGCAGTTGCTTGAGTGGTTATATCAGATCGAAAATCCTTTATATACTCTTTGGGGTCCATTAGCTGTTGGCGGATTGATGGGACTCCTACTGGCAATCTTCACTAAAGCCAAGGAGCCTCTGCCCACAGGTCTGGCGATTTATTACATTACCCGCACCTTCCTAAATGCCTTGCGT
Organism: uncultured Anaerolineales bacterium; assembly: GCA_964627755.1. Taxonomy (GTDB): domain Bacteria; phylum Chloroflexota; class Anaerolineae; order Anaerolineales; family UBA11858; genus B10-G9. Next base: position 54,287 of record CAZVIH010000076.1, read on the forward strand.
TCGGTAGAAGCTTTAATCATGGCGATTGTTTTTGTCATTGCAGTCGGCATCGGTCCCTTTGCCGGTGTGTTAGCCCTCGGCTTACATACCATTGTCAGCCTCGCTAAACTCTACTCCGAACAGGTCGAGAGCATCATGTCCGGCCCGTTGGAAGCCATCCAGGCAACAGGAGCCAACCGCCTGCAAACTATCATCTATGCTGTTGTCCCTCAGATTGTTCCGCCCTATATTTCCTATACCATGTACCGTTGGGATATCAACGTTCGCATGTCCACCATCATCGGTTTTGTAGGCGGGGGCGGGATTGGCTTCTTGCTCCAGCAGAATATCAACCTGCTTAACTACCGCGGTGCTAGCGCTCAGATGGTGGCGATTGCCGTGGTTGTGGCGTCGATGGATTACGTCAGCTCTGTAGTCCGGGAACGTATGGTCTAAAGATCTTTTTACTACCCTTGAACAAAACATCCCGGAGGTTTGAAAACTCCGGGATGTTTACTTAATGGTAGACTAGGTGACATGAAAAAGAAGCTGGAATCTCTGCGAAAATATTTATCCAAGATGGACCACACCCTGGTGGCTTATTCAGGCGGAGTGGACAGTACCCTCTTGACCAAAATTGCCCGGGAAGTTCTGGGTGAGAAAGTTACAGCTGTTATCGTTTCTTCTCCCACACTACCAGCCCGGGAACTTGAGGAAGCCCGCGAAATAGCTGCTTTGATAGGAGTAAACCTGGTTGAGATGGCAAGTGATGAAATTGACCTCCCGGATTATGCCGCCAATTCTGAACAACGCTGTTATGTCTGCAAAAACCACCGCTATCAAATGCTGCGGAAATACGCTGCTGAAAACGGTTTTCAAACCATCCTGGATGGCAGCAATGCGGATGATCTGGGCGATTTTCGACCCGGCCACCGGGCAGCACTTGAACATGATATATATAGTCCTCTTCAGGAAGTGGGTTTAACAAAATCAGATATCCGCAGCCTGGCAGAAGAAATGGACCTACCCAACTGGGATAAACCATCCTCCGCCTGCCTGGCATCCCGGATCCCTTATGGCACAAAAATCACACCCGAAGACTTATTAAAAATTGAAAAAGCTGAGGATTTCCTTCTTCAGCTTGGTTTCCGACAACTGCGCGTCCGCCACCACGGTGATATAGCGCGCATAGAAATACAACCAGAGATGTTTGATATACTGCTAAATAACAGGAAACTGATCACACAGAAACTGAAAGAGATGGGTTATTCTTATATTGCCCTTGATATTCTAGGGTTTAGGTCTGGCAGCTTAAATGAAGGAATAAGGAATAATGGATCAAATTAAACTGGAAGAAGTATTATCCTCTGTCAAAAAAGGGGAATTATCTGTTAACGAAGCTCTGAAACGTCTCAAATCATTACCTTTTGAAAACCTTGGGTTCGCCCGGCTGGATCTTCATCGTGATCTCCGGCAGGGTCTTCCCGAGGTGGTCTTCTGCCAGAATAAAACCCCGGAGCAGATCATTACGATCATGGAAAGACTCTGGGAACACCATGACCATGTCCTGGGGACCAGGCTTTCTCCCGAGGCCGCCAGTAATGTTCAAAAAGGATTGCCTCAAGCCCTCTATGATCCTATTTCTAGATTACTGCGTCTCTCGCGAGGAGAACGCCCACTTCCCGAGGATGATGCCCCTTTTGGAATGGTAATCTCTGGAGGCACCTCTGACCAGCCAGTGGCCGAAGAAGCTGCAATGACCCTGGAATTCCTGGGCAGCCGGGTGATCCGGGCCTACGATATTGGTGTATCAGGAGTGCACCGCCTTCTTGACCAGCACGCGCTGCTTACCGAAGCAGACGTGATCATCAGTGTTGCCGGAATGGAAGGAGCTCTCACCAGTGTTGTGGGCGGCCTGGTCTCCTGCCCGGTTGTTGGTGTACCGACATCAGTCGGGTATGGCGCTAATTTCCAGGGGGTCGCTGCCCTGCTGGCCATGTTAAACGCCTGCGCTCCGGGTATCGCTGTCGTGAATATTGATAATGGGTTTGGTGCGGCAGTATACGCACATTCGATTTTGAGGAGAATTAACAAATGAAAGTCCTTTACTTTGACCTGATCGGCGGAGCGAGCGGTGATATGATCCTGGCTGCACTGATTGACGCTGGTGTTCCAGCTGATAAATTGGCTGAGATGCTGACTGGTTTGAAGTTAGACGAATTCGAACTTAAGTCTGCCTCAATAAATAAAAATGGTTTTCAAGCTACTAAAGTAGATATCCAGGTAGGCAAACAACCCCCAGAAAGACATTTGAAAGAAATCCTTGATGTGATCCAAAATAGTTCTCTTCCTGGACCGATCCGCGACAGGGCAACCAAGATCTTTCAAAAGATCGCGGCTGTAGAAGCGGGCATTCATAACAAACCGGTTGATCAAATCCACCTCCATGAACTGGGCAGCACTGACACCATAGTTGATGTGACCGGAGCGCTGCTGGCCCTCGACTATCTAGGTGTGTCTCACATATATGCTTCTCCCATTCCCCTGGGCAGCGGTTTTATCGATGGTGCACATGGTCAGATCCCCCTGCCGGCCCCAGCTACTATTGCATTATTAAAGGGTTTGCCGGTAAGGAAAACTGAAATTAAAGCTGAACTCATTACACCAACTGGAGCTGCCTTGCTGGCTGAGCTTGTGGATGATTTTTCCCCACCCCCGGAGATGACGATTGACAAAATAGGATATGGGGCTGGAACCCGTGATTTGCCAATACCAAACCTGCTCCGGGTGATGATTGGAGAAATAGCGGAAAAAAGAAATCAGACCCTAGAAAAATTAATCCTGTTGGAAAGTAATCTGGACGATATGAACCCGGAGATTTATCCTTATGTTATGAATTTATTATTTAATGCAGGAGCACTGGATGTCTGCCTGCTTCCAGTTCAGATGAAAAAGAACCGTCCTGGTACTCAGATCCAGGTCCTGGTAAATATTCAAAACGTACAAGATATGAAGGATATTCTTTTTCAGGAGACTAGCACGCTGGGTATCAGGCAAACGTTAGTTGACAGATATTCACTTCCCAGGATTATCCAAGAAGTATCAACTACTTATGGAGTGGTCAGAATTAAGGTTGCTGGGGAAGGGACCAATTATCAAAAAGTATCTCCCGAGTTTGAAGATTGTCAAAAATTAGCCCGGGAGAATCATATACCCATCCAAAAGGTCTATCAGGAAGCGATCAAAGCCTATTACGAAGGGAATAACTGATCCCTTTTTACTCAATTTTTGCTGATCTCACGCCAGAAATTCCCAATTCCCTGCATGTTAAGATTGGATTAGATAGCCTGTTGAAAAAACTTCTCATGGTACAATTCGCACGTGTTTAAGAAAAGAAGAAAAATGATCCTCTATCTGCTGCTGTTGATAATTATCGTACTGATCGGCGCCCCGCGCGTCATTATGGTGCAGCAAGCAGGAAAACAAATCTATTCAGCAGAAGATGTACCCCCTGCCCGGGCAGCTGTTGTGTTTGGCGCAGGTTTAACTTCTTCTGGCGGACCTACAACAGTATTAAAGGACCGGGTGGAAACAGCAGTTATCCTATACCAATCCGGGAAGGTCGAAAAAGTCCTTATGAGCGGAGATAACCGCTTCATTAATTACAATGAACCGGGCGCAATGAAAGCCTATGCCCTGGAACTTGGTATGCCGGAAGAAGATATCGTGCTGGATTACGCCGGCCGCAGGACCTATGATACCTGCTATCGGGCCAGGGATATCTTCCAGCTGGATAATATTATCCTGGTCACCCAGAATTTCCATTTATCCCGGGCTTTATATACCTGCAAAACCCTCGGGGTGAAATCTGTAGGAGTCTCAGCGGATCTGCGGCCTTACCGCGAAGAAGGGTATTGGAATGTTCGTGAGATTCCTGCTTGTATGATGGCCTTTATCCAGGTCCATATCACAAAACCCGAACCTGTTTTGGGCGATCAGGAACCTATCTTCCCTTTGGAATGAATCCTGCACTGTTAAATCAAATAGAAAACCTATATCAGCTAAAAAGCTGAGGAGTTTGTTATGAAAGTGTCCCTACGAAGTATTTTTGTGCTTGTTCTGCTGGCGATTCCTCTCACTGGATGTGGAATCAACATTGAACTACCTTTTAAAACAGAACAAAAAACCGGTCCCTCGGTAACCGATAATATCCAGGTACCTATCCCAGACGCGCCAATACCATTGGACGTCAATTTGTCATTCGGCGCCGGAAAAATGACCTTGCTTCCCAATCCCGGAGAGAATCTGCTCTCAGGCACTGCAACCTATAATGTGTCTGATTTTAAACCGGAAGTGACAGTCGATGAAAATGGAGTGACATTAAAACAGGGTAACCTGAAGTTCAATGCCGTGCCCACAATCAATGAGACCATCAAAAATGAATGGAGCATCGCCATAAAGAACCACCCTATCGAATTAAGTATCAAAGCAGGTGGTTACAGCGGTGATTTTGAATTCGGTGGTCTGGCTATTAGCGATTTGCACATCGCAGATGGGGCAGCAAATGTAAAGCTAAAGTTTTCTACACCCAACACCACCCCTATGAACGCGTTCCGATATGAGACAGGAGCCTCTAACATCACTATGGATAAATTGGCCAACGCCAATTTCCAGACCATGATCTTTCAAAGCGGTGCCGGGAATTACAACCTGGACTTTTCAGGTTTATTGCAGCGGGACGCATCCATCTTTATTGAAACTGGACTAAGCCGACTGGTGATCGGTGTTCCAGATGGTGTACCCGCCCGGGTGAATTTTGAAGGTCCTTTTTCCAAAGTGAACATTTCAGGTAATTGGGAGCAAGTAGGGAATGAATACTACCTGGAAGGCCAGGGTCCCCAGCTTTCCTTTACCATTGATACCAAAGCCGGAACAGTCACACTGCAAAATCCATAAACTCCAGGGAGTTTTCTGGCTGAAGCAGGACTCACCCTCTCTATTGACAGGGTGAAAGCCCTCGTGTAAACTTATGGTATTGGCTATACGAAAGGATTACGGAGATGATCAACGAAGGCGTTTTCCAAATCAATCCCAGGATCACTCTCGCTCCCGCCCTCCAGGCCTGGGAGATCTATCTGAATGATCAGGGCAGTTCACCCCATACTATCACTGCCTTCCTGGGTGATTTACGGCTCTTTGCCTCCTACCTGCCCCCTGATCGCCAGGTCGGTGAGATCAGTCTGGCAGATCTGAATAACTTTCTGCGCTGGATGGAACACGAGCGTGATGTACCCTGCAGTCCAAAAACACTCGCACGAAGGATCACTTCCCTTAAATCCTTCTTTCGCTGGCTGCATGAAGGTGGAGTGATTCCCTCCAACCCGGCAGAACAAGTAGTTCAAAAATCTGTCCGCAGTCCCATTCCAGAGATTTTATCCCCTGAAGAGACGGAAAACATCCTCAATACCGCCCTGGCGTACCGTCAAAAACCAGATCCGGATCTGCGTTCCTACTTGTTATTTAAACTCATTCTGGAAACCGGTATTAAAAAAGGTGAATGTCTATCATTAAGTCCCAATCACATCCAGCTTGACCCTCCGGAAGATCCTTTGGTTTTCATCCGTTACGCAAGCCCCCAGAATCGATATAAAGAAAGAAAATTAAAACTCAGCCAGGATTGGATTGCAGCTTATCAGGAATATCGTCTCCACCACAACCTGGATGATCGTCTTTTTCCCTGGTCTGCCCGCATGCTGGAATATATTCTGGAAGATCTCGGTAAGGATGCAGGCATCACAAAACGGGTCTCGTTCTCCATGTGCCGCTGGACCTGTGCAGTTCAGGACTGGCGATCAGGAATGGATCCAAATAAGATCAGACAGAAACTGGGAATATCTGAAGTGCAATGGCGCGAGATCAGCCGCAAACTTCAGATCCTGAGCAAAAATGAGTCCTCAGAAGAGAATCTTGAGGAAATAGAAACTGTAATCTGATATTTTTTCGTTTTATTATTTCCGGCGGATGAACTTCAGTTCCAACAAAGAATCACTTTCCCTGGTGATACTCGCTTCTTGACTTAACCTTCCCCCTGGAACCCAAAGAACCATGTCATTTCTACTGATCAAGGGCCAGTCTTCCCGATAGGAGGCCGGGATCTTCTCATTGATCATCATATCCGACACTTTCATTGAACTGCCCCCCATACCAAGGGGCTTGATCATGTCTCCATCCTTGCGGGTTCTAAGTACAGCTTTCCCTGTTATTGCGGATCGATCCATCCAGACCAGGAAATCTTCACCCGGGATTTCAGTTCGATCGAACTGATCCGGGGAATATTCTACGGGAGATATGATCAGGAACCAATCATTTCCCAGGGAGATCTCTCCCTGATCCGGAATCTGGTAATGATCATGACCCAAGAGCTGGGGAAACTGATTTTTAACCACATCTGTTTCCCAGGTTGATAACACCACCATTTTGGGGGATTGAGAAAGATTAACCTTGGCTACCCAATTAGTGGATTTACGGGTTGGATTCCTAACAAAATCCAGGGCAGCCTCAACCTGTAAGAAACTCAATTCGAGGTAATCCGGACGGAGGGTTCTTAAAGCCTTGCGGATCAAACGTCTTTGAACAGCCACCGGATAATCCAGCAGCCCATTACGGGAAAGCTGTATATAACTGGCACCCTGACTGTGTCGACAATTTTTCCAGGCGATATCACAAAAATACTCTAACGCCTGATCTTCTGCAGACAGTATCTGGGCCGTCTGCAGCAGACGTTGATGGAATCCAGGAGTAAGTTTCTCCAGGAGTGGGACCAACGTATGGCGGATCTTATTGCGAAAATAGATCTCGTCCTTATTAGACAGGTCTTCGATTACTGGGAGTTGATTTTCAAGCTGATAGGCAACCAGTTCACTTTTTGAAACCTCCAGAAGAGGTCGAACAAGCGGAATAGTATCATGCCAGGGATTAGGGATGGATACAACCTGCATCCCGGATAAACCCTTGGTGCCTGCGCCTCTGAGCAGGTTCATCAGTATTGTTTCTACCTGATCATCCGCGTGATGGGCAACTGCCACAGCTCCAGCCATTTCAATAATTGCCACTTCGAATAAAAATTGGTAGCGCAGAATACGAGCTGCTTCCTCGATGGAATATCCTCCTTCACCTGCGAATTGGCGCACATTCCCAGACCCAGACCGAAATGGAAGGCCAACTTCCAAACAATAAGTTTGGATTAATTGTGCTTCCTGGTCAGCTTCATCTCGAAGTTTATGATTGAAGTGAGCAGCTATGGGTGTATAACCTTTTGTCTGCATGGCATGCAGAAGGACCATACTATCTAATCCACCGGAGATTCCAACAACAATTGGCGGTTCGATAAGTGGAAGCACTTGCTCGAGGGATTTGAATACCATTTTCACATTATAATCTATGGTATAAATTATTAACAGGTTTTGATCGTTAACCCTGAGGTGCATCATGGCACAAACGATACTAATCATTGATGATGATATTGATACCTTAAAGCTTGTTGGCATCATGCTTGAGAGGAAAGGTTTTCGTATCCTGGCTTCCACAACCGGGGAGAAAGGCCTTAAATTGGCTAACAAGGAATATCCTGACCTGATCCTTCTGGACGTTATGATTCCGGATATCAATGGTTATGAGATCGCCAAGTCCATCCGTGCCAATCCAGCCACTGAAAACACTCCCATTATCATGTTCACTGCCCGCAGTCAAGTGGATGACAAAGTAGAGGGCCTGGAGGCCGGAGCGGATGCCTACATCACCAAACCTGCCCGCCCCAGAGAATTATTTGCCCAGGTTAATTCCGTCTTAAAACGTGCTCCACAACGTTCCTCAGCTTCCGCAACATCAGTTGTTGAGAAAGGCACTCTGATCGGCATCATATCTGCCAAAGGTGGTCTTGGCAACTCTACTCTGGCAACAAACCTGGCGATTGAAATTCACAATCAATCAGATCAAGAGGTCATTCTATCTGATTTCAGGCCCGGCCAGGGAACGATCGGTATGGATCTTGACATGCAGAACACCAGCGGCTTGATCAAATTACTGGATGAAGAACCTGGAAGCGATATATCTGATTTCTTCCCGAACATTTTTATGGAACATAAATCCGGTATTAAGACCCTTTTATCATCCCATCATCCTTCGGATTCAAAATACATCACTCATGTGGAGCAATTTCACCAGATCGCACAAGAGCTCCCCAAGTGGGCTGCTTATACCATACTAGACCTTGGTCCTTCGTTAACACCGATCAACTCAGAAATCCTTCCAGTGTGTGACAAGATCCTGATCTGCCTGGAACCAGCACCTGCAAATATTATCCAGACCAGAATCCTGATCCAAGACTTGATCAACAGCGGGATAGGAGAGAGCCGTTTCGTGACAATTTTAATCAACCGGCAGATTTCTGGCGTGCAGCTCAGTTGGGAACAAGCTGAAAACCAGCTGGAGAGAAAGATTGACCAGATGTTTACACCAGTACCAGAACTGGCTTATCAAGCAGCTCTGAAAAATATACCCATCATTCAGCGTCCTGAAGAGAGCATGACGGCAGATCAATTCCGTAGCCTTGCGAAACTGGTCCTGGATTAACTGGATTATGCTTCCCATTACAGAAAATAATACCCTGATCCAAAAAGCCTCAAACCTGATCTGTGAGGCGAATTATTGTGTTGCATTATCTGGTGCTGGAATCTCCACACCTTCTGGGATTCCCGATTTTCGTTCACCGGGCAGTGGTATCTGGACTAAATATTCACCTATGGAAGTTGCTTCCCTGAGTGCTTTTCGCTATCATCCTGACCGTTTTTATGATTGGTTGCGACCATTTGTAGGCAGGTTATTCGCGGCGGACCCAAATCCGGCCCATCATGCTCTCGCCAGATTGGAAGAGAATAACTTTCTGAAAGCCATTATCACCCAGAATATTGATGCTTTGCACCAAAAAGCTGGCTCAAAGAATGTCATTGAAGTGCATGGCACATATCAAACGCTCACCTGTCTGGGCTGTTATAAGCAGGTAAATACCAGTCAGGAAATTCTTACTGCCCTATTAAACGATGCCAAAAAACCATACTGCCCCTACTGCGGAGAACTGCTGAAACCGGATATCATTCTTTATGAAGAGCAGCTTCCAGCAGAGAAATGGAGGTCTGCCAGAAAAGAGATTATGGCCTGCGACCTGTTATTAATCCTGGGCTCCTCTCTGACTGTGACACCGGCATGTGATCTGCCGTTAACAGCTCTCGGGAATGGAGCAAAGATCATCATCCTGAATTATTCCCATACTCATCTTGATGAACAGGCTGACGTCAGCCTGCAGGGAGATCTGGCTGAAGTTTTACCCCTCCTCACCGCGAAGGTACTCAATGAAAAAGAATAAAACCAAACCGACCCTGATAAATAGCTATCAAAAACTCATCAATATATCTTGTGACCTGGCATCGGAATTGGATCTCAATATCCTGCTATCCAAGATTGTGAATGCAGCCAGTGAGGTTTCAGATTCAGAAGAGGCTTCCATCTTGATGTTCGATCCCGCAAAGAACACACTTTACTTCCAGGCTGCGACCAATTTGGACACAGGGCTCAAACGGGGATTGGTCGTTCCTCTCGAGGAAAGTATAGCTGGTTGGATTGTTAAAAACCAAAAACCAATTATCGTTGATGACCCCCAGAAGGATGTACGACATTTCAACGATATTGACACTATGACAAATATCAAAACCGATTCACTCATGGGTATACCTCTCTTGTCAAAGGGAAAAGTGATCGGTGTGCTTGAAGTGATTAATAAAAGGGGAGGAAAATTCACCCGAGAAGATCAGGACATTATGCTGGCATTGGGAGCCCAGGCCACAGTGGCTATCGATAACTCGCGTTTATTCCTGCAGTCTGATCTGATCGGTGAATTTGTCCACCAGATCCGCACACCCCTTTCTGCTTTGAATGCGGCTACTCATTTGTTAAAAAGTAACCGAGTAGATGATCAACAAAAGAAGAAGATGATCGATATTATGGAAGCGGAAATAGATGCGCTGTCCGATATGTCAACATCATTCCTGGACCTGGCTCGTTTGCAATCCGGAAGAAAACAATATTCTGTTTCTGAGTTTAGCATCCGCGAACTGCTTACTGAATGTTACGATATCTTCTTCTCAGACACTCAACATCAAGCCATCAAGTTCAACCTTGATCTGCCAGAGACACTCCCCCGTGTCACAGGTGATCGGAAGCAGCTAAAACAAGCCCTTACAAATTTACTTAATAATGCCGTCAAATACAATCATGAAGGTGGCGAGATATCCCTCAAGGCCCTGGCAAAGAAGAAACAGGTTATCATCTCGATTTCCGATTCAGGATTGGGCATCCCTGAAGATGAACAATCTCTGATCTTCGAAAAATTCTACAGGGTAAGAAGCCACCGGGATCAGGTTCCCGGTACAGGGCTGGGGCTGTCCGTTGTAAAACAGATCATCACAGACCATGGTGGTGAGATAACACTTACCAGTGAAGTGAATGTAGGAACTACCTTCACTGTTATCCTGCCAACCGATAAATAATCACCTATGCGATCCTTCCTGAAAAAAAACTGGATATCCTCCCTGCTTCTTGTTGTGATCTTGATTCTGGCATTGATTGCTTATTCACGAGGGGGATGGCATTTAATATATGAGGGAATCAAAAACGGAATCACTATCTTCGTCACGGAGATCCCCCTGCTGGTGGCCGCCTTTTTAACAGCAGGCCTGATTCAATCCTTGGTAAAAAAAGAATTTATTACTCGTTGGCTTGGACAGGAAGCCGGCATTAAAGGGATACTGCTGGCTTGCCTGGGAGGTGGACTCATTCCTGGTGGACCTTATGTCTACTACCCCATCGCTGGTGCTCTTTTATCCTCTGGCGCAGGATTGGGAGTCCTGGTTGCTTTTATATCCGCTAAGAATCTCTGGTCAGTATCCAGGCTCCCTTATGAATTTGCTCTCCTCGGATCAAGTATCACCATTCGACGATATTTGATTACTTTTTTAATCCCACCGCTGCTTGGTATTCTGGTCGAATGGCTTTTCGGTGGATATATTCAAAAGATCCGGGAGAATGTTAAAGAATGAGTACCTCTACAATCATTCTCTGGATTATCACTCTGATCTTGTTGATTTTCAGTTGGAAAAAGGGAGCAGATTCGATCAAACGGGGAACTCAGTTAGCCTGGTCAACTACAAAAAAGAACGGTCTGTTAATTATTCTGGCCTTTATTATCGCAGGATTTGTAAATATACTCTCCCCCAAAGACCTGGTGACCGCCTGGATCGGGCCTGATTCAGGCTGGCGGGGTATCATAGCAGCCGAATTCTTTGGTACTCTTCTTCCAGGTGGACCTTATGTTGTTTTCCCAATTATCGCCGTTCTGGTCCAGGCCGGGGCCGGTCTCGGCCCGGCAATCTCTCTCATCACAAGCTGGTCAACCCAATCGCTTCTGACAATCAGCTTTGAACTTCCCTTTATGGGGTGGCGTTTTACAGCCATTCGCTGGACGATCGGACTATTAGTCCCCCTGCTGGCAGGATTCACAGCTGTCTTGTTATGGGGATAATAACCTTAATTTCATCATCCCTATAATTTTCCTGGATCCAAATCTGTCCAATCCGATAAACGTTCCCGGATCTCTTTTTCAAGATCCTCCAGCAAAGCCTCTGCCACTTCCTCGTTTTCAGCTTTGGCTGTGATTCGCACCAGAACATAACCTTTTCCGGCTGCCAATCCTACAGTTGGGTTCGCTAATTCTTCCAGATCACTGATCAATTCATCGATCCGGGATTCACCAATCTTCTCCACCCTGATATTGCGGATCAAGATCACACCAGTCAAGTCAAAGTGTTTGGTGATCCTGGGAATTACCTGTTCATCAACCATTCCCACCATCTCTCCTGGCACACCGGGCATTGCATAGATCAGGGTATCTTGAATATCCAGGGCAATGCCGGGAGCTGTTCCCCTGGGGTTTGGAAGGCTATCGGCTCCAGATGGTAAATAAGCCTGCTGCCTGTTATTCTCTGGTGGTTGGATGCCATATTTTTCGAACCGGCGGACAATCTCATCCCACAGATCCGGATGAAAAACCAGATCAAGGTCAAAAGCCTGGGCAATAGCGTGACGGGTTGGATCATCAACTGTCGGGCCAAGCCCCCCGGTCAGAATCACGATATCTGCTCTCTGAACGCTTTCCAACAACATTCCAGCAATTCGATCAGGATTATCCCCAATCATGCCTGTTCGATAAACGTCCACACCAATCTTCCGCAAAGCAAGAGCGATTACTTGTGTGTTAGTATCGACAATTTCCCCCAATAATAATTCAGTTCCAATGGTTATAATTTCTGCTCGTGGCATATCATTAAGTCTCCAGAAATAAAAAATCCTGTGGTGTATTTTAACACCACAGGACTGTTAAGTAACCGGTTTCCCGGCCTATTCCATCCCTAGATAGGCCTTCTGAACCATTTCGTCCTGGCGTAAATTCTCAGCGCTGTCCTTAAGAACGATTTCTCCTGTCTGGAGCACATATCCGCGGTCAGCGACCGCCAAGGCCACTGTAGCATTCTGTTCTACCAATAAAATTGTTGTCCCGGTTTTGTTAATGGCCTGGATAGTCTCAAAAACGCTTTCCACCAGGATAGGAGCCAAACCCATGGACGGCTCGTCCATTAACAGCAATCTGGGGTTTGCCATTAAGGCCCGAGCTGTAGCAAGCATTTGCTGTTCCCCACCAGACAGTGTGCCTGAAACCTGTTTTGCCCGTTCCTTCAGTCGGGGGAATAACTGATACACCCTGTCCAGATCATCATCAAATCTGGACCGGTCAGGTTGGGAATAAGCCCCCATATCCAGATTTTCAAAAACAGTAAGCCTGGCAAATATCCCCCGCCCTTCCGGAACCATCGTAATTCCTTTGTACACAAGTTCATGCGCTGGTGTACCTGAAATCTTTTCACCTTCAAAATAGATATCTCCAGATCGAGGACTAAGCAACCCGCTGATCGTCCGCAGGGTGGACGTTTTACCCGCCCCGTTCCCTCCAATCAAAGTCACGATTTCCTTTTCTTCAACGGTAATCGAGACACCTTTCAGGGCGTGGATATTACCATAATAAGTATGTATGTTATTTACTTCTAGCATCGCCATAATATCATTCCACTTTGGAGTGCATTGCCTTGATATCAGGCAGCTCCCCGTCCTAAATATGATTCAATTACCTGGGGATTCTTCTGAATTTCTCCCGGGGTTCCTTTAGCAATTAACTGGCCAAAATCCAATACATAGATAAACTCACTGATGCCCATAACTACTTTCATATCATGTTCGATCAACAGGATTGTGATCTTCAATTCGTCCCGCAAACTTTCAATAAAGCGCATCATGGTTACTGATTCATTGGGATTCATTCCAGCAGTGGGTTCATCCAGCAATATGATCTTAGGGTTATTCGCCAGCGCCCGGGCCATTTCCAAACGGCGTTGTTCACCATAGGGTAAACCGCTAGCTAATAAATCGCCTTTGCCTTTTAATCCCACAAAATTCAGTAAATCCTGGGCTTTTTCGAGAGCCTTTTTCTCTTCCGCTCTTTGCCTGGGAGTACGAAGGATCGCATCAACCCAATTAGATTTTAATTGAGGGTGAGCACCTACCAGGATATTTTCCAGGGCTGTCATAGCCGGGAAGAGGCGGATATTCTGGTATGTTCGTGATATACCCAGCTTGGTAATTCTATCAGGAGATAAACCCAATAGGGATTGACCATTAAACAGCATATCACCCTCATCAGCAGGGTAAAATCCAGTAATACAGTTATATAAGGTGGTTTTTCCAGCTCCGTTAGGACCAATAATGGCATAAATCGACCCTTCGGGAATCTGAAGAGTAACATTATCGACAGCAGATAAACCACCAAAACGTTTGGTTACATTACGGGTTTCTAGAATACTCATCTGCTAACCCTCTTTCCCTACTAAACTATCATCAGTTGGGAGAATTTCCAACTCCTTTTCATGAAGTTCCATCCTCCTGCGCGGTGCGGGCCAAATCCCTTCTGGACGAATAATCATCATAATGACCAACAGAGCGCCAAATACAAGCAGACGGTAGAGTTCCAGCTCACGAAGGATCTCCGGTAGGCCTTTGAGAACAAAAGCGCCGATGATCACTCCAGGTATACTGCCCATCCCGCCAACGATCAACAGACAGAGCACATTAATTGAAACCATCAGAGTATGGTCCGCAGGGCCGGTGTATTGGTTCCTAGCCGCAAATAAGGCTCCTCCTAATCCTGCGAAGGCAGCGCCTGTCGCAAATGCCATCAGTTTGTAATAAAACGTATTAATGCCCATCGCTTGAGCAACTGTTTCATCTTCTCTCATTGCCATCCAGGCCCGTCCTACCCGGGAATTCTGCAGGGAATTGGTAAAGACAATTGTCAATAAGATAGCCAGGATGATCAAATAAAGGTAAGCTTTTTCAGTGTTAATAGATAATCCAAAAAAACTTGGTCCCGCAATATCCCGGATGCCTTGAGGGCCGCCCAAATAGGGCGACATCATATCACTTCTGATCAGGACGCGGATAATCTCGCCAAACCCAAGAGTAACAATTGCCAGGTAATCCCCTCTCATTCGGAGAACTGGTATCCCAAGGATGATTCCAGCAAAGGCAGCAAACACCACACTCAGAATCAACACAGGCCAGAAGCCGATTTGCAGGGCGATCGGCGCGGGTGCAGTAAGCAAACCCGCAGTATATGCGCCAATGGCAAAGAATGCCACATAACCGAGGTCAAGCAATCCGGCTAATCCAACTACTATGTTCAAACCCAATCCCATTAACACATAAATACCAACTGTTCCCATGGCATAGTTCCAATATTTACCCAAAAACTGGGGCATCAGAAATACCACAATACCTAAAATCCCATATCCAATCCATTTGGATATGGGATTTTCTTTATACTGAGTTACAAGTTTGGAATCCAGTACCTTTTCCTTCAAAATAAAGACTTGCTTCTGGATGACCTCGCCCGCATTCTTGGCTTCAAACCAATAGGCTAACAAAGCTCCCAGGATTCCAAAAAAGAAGAAAATCCCAAAGGTCATTAAAACACCTGGAATGAGACTTCTTCCGAAAAGTAAAAATTGGATGGAAAGGTGATCCAGTTGGGCGAGATAATCCCGCATGGCAATCTCTTTGCTGTCCAGGAATCCTACCAGGAGTATAAAAGCAGCAACGAATAAACCGATGACCAAACTTGCTGCTGCTCCAGAGACCAGGGCGGATTTCCATTTTGATCTATCCGCCGCTGAAGCCCTGGATCCTGCCCACAAGCTCAATATGGCAAAAATGATCATTAAGCCGCTTGAGTTACCAGTGCGGGTATTGGAGTCAAGATTAACAAAATCACCCAAAATATCAGATAAGGTTGTTGTTAGACCAAACAAGATCAAGAAGATGATCACAACTCCAAATACCAAGCCTAACCGCAAACCCTGTTTAATTAGATCCTTCATCAGACTTTCTCCTCCGATAAGACTTCACCCATAATGCCCGATGGACGGAAGATCAATACCAGAACCAAGATTGAAAATGCAATCACGTCTTTAAGCTGGAAGTCTATTCCCAGGACAGCAGGCCCAAGTGATTCAACAATTCCCAGGAATATCCCGCCAACCATGGCTCCCGGGATATTACCAATACCCCCCAGAACCGCAGCTGTAAAAGCTTTCAGTCCAGGGATGAAGCCCACATAGTGATAAATGATCCCGTTGTGAATTCCCCACATCACTCCTGCTGCTCCCCCCAGAGCACCACTGATAATAAATGTATTGCTGATAATCCGGTCTACATCGATTCCCATCAATGCAGCGGTTTGTTTATTCTCAGCCACGGCGCGCATAGATCTGCCATAGCGGGTTCTCATAACCAGGGTATAGAGGGCAATCAGGAGAAAGATAGACAATACAAAGGTCAATACACCTGTATAGGTAAGAATAACCTCTTCTCCACCTATCGGGATCCGCCAACCCTGACTACGGGACAAGGACATGGGATTGTAATAAGTTCTGCGTTTTGGCCCAAACATAACCTGGGCGGCGTTTTGCAGAAAGATAGAAGCACCGATGGCGCTGATCAGTGGAATAAGTCTGGGTGCTCCGCGAAGAGGGCGGTAAGCAATCCGCTCCAAAAAATAACCAGACAGGGCAGCCATGAACATGCCTACAATAAATGCCAGTACTACAGAGATAATTTGATAAGAATCCAAAAAGCTCAATCCGGTGGCGGCTACAGGTACTGATTTCAGGGCTTCAAAAACAAAATATCCTGAAAAAGCGCCAATCATCATGATTTCGCCGTGGGCGAAGTTAATCATAAAAAGGATTCCATATACAAGTGTGTACCCGATGGCGATCAAGGCATAGACACTGCCAATGATCAGCCCACTCAAGGCAAATCTCACCCAGGTATCCGGCCCGTATACACCAGAATTTATCACGTTATACAACCGCCAGGATAGAAACGCAAGAAATAACACAGAAATAATTGCTTGGATAATCGTAAACGAGTTAATGCGTCCGGTTGATTTTTTGGGTTTTGTCTCACTCATAAAAACCTTCTTTAGTCTTTGATATATCCATTACTATAAAGGGATTAGCGAGGCAAGCATGAAAAGCTTGCCTCGCAGTGTTGTATCATGGTTCTGAAACAGACTTAGTGGCTAGGGAATAACCCAGACGCCATCTCGCACTACCTGGAAGGATGGGCCAGAAGCATTGCACTCACCACCATTGCAGGTCAGTACACCAGTCAGACCTTGATAGCCTTCAAGTCCATTGACTGCATCTACCAGAGCTTCACGAGGAATATAAAGATTTCCATCGTCGCCGAGGATAGCAACAGATTTGATAGCCTGGATTAGAGCGTCTACGACGTCATAACCATGCCAGGTGAAGGTTGAGACTGCGCCAGGAGCATCACCATAAACGCTCTCGAAGTAAGCATCAAACTCTGCCTTGCGGGCACTCTCTAGCGGTGCGCCAGTAGCAGCGTAGACACCTTCTGATAGGTCACCAGCTAGTTCGATGAAGGCTTCACCATAACTACCGTCATCGCTGAACAGGATCACATCCTCCATACCGGCAACGGGCATACCTTGGGCGATCACAGCACATTCTGGATAGTATCCACCAAAGTAAATGGCTTCGGGATCAGCGGAACCAATATCTGTCAAAACAGCGCTGTAGTCAGTCTCACCGGGAGTGATGGCTTCTACGGCAACAACTTCACCACCAAGGCTCATAAATACTTGCTGAACTCTCTCAGCAACACCCTTACCATACGCATCACCATCATGCATGACAGCAAGTTTGGTCACACCTAAAACATTATAGAGGTACTCTGCAGCAAACTGACCCTGCAGGTCATCGGTGAAGGGGATGCGGTTGAAAACATCCTGGTCACCTTCGGTGAGGTCAGCACGGGTTGCAGATGGGGAAAGCATCGGAAGTCGGGCTGCATTGTAGATGGGGATTGCAGCTGCTGCGGAACCAGAGAAAGTGTGGCCGGCAATTGCAACCACATCAGGATCAGAAACGTAAAGGTTCGCAACAGAGGCGCCACCTTCACCACTTCCCTGGGTATCCTCTACCAGCAATTCGAACTCAAAGCCATCCACTCCACCATCGGCATTAGCGTCATCTACTGCCAGCAAACCAGCATTGGAGATGTCGGTTCCAAAGGCAGAGTAGTCGCCAGCCATAGGTCCTGCGTAACCAATTTTAACGGTGCTGCCTTCATCAATAACAGCACAAACTGATTCATCAGGGTTTTCGGCACAGACATCGGGAGCTTTCGCTCCACCACCACATGCAGCCAGGATCAAGCTGAGGGCGATTACGATACTAAATAGATAATATCTCTTAGACATACTGTTTTCCTCCTTAGGGAAATTTCTTAAAAACTAAATTGTAAATAAAGGATATTCGTACAATCTCCAATTCACCTCCTTCCTTTTTTATCGAAGAAAAATTCCTGTACAAGTCATGATTATAGATAATTCTGGTCATCAACTGCAGTTATTAACATCTAACCGAAAAAGATCTACTTGTTTACTGCTCGTACAATCGGGATTTCCCTTCCAACTCTTAGGGGGTTTACCCGGTTATTTTATATACGATTCAAAGGTACCAATAGCCAATTTATAAGAGGAAAAAGATATTAAATTATATTCTGGGAATTATGATAAAAGAATATTATCACTTGGAAGTGGAGTATAACATAATTCGAATATATATCAAGGACGTGATTATTCTCTCAATCGAAAAGATTTCCTTATCACTTTCATGCCTAATTCTCTTGAAAAGATTTTTCCGAATTCCTATCCACTATGATCAATACGGATAATTTTTACTCAGCTCGGCCGTTGTAATCCGCTGGCCGGTAGAGTAAAACCACCATCTGCAATGATGATTTGCCCTCTGATCATGAATGCGCCCGGAGAACAAAGGAATGCTACAATCGATGCCACATCTTCCGGCACAACGATCCGCCCAGCAGGTGTTTGGTCCGCGATCTCTACCAATAAATCCTCATCCTGCATCGTATTAAAGTGCTGCAGGGCTTCCGTGGCAACTATACCGGGAGAGACTGCGTTCACAGAAATATTCTTTGGGCCAAATTCCACCGCCATGTAGCGGGTCAGGGCCTCAATTGCCGCTTTGCTGGCACCCACAACAGCATATTCCGGCAGGACACGGAAGGACCCCGGGGAGGAAATGCTGACAATCGAGCCGCCACCGCGTTTTTCCATTAATGGAACAGATTTTTGGGCCAGGAACAGATATGCCCTGGCATTGATATCCATGGTCCAATCCCAGCCTTTGGGACGCTGCTCAAGAATGGACCGATTATATCCAGATCCCGCATTGCTGATCAGAATATCCAGGCCGCCAAAAATCCGGTCTGTTTCAGCAATCAGCTTCTCCAGATCGTCTATGTCACCTACATTTGCTTTGATGATTTCAGATCGTACTCCGAGTTCAGAAATTTGCTCGGCGGTTTCCTCAGCGGATCCCCTGTTCCGAAAATAATTCACCACGATATCAGCCCCCAGGGAAGCAAAATGCAGCGCAATCGCGCGGCCTATCCCCCTGCCGGATCCAGTGATCAGGACTGTTTTCCCGTGAAAGAATTCCTCACTCATTAATTTCTCCTCCAGCTATTTCCTTGTATTCTAACAAGGTGTAAACCAAATTACCAGCAGGCAGTATTTAGTATTCAAAATCCTTGACCCCCTAAAGATCCAATCAACTAACAGGGTATTTAAAACGATTAACTGGGAATCTTTGTCGGTGGAAAATCCAATCAAGGAGGGTTATAGGTTTCTTCTATAACTACTCATTCACAGTCCCGATAGCATTTGTGATTAATTGCACTTATTCAAAACAGACCTCAATCCTATACTATCAATTGTCCTGTAATTAAATAATCATTTAATTGATTGAGAGTTAATTATGAAGCCTAATGAGATTGTAGAAGCCCAGGAACTGGCGGAATATTGCGGTATCTTGGGAAACGCCCACAGGATTCTTATTGTCTGGGCGCTTGGGAAACGTGAGTTAACTGTGAGTGAAATAGCAGAGGAGATTACTGCCTCAATGCAAAACACTTCTCAGCATCTTCGGCTGATGAAAAATAAAGGTGTTTTGCTCTCACGCAGGGATGGAAGAGAAATCTACTACAGGATTGCAGATACAAAATTCAACCGGAGCTGTCCAATCCTATCAAAAAACTGTTAATCCATTTGTTTTATTATAGACAAGGAGAAAGAAATGTCCCCAGAAGAATTAGAAAAATTAGAAGCTGCAGAAGTTGTTGACGCCCGGGCGATGGCCTGCCCTGGCCCGCTGCTGGAAGCCAAAAAAAGCATCGGCAAAGTCAAAGTAGATGAAATACTTGAGCTTTGGGCCGGCGATCCCAATACTAAAAATGATATGCCCCGCTGGTGTGCCAAGGTTGGTCACGAGTATCTGGGTGAAGTAGTAGCCGACGGATACGAAAGACTTTTCATTCGCCGCAAGAAATAAACCGAAACGTTCTAAGTATCCCGCAAGCAAGGATCTGCGGGATACTTCTATGTCCGCATAGAGGAAGTTAACATGGAAAATATGTCAGATTGCAATACCCCTAAAATTCTCATCCTGGCAACCACTTCGGGTGGATATGCTGGAGCGGATGCAGTGGGACAGCTGCACACAGACTATCCCAACAACACCTATATTCTGCCAGTGCTTTGCCCCAGTATGTTTAACGAGGATTTTTATCTCAGGATATTTAAACGCGGTATTGATGGTGTGATCGTCATGTACAGCGGAACAGACAGTCCTTATAAAGGTGGACCCGAACGGGCTGCCGAGTTAATTAACAAAACCTACCCGAAAATGAAAGAAAACGGTATAGATACTCGCCGGTTGAAGCTAACCGCGATATGTACAGTATGTACCAAACCTTTCCTGAAAGAAGTCAATCAAATGAACACGCTGCTCCGGGAAATTGGATTTGTCAAGGATGAAATGGCGTCCTTTTCTGGAGAGGAAGCGGTTGCAGCCTGATGGCTCGGAAAAAATGATTAGAAGAATAGGTTTAATAAAGTCGCAAACAAAAGAGGAGATACTGCCTTGAGAAAAATTCAAGTTGATGCTCTTGTCGTTGGCGGCGGCATCGCCGGGATGCAAACTGCTCTTGATCTCGCGGACCAGGGCTACCAGGTCGCACTGGTAGAAAAGGAAGCCAGTATTGGCGGCAAAATGATTGCCCTCAGTAAAGTTTTCCCAACCCTGGACTGCTGCAGCTGCATCACAACTCCCAAGATGTCTGCCGTAGCGCATCATTCCAATATTCAATTACTTACCTATCACGAGGTTCAAACTCTCAATAAGACAGATGCCGGATTCAGTGCTGAGGTGTTGAAAAAACCCCGCTATGTCAATGAAGATGACTGCACCGGCTGCCGGCAGTGTGAATACGCCTGCCCTATCAACCTGCCAAGCGCCTTTGATCTTGACTATGGCGCAACCAAAGCTGTCCGGGTCCCATTTTCCACCGCCGTACCACAGTATGCAGTCCTGGACATCGAAAATTGCATCCTGTGCGGAAAATGTGAAAAAGCCTGTCCGGTGAATTGCATTGATTTCACCCAGCAGCCGGAAACGATTGAGATCCAGGCCAAGGCAGTCATCCTGGCAACCGGCTTTGAGACTACATCAACACAGGCCAAGAAGGAATACGGCGCAGATAAAAATCGGAATGTCATCAATGCCATGTTCATGGAACGCCTGCTGGCGCCCACCGGGCCCTATGGTCGAGTGATTCGCCCCGGTGATGGTAAAGAGCCGGATTCGATTGCTTATGTTCAGTGCGCGGGATCAAGGGACGCCACCTTAGGTGTGGAGTACTGCTCCCGGGTTTGCTGTATGTACGCAATCAAACAGGCCATGCTCCTGGCGGGTTCTCTCCCTATGGCAGATATCACCATTTATTACATGGATATCCGCACCTTCGGCAAAGGATATGAACAATTCTTCCAAAATGCCAAGGCAATGGGCATTGAATTTGTGAAAGGCAAAGTCGCTTCAATAAAGCAGGACGAAAATCAGAACCCGGTGCTCCGGGTAGAACTGATCGATGATGGTTCACGGGTCGAAGAAATTACCCATGATTTAGTTGTGCTCTCAGTTGGATTGCTGCCCCAGTATGATCCGGAAGCGATTTTCAATGTATCCCCGGGAGATGATGGTTTTATTGATATTCCCAAGATTAATACCTCTCCCTGCCTGACAAAACGCCAGGGTATATTTGTCGCTGGCACATCTGGCGGCCCAATGGATATCGTAGACAGTATCATCATGTCTGGATCAGCGGCAGCAGAAGCAGCGGCTTATATCGAGTCTCAAAAAGAATCCCTGACACTGAGTAAAGAAAGTGAGGATGTCTATGCCTAACAAAGATAATGAAGAAATCAGGATTGGCGTATACACCTGTTATTGCGGGGGAAATATCAGCGATGTCGTCAATTGTGAGCTGGTTTCAAAGAAATTAGCCGAATTGCCCAACGTGGTTGTCTCAAGAACCAATATGGCTATGTGTTCTGATGTAGGCCAGTCACTGATCGAAGAGGATATCAAAGAAAATGGAGTCAATCGAGTGGTGATTGGCGCCTGCGCTCCCTCCCTTCACGAACAGACCTTCCGCGGCACTGTTGCCAGGGCTGGATTGAACCCATACTTGTATTATCATGTTGGAATTCGGGAACAGGACAGCTGGGTGCATAGAAGTGACTGTGAAGGTGCAACAGCAAAGGCAATCCGCTTGATGGCCTCCGGTTTGGCTAAAGCCAGATTGCTTGATCCCCTGGCCCCAATTCAGCTGACCGCAGAAAAACACGCCCTGGTTATTGGTGGCGGAATCGCGGGTTTAAAGGCAGCCTATGATATCGCCCGTAGAGGACTGCGGGTTACATTAATCGAAAAAACCCCTTTCCTGGGAGGCAGGGTTGCCCAACTGGACACTCTCTTCCCTACCAATGAAAATGCAAAAGACACTTTACATGACCTGATCAACAAGGTTGCATCCCATCCCAATATCGTTATCTACACTCAAGCCCAGGTCAAAGGTGTAACAGGATATGTAGGCGACTACCAGATCCAGATCCAACAAGAATCCCGGGGAGTGGATGATACGAATGCTGAAAAGATCATGGCAGCCTGCGAGCAGACAGTCCCAGACGAGTTCAATTACGGATTAACCAGCCGTAAAGTAGTTTACCAGGCCTATCCGGGTTGTTTTCCCCATACTCCAGCAGTGGACTGGGAGAATTATGATGGAAAACCAATCAAGGTAAATGGGGAGGATATCATCCTCAAGAATGATCCAGTATCCATTCCCCTTCATGTTGGAGCGATTGTTGTCGCAACCGGGTTTGATCCCTATCAACCCCGGCAGGGAGAATTCGGATTTGGTGAAATCCCTGAAGTTGTCACCCTCCCGACTCTTATTCGCCATTTATACTTGATGGAAGATGGTCAAGAGTTTGTCTGGAACGGTCACCCCGTGCGTGATATTGCCATGGTGCATTGTGTGGGAAGCCGGGAAATTGATGGTGTTCATGAACCCCAGGAAGATGGAAAAGTGAACAATTACTGCTCCCGGGTTTGCTGTACTGCCAATTTACATATGGCGAATACCCTCAATGAACGTTTTCCCGGACTGAATATTTATAATCTTTACGAAGATATTCGGACTTACGGACGCGGCCATGAACAATATTATATGGACGCACTGGATCAAATGGTCCGTTTCCTCCGTTTCCATGGAGATGACCGACCGACAGTTAAAAAAGCCCAGGCAGGCGACACTCACCCGGTGCTGGTCGAGATTCGCGATCATCTGACCAAAGGTCAGGAGCTGGAAATCGCTGTGGATCTGGTTGTTCTGGCAGTTGGCTTTATGCCCAGGGATATTGATGACCTTGTAAAGATGCTCAAAATCTCCCGCGGAAACGACCGCTTCCTGGCAGAAATTCACCCCAAACTCCGGCCAGTCGAAACAGCTGTACCGGGAGTGATCCTGGCAGGATCTTCTCAGAGCCCCATGAACGTGCAGGAAAGCTGTTCCGCGGCATCAGCAGCGGCAGCAAAAGTATCTGCGCTGCTAAGTTCGGGCCAGGTGGAACTGGAACCTTTTGTTGCCCAGGTCGATCTGGAAAAATGCACTGGGACGGGAGAATGTGTGACGGTCTGCCTCTATGAAGGTGCCGTCACTCTCAAGGATGTAGAAGTGAACGGACAAATCCTCAAACGTGCAGTGGTATCCCCTGCAAACTGTACCGGTTGTGGATGCTGTGTCAGCGCCTGTCCCAACCAGGCCATCGAAGTCCAGGGTTGGACCATCCCGCAGTACGACGCTATGCTGGACGCACTTGCCATGGATCTAGATGAAATGATGGAGGTAGCAAAATGAGCGGTAAAGAAGATCTAAAAAACAAGGCTCAAATATTGAAAGATCTGCGCGTCGTACACCAAGAATCTGTAGATCGGACACAAGCGCTCTTAAAAGAACAGGGCAAAATTGAGCGAGAGATCCTTAAAATCATCAAGGATGAATCAATGACCATTCCCGCCATTGCCTCTCAGATCGAGCTGCCAACCCATCGTGTATTATGGTTCGTTACAGCTTTGAAGAAATACGACCTGATCCGGGAAGACGGCATGGATGGTGAATATGTCCTGTACAGGAAAGAGGAGTAACAATATGGCCACTAGAGTGGATCCAAGTTTAATGTATGAATTGAAAGATTTCGGCGCTGCCGAAATTGAAAAATGTTACAACTGCGGGAACTGCACCGCAATCTGCCCCTTAACAAGTACAGACCATCCCTTCCCAAGAGATATGATCCGTATGGTCCAGCTCGGATTGGAAGATAATCTTTTGGAGAGCCTTGATCCTTGGCTGTGTTATTACTGTGGAGACTGCTCCTTGACCTGTCCAAAAGAAGCCGAACCCGGTGAAACTATGATGGCTGTCCGCCGCTGGTTAACCGCACAATATGACTGGACCGGACTGGCTGGTAAGTTCTATACCTCAAAACTCTGGGAGTTCGGCGCAATGATCCTGACAGCCTTATTTATCATCTTCCTGGCTGTAATCCTGCATGGCCCGATCGTGACCAGTTCAGTGGAGCTGAATACTTTTGCTCCTGTAAAACTTATGCACACTGCAGACTGGATCATGGCTGCAGGGTTGGTTTTCTTCATTGGAACCAATATCCTACGTATGCATCATTTTGTGATCACAAAAGGGACTCCTGTAAAAGTGCCCCTGACTGTTTACATCACTGAAGCCTGGTATTTCATCCTGCATTTGTTTACTCAGAAGAAATGGAGCGAATGCGCCCAGGACGAAGAGGATCAGAAAGAAAAAAACTTCAAACGACTGCCATGGATCAATCATCTGCTGATGGCCAGCGGATACGGTTTGATGCTGGTTCTGGTGATATTTTTCCTACCCTGGTTACAGACTGACGAGATCTATCCGATAACAAATCCCCAGCGCTGGTTGGGATATTACGCAACCGCAGTTCTGCTGTATGGCGCGGGTTCTGTGATCTACAGCCGGATCAAACAAGGGAGACCTATTCATAAATTCTCCCACGCCAGCGACTGGATTTTCCCTGTATTACTGTTTTTTGTGAGTCTGACAGGTATCCTCCAGCACACCTTCCGGTATCTGGGTTTACCTCTGGCGACCTACTATACCTATGTCATTCACCTGGCCGCCGCCTTCCCGATGTTGGTCCTGGAGGTGCCATTTGGAAAGTGGGCTCACCTCTATTACCGCCCTCTGGCAATATATTTCCAGCAAGTAAGATTAAAAGCTGTTGAAATCAGCAAACGGCCCAAAGAGGAAATGGTCCCGGCGGGTCAATAAAGCAGCACAGTCGTGAGCAATGCAGAAAAAAGGAGTGTAACGAGTTAAAAATTCAAATAAAAAATATGCCAAGTTTTAAAATATCTATCAATCAAACATTCAATAAGGAGAAAGAAAATGGCTAAAATGGCAATTACCTGTAATGGAGACGGTCCAGTCAATATCATGCCCACCCTGATCATGGCTTCTTCCGGTTTGGCGCTTGACAATGAAGTAGTGATTTTCGTCTGTCCTGCCGGCGCCCGCTGGATGTTAAAAGGCGAACTGGAAACCCTGGGAACCCCCAAGGGCCTTCCCAATCC
Organism: uncultured Anaerolineales bacterium; assembly: GCA_964627755.1. GTDB lineage: Bacteria > Chloroflexota > Anaerolineae > Anaerolineales > UBA11858 > B10-G9. Next base: position 80,131 of record CAZVIH010000076.1, read on the forward strand.
TGTTGAGCTCTTCAACACCATTATGGACCTCGGCGGCGAAGTGATCCTGTGCGAGCTGGCACTGGAAAACAAGGGCGTAGACCCCAAGGATCTGCGTGATGACAGGATCAAGATCACCAAAGCCCCACCCTTCCTGATGCAGATCGAGGATGCTACCATCACCTTCAGTTTCTAAGTAAGTGTGAAGAAATCTTAAAAATAAAGGGACGAAATCCTTAAAACCGATCTCGTCCCTTTTTTTATCTATTAACACAGCTCCATTACAAATCTCGGATGGTATAGTTCAAATCTCCCCTGCTGGCCATTTCAATCAGATCTCGATTTGTTGGATCATGGATGAATCCCCAGAATGCATCCGCCGGCCGGTGGGATACTTTTAACCTTTTCCGGACCATATATATTGTCCGTATCAGGTTTATACCCTCTACAGGAATTGCAACTACATCGCCGCGTTCTAGTGCGCAGGCAGCAGCCAACTTCGAGACAAATGAGATCCCATAACCAGCTGCCACTGTGCGGACAATAGCTTCAGCGTTACCAACCTCCATAAAGTTTTTCAGGTCATCCAGACTGATATCATGGCTGGCCAATTCAGACAGGACAATTTTCCTTGTACCCGAAGTTTCCTCCCGCATGATGATCGATTCTCCCAGCAAATCTTCCGGTTGGATCTTTTCCTGTGACACAAAAGGATGGTCTCTGGGCACGATCACTGTGATCAAATCATCGAAGAATTCCTGCAGTTCAATTTCCTTTCCCGGGATTTCATAACTGACCACCCCCAGATTAGCATCTCCCTCCAATAAATTCAAAGCTACAGAGGTCGGAGTGCAACGCAGCAATTTGGTTCGGACATTGGGGTGCCTGATCGAAAATCGGGCTGCCAAGTGGGGAAGTACGTATTTTCCAGCTGTTGTGCTGCAGGCTATCTGGAGATTTCCAGCCATTCCTTCCTTGAGGGATTCCATCATTTCCTGCATCTCAATGGAGTCCTTTAATACCCGCCTGGCCCAGGGAACCAGCAATCTGCCAGCATCAGTAAGTTTAATAGTGCCAGCCTGGCGATTAAATAAGGTCACACCCAGCTCTTTTTCCAGGGTTTTTATATGATGGCTGACTGTGGGCTGAGATAAATGAAGGATTCTGGCTGCTTCTGAAAAATTGAGGTTCTGAGCGGCGTGTAAAAAAGTTTCGATCCGAAGAAGATCTACCATTTTTATCCTTGTAAAGTTACAGTCTAAAATAATCTTACCATACCTCATTTTAATCTTATCCAGACTACTTCTTATAAACAAACAGGCTCCCAGGAATCTGGAAACCTGTTTTTGATTTTTCAGTCTTAATATAACTTAACCATAAGACGATTCAGCACTTCTATACACTTTTGATTACGTTTTCTTATTGTTCTTTCTTATCTATCTTATAACTAAAAGCTATTTAACGGGTGGGTTATTTATAACAAATGCTGATGAATTTGTGCTAACATTCACAAGTAAGAAGAGGATATTACCTTTTAAGAGAGGTTTTTTGATATGAAAATAAAAAGAATCGCCCCCGCCCTATTAACCGGTCTGATTGTTGGTTTATTGGCTATGACCTTGTTTACTGGCATGGTTTCAGCAGCCCCAAATACTCAAGGAGAAGATCCGCCTGAGAAGATATTGACTGACAATGATTGCGTTAAATGTCACCGGAATGTCGCTGATGATTGGTCCCATAGTCCGCATGCTCACGCTTATGATGATCCGGCTTTCCAGGAACAATGGATCGGTCTGGGCACTCCGGATACATGTCTTGCTTGCCATACCACCAATTTCATGTCAACCACTGGTGAATATGAAACCGAGGGTGTTTCCTGCCAGTCCTGCCATGGTGCTGTCACAGAAAATCATCCCGACCAGGTGGTTCCCACAATTGTCGATTCTTATTACTGCGGCTCCTGCCATACTACAACTTTGAGCGAATGGCGCAGCACAGGACATGCCTCAAGTGACGTAGACTGCATGGACTGCCATAATCCTCACAGCCAACAACCGCTCTTTAATGATCATGATGATCTCTGCATTAATTGTCACAAAGACAGCATGGGAGATTATCTAAACGATCTCCATGTTCAAGAAGATATTGGCTGCGTGGATTGCCATGCGCTGGTACTCCCCCCTGATGTCGTCCCAGAAGACGGTATCGTCCCAACTGGACATGGGTTCACTATCTCAGCTGAGACCTGCGTTGCCTGTCATACAGATTCCCTGCACGCTGGGTTTACATTGCCCGGTTACGAAAACGGCGCAGCTAATAATGAACCTTTCCACACCAGCACTGAAGAACACGGGAGTACTGAAGGTGCTCAGCCGTTGACAGATACCACTCAGTCAAACGATCTAACAGATACTCAACGCATCCAAACCCTTGAGACTGCTCTTGCCAGCAGTCGGGTGAGCAATTTGTTCCAAGGCGCTGTGATCGGCCTGGTCCTGGGTGGAAGCACTGCCTGGTTCGTGGGTCAGAATCTTCGCGGCCGGTCAGATGAGGAGGAAGAGGAAAATGATCTCTAAAAAGGGATCCGCCAAAAAAACTAATAAAAAGAAAGCCCTGGTAACCCGGAAGGAATTTCTACAGATCGCTGGGTCAACAGGAGCAGCTGCTCTAGTCACCCAGCTGATCACGACGGGACCACTGTCCCCTGACGCAATCCAGGGGATTGGCGAAAGAACCCATGGGGAAGAAGGGAATTCCGAACATAACTGGTGTATGGCAATTGACCTCAGCAAATGTATTGGGTGCCAATATTGTATTTGGGCCTGCCAGGCAACTAACGATGTTCCAGATGACAATATGCGCTGGAACGTGGGCTACCCCGAACAGACCGAGAACGGAACAGAGTTCTTTATGACCAGGCCCTGCCTGCATTGTGAAGAAGCTCCTTGTGTAAAAGTCTGTCCGGTAGGTGCAACCTGGAAGCGAAAAGACGGCATAGTCACCATGGATTACAAAAGGTGTATCGGCTGCCGCTACTGCGAGGTTGCATGTCCTTATGATGTCAGGCGATTTAACTGGGATGTTTCCGAAAAGGAAAATCCTTATCATCCTACCTGGGGATCGCCTGAAGTTGAGCGCCGTTCCCGGGGAGTTGTTGAAAAATGCACTTTCTGCAGCCACCGAATTGATCGCGGATTGGCTCAAGGGCTAACACCGGGAATCGATCGTGAAGCCACACCAGCCTGCGTGAATATTTGCCCAGTGAATGCCCGAATCTTTGGTGATCATAATGATCCCGAAAGCCCAGTATCCATTTTCGTAAAGAATAATGAGACCTTCCGCCTGAGGGAGGATTTTGGCACTAAACCCAAAATTCATTATGTGCGCCCTGAAAAGGAGGAAGTTTAGATGTTTAAATTTGATCTTTCCATTCCTAAAGAAGGCCGGGAGCGAGCCTGGTGGATCTGGATCGGTGTCCTGGGGCTGATGCTGGCTGTTGGATTATTTGGTGCCATCCGGGTCTTGGTTAAGGGTCTGCACGTGACTGGTTTATCTGACCAGGTCCCCTGGGGGCTGTGGATTACCCAGGACCTGAGTTCAATCGCAACAGGTGCTGGTGCTTTTACTTTCTCGGCAATTGTCTACCTGTTCAGAATCAAAAAATACCAGCCCATCGCCCGGGCCGCTGTTTTTGTGGGTTTCCTTGGTTATTCATCCGCGATGCTTGCCCTGGCCATGGATATCGGTCGACCAGACCGGTTCTGGCATCCCCTGGTTTATTGGAATGTTCACTCAGTTTTATGGGAGATCACCTGGTGTGTAATCCTTTATTCCATTGTGCTTGTGCTGGAATTTATACCGATCTTACTTGAAGGCAAATATTTTGACCGCTGGCCAAAACTTCGCAAGTATGGAGATTTAATCCACAAGGCATCACCCGTATTTGCCGCTATCGGGTTGGCATTATCCCTGCTCCACCAATCATCCCTGGGTGCTACTTACGGTGTGTTATCGGGACGGGCTATCTGGTATAAACCTTCCTTGCCGGTTATGTTCATTCTCTCTGCTGTTGCAGGGGGGATATCCATGACACTGTTATTGACCATTCTGGTTGGCAAGCTGAATCGCCGGCAAATTATCAAACGTGAACTGCAATATGATATCTCCCGCATCGCCGGTTATGCCCTGCTCGCTTACCTGTATTTAAAGATCTGGGATTGGGCTGCAACATCATATTACAGCTCATCTCCCGGTACAACCGAAGCTCTGGCTTTATTACAGTCAACCACGCCCTATACAAAAACCTTCTGGTGGATTGAGATCGTGCTGGGAGGTATAGTCCCGGCCATGATACTTTTGAATGCCAACTTCAGGAAAAATGACCGCTATACAATACTGGCGTTGGGAGCAATCATCGCAGGCGTGACTGTGAATCGCTGGAATGTTACCCTCTCTGGTCTGGTCGCTCCGCCTCGCTGGTCCCCGGGAGTTCTTGGTAATTTGATCTCTGCCTCTTATGTGCCCACTTGGAATGAAATTATCGTTTCAATCGGAATCATTGCCTATGCCCTGCTGGCTTTCAGTTTTGGCATACGATATCTGCCAATCTACCCCAAAGACAAAGGTTCTGCCCATTAACCTGGCCCCAGATGGGATTTTAGAATATAAACAAACGCTTCAAAAGTATTGAAGCGTTTGTTTATATCAGCCAGGATATAGCTTTCACCTAGACGTAATTTATTGATTTCTGATTAGAAAAATCAGGCCAGGAATCGGCAACCCATAATATTTTCTTTTGGATATAATAATGATTACTAATAAATTATCAGATATGATCCTAGAGAATCCAATGTTAGATGCTCACCAACTTAACATATTTCTTGTTGCCGCTGAAACTCTGAATTTCACCCAGGCTGCAGAAAGACTCCATATGAGTCAACCAAGCGTCAGCCAGCATATACGGTCCCTCGAAAAACACTTTGACGAAATGCTATTTATCAGACAGGGAAGATCCCTGATTCTTTCAGATGCAGGCCGGATATTGATACCAATGGCCCAGCAGTTTGTTAAGCAGAGCACCAGGATTAACGAAGCCATGTCCTCCCTGAAAGGGCACATCAAAGGCCTGATCAGTATCAGTTGCAACGCCCTCACAGGTAGATATACATTACCGGAATTCTTTTCCCAGTTCCATCAGAATTATCCAGAAGTGACCATCTCCTGCCGGACAGATGGATGCGGCTACCCGTTAGAATCTCTCCGAAATGGGGATATACATTTTTTATTCACAAATCTGGAATCCATGATTGAGCCCTGCTACCAAACCCAGCTGCTCCTGACAGATGAGATCATGTTAATCACCCCCAAGAATCATCCCTGGGCAAAACGTGAATATATCGAGGTTGAAGAGTTGCTTGAAGAAAAGTTTATCCTGCCCGCCGGAAATACTACAACCTACTTAAAAGTGAATGAGGCCCTGGCTGTCAAGAATCTGTCGCTGTTACAGCTGGATTCGTTCCTGACACTGGATAATGCCGAAGCCATCGTTCTTTCTGTAAATAAAGGCCTGGGACTAAGTTTCAGCTCCACCACTATTTCATCAACGATCAGCGAAACTGTCCCCGTTCCGATCAAAGATATCAAAATCAAACAGGGGTTGTACATCGTAAGGGATAAAACTCAATTGACTACTGCAGCAAGAGATTCTTTCTGGGATTTCATAATAACAGCCAGCGCAGCCATCTAGGAAAAAGCGGAAACCGGTTTATATATTAAACCCAGGGCAATTTGCATCTAGCTCAGCTCTGTAATTCATCATCCCCCCACCGATCACTTAAGGTCTCATCGATATTTTCCATCTCGCATACTGTAACATGGCTTCTGTTAGTGTGTGACATTTGTCACTATCTCGATCTAACCCAGCTGTTATAATCTTCACAAACTTATATACCCATATGTACATATATGTCTATAAACAATAATTCCCTTGCGCAGGAAATCAATCAATTACATGCCAGGATCTGTTCAGCAATTTCAGAACCTAATCGTATATTATTAATATATGCTGTTGCTGAAAAACCCCAAAATGTAAATAATTTGGCGGAAATCGTAGGTATCAGTCAATCTGCGGCTTCACGCCATCTCAAAGTCCTCCGTGAGCGAGGATTGATCCAGGCCCAGCGTGATGGCGCCCAGGTGATCTATTCCCTGACAGATGAACGTTTTATTCTAGCCCTGGATTTACTTCGCGAGGTTATGCTGGACCAGTTATCACAACAAGCCAATCTGATTAAACAAAATCAATCCAATGAGAGGTAGTCTATGAAACAATCCAAATTCAGCTGGATATTTGGTGCCGTTTTTGTCCTTTTTATCATTGTGATCCCAATTGTGATCTTTTTCCCCCGGGGAGAAAAATCGATCAGTTCCGATCCATGGGAGAACGTGCCCCTGAAAGTCCCTCACACCGATCACTCTGCAATTGTGACAGGACCATTTGAAAACGGCCCAGATGTTACCAGAGCATGTCTGGAATGCCATGAAGATGCAGCCCAACAGGTCATGGCGACAGTCCATTGGACCTGGGAAAGTAAACCATACCAGATCGAAGGCAGAAATAGCACAGTCACTGTTGGAAAAAAGAATTCCATCAATAACTTCTGCATCGGTATTCAGGGCAACTGGCCCAGCTGTACTTCCTGTCATGCAGGTTATGGTTGGGAAGACGCCAATTTTGATTTCAACGATGAAGAGCTAGTGGACTGCCTTGCTTGTCACGATAATACCGGCACTTATGTGAAAGGACTAGCCGGTATTCCAGTTGAGGGAGTGAACTTATTGGAAGTCGCCCAGAGTGTCGCCGCTCCAACCCGGGAAAACTGCGGCAGCTGTCATTTTAATGGCGGCGGTGGCAACGCTGTAAAACATGGTGATCTAGATGAAACCCTCTATTTCCCGCCATCCAACGTGGATATTCATATGGGTGAACATGATTTTTTGTGCACAGACTGCCACCAGACAGAAAATCACAATATCATGGGCCGGTCTATCTCAGTCAGTCTGGATGATGAGAACCAAACCTACTGCACAGATTGCCATACCGAAGATCTTCATGATGATGACCGCATCAATACCCATATTGACTCGGTTGCTTGCCAAACCTGCCATATTCCAAACGCGGCCACCCGCGATGCAACCAAGATGTACTGGGATTGGTCCACAGCTGGCAGTGACGAGATCGAAGAAAGTGTTCACACTTATCTTAAGATCAAGGGCAGTTTTGTATATGAAGGCAATTTCACACCAACTTATATGTGGTACAACGGTGGTGTAGCCGAACGCTATATCCTAGGAGATAGGATCAATCCGGATGAACTCGTTCATATCAACTTGCCCGCAGGTGATATCACAGACAATTCTGCCAAAGTTTTTCCTTTCAAAGTGCACGTCGCAAAACAACCATACGATACAGTAAATAACATACTTCTTCAGCCTAAGACTGCTGGCGAGGGAGGTTTCTGGACCGAATTCGATTGGGGTTTGGCCCTCAAGCTAGGTGCAGATATCACCGGCCTGGATTACAGCGGTCAATATGGATTCACTGAAACAGATATGTATTGGCCAACCACTCACATGGTCACCGCGGCTTCAGAAGCGTTGACCTGCGACCAATGCCATGGTCCCGATGGCAGGATGGATTGGGAATCGTTAGGCTATTACGGTGACCCGATCGAATGGGGCGGCCGTTTCCAGTCCAATAGTTATCAACCATAAAAAGGATGCAGTTGATATGGGCAATCAAATAACACGACTCAACAAATATACTAAATTGCTCCTCATAACAGCAATTTCCTTCCTGATCGTCCTAGGTACAGTCTTTCTGACCCGGGTAGTAGTTTGGGCCAGCCCGGGACAGGAAAAAAACGAACAGGCCTCTCCCCTGCATCCCTCCTTCCCGTTCCTTGACGAGGATGGGAATAATGTCCTGGAAACTGGCAACCCAATTTCCACCATGAATACCTGCGGGGCCTGCCACGATTCGAGTTTTATCGCTGACCACAGTTACCACGTCAGCGTTGGATTAAATGATCTAACTCAACCTGGAGGAACCGTTACTCAAAGGCCCTGGGATATCTCCCCGGGCGTGTTTGGTTCCTGGAATTCAATTGAGTACCGTTATCTTTCTCCTCAAGGTGATGATCGTATAGATCTGACCACACCAGCTTGGATCCAGCTCTACGGATTGCGCCACGTTGGGGGCGGTCCAGCTATGTATGCTAAAAATGGAGACTATCTGGTTGACCTTCCCTACAGCAGCACAAGCTTGGAAACTAATATCGTTAATTCAGAAACCGGTAAACTGGAACGCTGGGATTGGAACGAATCTGGCGTGGTTGAGATGAACTGCTTCCTGTGCCATACCCCAAGCCCCGATAATAATGCCCGGGCAGACGCTTTGCAGAGCGGAAATTTCAGATGGGTCAATACATCTACCCTGATCGGATCAGGTATTGTTTCCATGAGCGATAATTCCTACATCTGGAATGAAAGTATGTTTGACGAAAATATGGAAATCCTTCCGGAAGCGATCCAGATCCAGGACCCGACCAACAACAACTGCGGAGCCTGCCACGGCCTGGTGCATGATAATGTTGAAGATCCCCTGGTTACGTTGGGCTGTGCCCCGGAACGTTGGAGCACGATCACTACTGGACAGATCATCTCACCTCAAAAGATGTCCGATTCGGGCATGAATCTGGCCGATAAAGAGAGCCTTAATCGTTCCTGGGATGTTCACGCAGAACGTTTGTTGAATTGTGTGGATTGCCACTACTCGATTAATAACCCGCTGTACTACCAGGAATCGGAAACCAGCAAACCGGATCACCTGGTGTTCGATCCCCGCCGGGTAGAGATCGGAGAATATCTGGAAAAGCCCCTGCACCAATTTGCGCGGGGCAACAGCGCTCAAAGCAACGTAGCTCCTGAACTCAATGACACCATGAGGACTTGTGAGTCCTGCCATGATGCATACAGCACACATGATTGGCTGCCATACTTAGAGAGCCACCTCGAGGTTCTAAGCTGCGAATCCTGCCACATTCCCCAGATGTATTCATCAGGCAACCAGGTCCATGACTGGACAGTGCTGTTACCCGGTGACCTTCCCCGGCGGGAATGCCGTGGATCTGAAGGTGATGTAAATACCATGGATTCCCTGCTGGTCGGTTTTGAACCAGTGTTAATCCCCAGCCCCGATATCGACGGTAATCTGCGTTTAGCCCCCCATAATATGATCACAACCTGGTTCTGGGTCTATGGAGATCCTCCCCGCCCGGTGATCCTGGCAGATCTGCAGGCCGCCTATTATGAAAATGGCGACTACCACCCAGGAATCATCCTGCGATTCGATAAGAACAAGGATGGAGAAATATCCGCTGATGAGATGCTGATCGATTCCCAGGCCAAAGAAGATTTTGTGCGAGACCGATTGAGCTTGCTTGGGCTCTCCAACCCTCGGATTACGGGAGAGATCCAGCCCTACAGCATTAATCACGATGTTGCCAGCGCAGATTGGGCTCTTGATGACTGTACGGCCTGCCATGGAGACGATTCCCGGATCACACAACCGATCAGGCTGGCGTCTGCCTCTCCGGGAGGTGTCCTTCCAGCTTTTGTATCAGGCACCGAAAGGAACCTGAATGGCGAAATCAAATTCAGCGAAAATGAGGAAATTTACTACTATCCAGCAGCTGCTGCCAAATCTCTGTATATTTTAGGCCACAACCGCTTGGCCTGGCTGGATTGGATCGGCCTGGGTCTCTGGGCTGTTGTTTTTCTGGGAGTAGTTACGCACGGCGGGCTGAGAATATATTACTCCTCCAAGAAACCATCCTCAGAAAAATCCACCAAAAAGGTGTACATGTACGGCGCCTATGAACGAATGTGGCATTGGTTGCAAACCGCCGCAATTGTGATACTGCTGCTGACCGGATTCGTAATACACAGGCCTGATTCCTTTGCATTTTTGAACTTCAAGAATATGGTTTTGGTCCATAATATCATAGCTACCATCCTGGCGGTCAATGCTTTCTTGGCCTTGTTCTATCACCTGGCTACCGGCGAGATCCAGCAGTATGTCCCTCGTCCGCGCGGGTTCTTTGACCGGACAATTGTCCAAATCAAGTATTACCTGCTGGGCATTTTCAAAGGTGAACCTCACCCATTTGAAAAAACAACGGATAAAAAATTGAATCCTCTCCAGCAGATCACCTATTTTGGATTGCTGAATGTGTTACTGCCTCTCCAGGGCATCACTGGCGCCCTGATGTGGGGATTGCAGCGCTGGCCTGATTTGGCGAATAGCCTGGGGGGATTACCAATCCTGGCTCCCTTCCATACTATTATTGCCTGGCTCTTTGGGGCTTTCCTGATCCTGCATGTTTACCTGACAACCACTGGTCACACCGCTGTTTCCAGCATGGAAGCAATGATCACCGGGTGGGAGGATATCGAGAGCTAAGATCGATCAGTAGAAGATTAAGAAAGAGATATTGCGACTGACAAATAAGTCCGTCTAGAAAAGAGAGAAATCTTATGACAGAAAATAAGAATCTAGAAAAGAAGAAATTTCGTTTGAAGGACCTGTTTACCCGGCCTTCCAAGCCCTATGCAAATCCTTATCTGGGAGGTGTTCTATTAGGCATGGTTCTATTTACCTCCTATTTCATCACCGGGAACGGATTGGGAGCCTCCGGAGGACTGAGCCGCATCGCTGCCTTTGTCGAAGACCTCATCGCTCCCGGCCATGTCGACCAGGTCCCCTATCTGATCAATATGGCTGGCGGTCAGCTTAATCCGCTCGATAGCTGGATTGTGCTCGTTACCGCCGGTGTTTTGATAGGCGGATTTACTTCCGGTGTGATCCATGGTCGCACTAAATTCGAAACCAACAAGGGCCCAAATATTTCCAATCAGACCCGCTGGTTATTCGCTTTTCTGGGTGGGATATTGTTCACCTATGGCGCCCGCTTAGCTCGCGGATGCACTTCGGGGCAAGCCCTATCCGGAGGGGCAACACTTTCCGCCGGCAGCTGGGTGGTAATGTTTTCTATCTTTGGCGGTGCCTATGCACTGGCCTATTTCGTCCGCAGGTTGTGGAACTAAAAGGAGATTATGATGATACCCTTTCCTCTACACTTAGAATCTCTACTTAGTAAACCCCTAACTTACCTGGTCTTTCTGCTGATAGGTTTCCTATTTGGGTACGTATTGGAGATCTCTGGTTTTAATCACTCACCCAGCCTGGCATCCCAGTTCTACTTCAAAGACTTGCGTGTGTTCAAGGTTTTCTTCACAGCGATCGTCGTAGGTATGCTGCTGCTATTCCTAAGCTCTGCAGTTGGCCTTCTGGATTACAACCTGATCTGGGTTAATCCCACCTATCTCTGGTCTGGCATCGTCGGTGGATTAATTATGGGCTTTGGATTTATCCTGGGAGGTTTCTGTCCCGGTACTTCACTGGTAGCATTAGCAACACTTAAGATTGACGGAATCTTCTTTGTGCTGGGCGGCCTGGTTGGTGTTTTTCTGTTTGGCGAGACAGTCGATTCTTACAAGTTTTTCTTTAACGGCAGCTATTATGGAAGATTAACACTGATGGATGTTTTTAACCTGCCGGCCGGTATCGTTGTTATCCTGGTTACATTAATGGCTGTATTCATGCTCTGGGGTGGAGAACAACTTGAAAAGATCTACGGAAATAAGGATCCCAAAAAAGCACCCAGGGCGCGATATTATGGAGCTGGAGTTCTGGTTATCATAGCTGTGGGAATCGCAATTATCGGCCAGCCTACAACTGCTGACCGCTGGAACAACCTGGAATCAATCCGAGGTGATGACCTTAAGAACCGGGAAGTTTATATTCATCCAGGTGAACTGCTGGATACCTTCCACGACCATAAATTGAATCTAGTTATGATCGACGTCAGAAGTGAGGCCGACTTTAACCTTTTCCACATCCTCGATGCCGAGAATTTACTTCCCGAGGAAATTCAAGATTCGATCGATGAGTTCATTGCCTTGCCTGCCAATACAGTGATCGTGTTGATGAGTAATGACGAAGTTACCTCTACCGAAGTTTGGAAGATAATGACCGCCCAGGCAGTACCGAATGTCTATATCCTCAGCGGTGGCATCAATAATTGGCTGGACACATTCTCAACTTCTGTCGAAGATGTTGTATGTGGAGATAGGATCCAGGCCGGAGAAGAAGAATTACATTATGAATTTGACGCCGCGTTAGGTTCGAATTGCCCGGCTGCCTATCCCGATCATGATGAATATAATCTCGAATATGAAAAGAAGATCAAATTGGATCTGAAACGCGCCCCGGTTGGCGGCGGCTGCGGATAAAATCAGGCACTGAGTCCTTTTAGAAGGACTCAGTGCCTCGGTTAATAAAAAAAGCCCTTTCCACGAGAGAGGGCTTTTTGATTAATGACATTATTCCTATCCTTCTAATAGGGCGTCAATCTCTCCCCGAATGGCATTTAGATCTTCCAGCCCCAGGTAGACAATCGCATACCGGATATAAGCCACCAGATCCATATCTTTTAATCCACTGATTACCATATCCCCTACCACCCTGGATGAGACTTCTATTTCACCCATCGCCTGCAGATCGGATTCCACATCCCCTACCAGACGCTCAATATCAGCGGCAGAAACTGGACGTTTATCACAGCTGATCTGGATTCCTCTGCTTAGTTTTGCCCGATTAAATTCCTCACGGGTGCCGTCCTGCTTCATAATTAAGGGTGTATCCAGGATCGCTCTTTCATAGGTGCTGAACCTCTGCTGACAGTTGAGGCACAATCTGCGACGGCGGGTCCCACCACGTTTATCATGGGAAGTATCAAGGACCTTGGAATCATCATCTTTACAATAAGGACATTTCATATTTTTCATCCTGACCAGTTTAGATGGTAATCAATGTGATTTTAGCATACAACAGCACCCCTCACTAGGGAAAACCATCCTGATATTAGAGACTCTATTAAAACCGTTCTCCTGCTGAATTATCAGCAGGAGAACATGACCAGACAACATCCAACCCTACCAGGAGGAGGCCAGTTCAGGGTGGATATCCCCGTAAAGACAAACCCAAGAGATTACTTGGACCCATTCTAACTATTCCACTTAACAAAACTCTCACTCATTTACCGATTGCGGTTTCGATTCCTCAAGAAAGTCGGAATGTCCAGGTTCTCGGTATTTAGGGAACGTGGAACAAATTCCAGTTCCCGCTCATCCTGTGTTTCGTTTCCGGCTGGGATTTCCACCCGGGAACGACGTCCCGCCATTTGCATGATATTGGTGGGCATGCCGGTCTTCTCAAAACCTGTGGCAATCACTGTCATGCGGAATTTATCCTGCATGGTGGGATCGATCACAGCACCAAAGATCAAGTTAACTTCGGGGTGGGCTGTTGCTTTAATGATGGCCGCAGCTTCGTTGACCTCGAATAAGGACAAATCCGTGCCGCCGGTGACATTAAAGAGTATGCCTCGAGCGCCATCAATAGTGATATCAAGAAGATCACTGGACATTGCCTGTTCGGCAGCCTTGATAGCCCGGTCTTCCCCAGAGGCTTCACCAACAGCCATCAAAGCTGCACCACCCTCAGACATAATCGCGCGAACATCCGCGAAGTCCAGGTTGATCAAACCCGGGACGGTGATCAACTCGGAGATACCTTGAATACCCTGACGCAGCACGTCATCGGCCATCATGAAAGCTTCCTGCAGGCTGGCGCGTTTATCTGCGATCTGGAGCAAGCGATCGTTTGGGATCACGATCAACGTATCTACCTCTTCCTTCAAGAGTGATATACCCTGATCCGCAGTTGCTACACGGGTATTGCCTTCAAAGGTAAAAGGCCTGGTGACCACACCAATTGTCAGGGCACCCATTTCCCGGGCGGCCTGAGCCACGATCGGGGAAGCACCAGTCCCTGTTCCACCGCCAATACCGGCAGTGATGAAGACCATATCGGCTCCCTTGAGGACGGAGTAAATATCATCAGCAGACTCCTCGGCTGATCCACGTCCAATTTCGGGATTGCCGCCCGAACCCAGTCCGCGGGTCAGTTTGTCCCCTACCCGGACCTGGATTGGTGCTTTGGAACGCAGCAAGGCCTGCGCGTCGGTATTGACAGCAATGAATTCAACCCCGGTTAGTCCGGCTTCAATCATCCGGTCTACGGCGTTGCATCCACCTCCACCAACCCCAATTACTTTTATTCGTGCAAATGATTCTGTTTCTTTGATCGGGTCCATAGTATTCTCCTCTGTACTAAAATACTTGTTGTTGCATGGTCATTGTTAAGGCAGTAATCGCCTCAGGAAGTTTGTAACTTTACCCCAACTAATATTGTCCTGGTGAATTTGTTTACGGTAACTGTCCTTTTCATAAGATATCGTATTCATTAACACCGTCCATTCCAATAAACCAACGCTGGTAGCAAACGCAGGATCATGAAGTTGATCGGTCATCCCAAGCAAGTTCTCCGGCTGGGCAACCCTGACTGGCAAGTTGAACATTTTTCTGGCAAACTGACTGATTCCCGGTAAGGAACTTGACCCACCTGTCAGTACCATACCTGCAGGCAACAATCCGTCGTACCCAGAACGTTTGATCTCCTGTATCACATAGCTGAATAACTCTTCAACCCTGGCTTCGATGATCAAAGCCAGATCCCTGCGGCGATATTCTTTCTGGGTTTCATCTCCAAAGGGACGAATGGAGAAAACATCATCCTCGCTGATTTCAGACCGGATGGCATGTCCATATTGAATTTTGACTTTTTCCGCCTGATCTATGGACAAACTTAACCCGTGAGTGATATCAGAAGTGATCAGGTTTCCGCCAATGCCCATCACCATGGTATGCCAGACATCACCATTGATATAAATTGCCAGATCTGTGGTTCCCCCACCAATATCACAAACCACAACACCCATTTCTCGTTCCGTTTCAGTCAATACCGCTTCAGCGGAGGCCAGAGGATTCAGCACAAAAGCTTCCACATCTGCACCAGCTGTGTTAACACATTGCTCCAGGTTATCAAGCGATGTCGAAGCCGCTGTGATTATGTGGGCTTCCACTTCCAACCTGTAACCGTGCATGCCGATGGGTTTATGAATGCCATCCTGCCCATCAACGCTGAAACCACGCTGTATGACATGGACGATATCCCTGTTATGGGGAATGGAAACAGCCTTGGCCGCATCCAGAGCCCGGAAAACATCATTCTGATCGATTATTCCGCCAGTTACCCCGCTGGCTCCATGACTATTGATAGATGAAACATGTGAGCCTGCCAGACTAACCTGGGCAGAAGTAATTTCCAGTCCGGAAGTCCTCTCTGCCTTATCTATGGATCGTTTGATTGCCCTACTGGTAGAGTCAATATCAACCACAACTCCCTTCCGCAAACCCCGGGAAGGCTCAATGCCAACACCCAGAATGCGGAATTTATTCTCCGCTTCCACCCGGGCCACCAGGGTGCAGATCTTTGTAGTGCCAACGTCAATACCAACGATGATCGGTGCTTCCTGCGTGCTCATTGTTCCATCCTGAAATAAGGCGAATCGATAAACTCAACATTAATTATCCCGGGGGTGATCCTTTTACCTTCCAGGTATTCCACCAACGATTGATATACATTCATTTTCTGCTCTGTGTCATCATCATTAAATCCAAAATAAGTGATCCATCCTCGGTCATCTTCCCATCCCAAGCCGTGGTCTGGGTCATAGACCAAATCCACATTCTCCGGGATATATCCTGCCAGAGACGCTACGCTCTCCACAATACGGGGATCCACAATATGATCATCAATAGTGGGCGGCAGCATAGTTGATTTCACCTGAACCACATCTAATCCTTCATCCAGGGGGTCATAAGCCACCCCATTATTATCCACCCACCGGACACGACCATCCCAGTTCCAAGCCAGGACAGGATAGCGCTCAACAAGAGAAATTGAGACAGATGCCGGCCAGCCAACCTGGATGTCGATATCAGATAAAGCAGGGTAAGTCATTTGCAAATCTCTCTTTACACGATCGGGATTGATAAAAAAGATCGAAGAGCCAGTAATGTTGATCGCCTGGGCAATATCTCCTTCTGTGAACCGTTCCAATCCTTGTATTTCAATATCTGTTATAGTGAACAGCTCGGACTGAGTGAAAAGGATCAAGCCCATTAATAAACAGATCGAAATCACACCGGAAAGCACCCGCCATTTATTATGGACCGCAGGCACCGCGGGAAGACGGATTTCAGCTCCGGAGGCGATAGCAACATCCACCCGGCGCCGTGGTATTGGTCTATTATCAACCGCTGCAGTGTTTACTCCAATCGTACTGCGTGATAGAACAGGAGGCGTCCTGCGCGTGGTTATAGAGGATGATCCCCGTTGATCTCTGCGGGAATTCTTGGACTGCCCTCTTCTCTCTGTTCTGGTGTTGATCTGTTTAGCCATATCCTGTCTTAATCCTCAAACTCATACTTTCTGATCAGTTGATCCCTTTCCTCATGCCTGTCTACGGCTAACCGTATTAATTCATCAATCAATGACGCATAAGTCAAACCGCTAGCCTCCCACAGCTTGGGATACATGCTGATGGGTGTAAAACCGGGAATGGTATTTACTTCATTCAGGAATATCTCATCCGTTTCCTTATCCATCAAAAAGTCCACCCTGGCCATACCTTCACAATCTATTGCCTGGTATGCCCGCAGAGCATACTCCTGTAATAAATCAACCTGTTTCTGGCTGATCGGAGCCGGAATCAGTAATTCCGAGCTGTCATCATGATATTTGGCTTCATAAGAATAAAATTCCGCAGTTGGTCTGATTTCTCCCGGAATTGAAACCTGGGGGGACTGGTTACCCAGCACACTTAATTCGATTTCCCGGGCATTAATTCCTTTTTCTATCAAAACTCGCCGATCATATCGAGCAGCTTCCATGATTCCGTCAACAGTTTCTTCTATATCACGGCATTTGTTAATACCTACGGAAGAGCCCATATTGGCTGGTTTCACAAATACTGGATAATTACCAAACTCTTCCACTCGTTCCAGAACACGATCCATGGATTTCAATTCAGACTGATGAACCAGAATGGAAGGTGCAACCGGGATATGATTGGCAACCATCACATCCTTAAAGAGGGCTTTATCCATCCCAACAGCGGATCCAAGAACACCGGCTCCAACGTAGGCCAGGTTGTTAAGTTCGAACAGTCCTTGCATGGTACCGTCTTCCCCATAGGATCCGTGGAGCACCGGGAAGATGACATCAAGTTCCGCAAACACCTTCAAAATCTCATTCCCCTGCACTAGCTCCAGTGAAAAAACCTGTGATCGGGACGGAGTCGGAAGCATAACCGCTGGGGTCAGGCTTTCCTCTGTGCGGTTCTTCAAAGCGGTTAGTACATCCTCGCCTACCAGCCAATCACCTTCCAATGTAATCCCAATCTGGGTTACCTGGTATTTATCAGGATCCAATGTATTTAGAACAGAACTGGCGGAACTCAGGGAAACTTCATGTTCCCCGGACCGTCCTCCAAATAAAACTCCTAACCGAATTGGTTTAGCCATATCATTCCTCAGTTCCAATCTCCAATTAACTGGATTTCCAGTTCCAGCTCAATACCAAATTTTTCATGAACCTGGTCCCTCACCTGGGCAATCAGCGCTGCGATATCAGAAGCAGTAGCTTTTCCTTTATTGAGGAAAAAATTTCCATGTAAAGGGCTGATTTGCACGTCGCCCACCTGGGTTCCTTTTAATCCTGCTTCTTCGATTAACCGACCTGCAAAATCTCCAGGCGGATTTTTGAACATGCTCCCCAGGCTGGCGCCCGAAGGTTGGGAAGACTGGCGTTTTTCCGCTATAACCGAGATCTTTCCTTTGACGGCATCAGGAGTACTTTTTTCCATCTTAAAGGTCGCACAAAGGACCACAGCCTGTTTTTCACCTGATTTGATAACGCTGTAACGGTAGTCGTATGCAAATTTATCCACCGACCATTCCGATCGCTGAATATTGTCCCCTAAAGGTTGCAAGATTTCTGCCATTTCCAATCTTTCCGCCACATTCGAGCCAAAAGCTCCAGCGTTATTGATTACTGCCCCTCCCACTGTGCCCGGGATCCCGGAAGCCCATTCCAGGCCGCTCCAGCCCTTAGAGCCTGCCCGGCGAGCCAAACTTCCAAAACCCGCACCAGATTCCGCCCATAAACGGGGAGAATCACTTTCGCTGTCCAGGAACTTGATCTGCTTGGCTTCATTGATCAAGACCATCTCTCGGATACCCGCATCACTGATCAGGGTATTCGATCCTCCGCCTAACAGCAGGAAAGGTATCCTTTCTTTCCATAAAAAGCAAACGTATGCTTCCAGATCCTGCAAATTCTCAGCAGCTACCAGATAATCTGCAGGTCCGCCAACTTTCATCACTGAATAGCGGCTCATCAATTCATCCTTCTTCAACTTGCTGCCAAAGAAGGTTTGCAGAGATTGTATTTGGGAAGAAGTTAATACTGGTCGTTTCATTAATTAATCCCTAGAGTTTCTTGATCCGGGCCAATACTTTATTGACAACGGTTGAGGACAATTCCCCACCGGTATCAGTAAGTTTATTCAACTCGGCCTGAAGCTTGGGATCTTCCCGTACAACCCACTTCAGGTGCTGTTTTGTATCGAAAATAACATCAACGGCTTGATCTCTTTCATCTGGAAGAATTCTTGCGGTCATTGTTTTTCTCCTCTCTAAAATCCTGCCTGGGCAGACAAGTATTTCTCAATCTGATCGTTAATTTCAATTGCGTCACCCGCGGTAAATACCAGCAGCAGATCTGCTGGCCGCAGTTCTTTTTTCAATAATTCAACCGCCTGGTCGATACCCGGAACATGCTGTACAGCATCATGCTGAATGGATGAAACCAGGTCTGAAATTCGGAAGTCTGCCGGTTTTTGCTCTCTAGCCGGGAAAACATCCAGCACCACAACCCGGTCCGCCATCTCAAATGATCCGCAGAAACCATCAAATAATGTTGTTGTTCGAGAGTAAGTATGCGGCTGCCAGACAGCCCAGATCCTCTTTGTAGGATAGCCATTCCGGGCAGCCTGGAGGGTTTTCATAATTTCAGTTGGATGGTGAGCATAATCATCTACGATCATTACACCCTGGTATTCTCCCCGGATATCAAATCTGCGCTCACTTCCCTGGAATTCACCTAGTACCCTGGCAATATCCTGACGATCCAAACCAAGACCATCAGCCACTGCAAATGCAGCCAAGGCGTTTAGGACGTTGTGCTCCCCAGGAACCTGGAGTGATAGTGGCAGGATACTCTCCTGCCCTTCCAGATTTATCCGGATCTCAAAATCAGTTCCCGCGCTGAGGTTAATCTTTAAATTTTCAGCTTGATAATCCCATTCACTTCCTGTAAAACCATAAATCACCAAATTTTGGTCAGCAGAAAGCAAATCTTTTAATCGCAGCGCACCGGGATCTTCACCACATAGAACCAGGCTGCCACCTGTCTTCAAGTTCTTTACAAATCCCTCAAATGCTTCAGCAAAGGATTGGGAAGTGGGGAAGATATCAGGATGGTCATGTTCGACATTGGTGATTACAGCCCAATCCGGGTTCAAACCCCAAAACATATAGTCATATTCGTCTGCTTCGATCACAAACTGATCCCCCTCACCTGATCTAGCGTTTGTGCCCAAGTTGCTCACAACACCGCCGACTATAAAGGAAGGATCTAAATCCAACCTGGAGAGAATCCAGACAAGCATGGACGTTGTGGTAGTTTTTCCATGACTACCGGCTACAGCAAGGATTTCTTTATCAACCAGCATTTGGCCCAAGAATTCAGAACGTTTTAGCACAGGAATCTCCGCCGCAAGGGCTGCCTGAACTTCCACGTTATTCTCTGGAATTGCTGAAGACCGGACGACAAGATCTGCGCCAGCAATATTCTCAGCCCGGTGACCCAAGGTGACTGATCCGCCGGCCTTCTTCACCGCATCAAAGAGGTTGGATTCAGTAAGATCCGACCCACTGACTGTGTATCCCTGCTCCAGTAAAACAGTAGCAATTGCAGACAAACCAGTTCCTCCAATCCCGATAAAGTGAATATGCTTCATCAAATGAACACCACCAATACAAACATAAAAGCCACCACTACAGCAAAGAACAAACCGATCTGGTTGCTGGCAAATACGGGCGGAAAATATTTCAATATATTAATTGCCGCCTCACCCATCGGCGTGCCTGGTTGGGGAGCTAATATTTCCGGTCCAAATGGATAATGTGCAGCTGCCATATACCACCACAAAGTGCCCACGATGAAGAATCCACTCATTAACCCCATCACCGCACCTAATAAAATATCCTGAATTTGTTCCCGGCGAGCCTTATCCCGGATCACCGCCAGGCGGGGCGTCTGATATCCAAAGAAGGACAGGATGAAAACAATGGTCGCCCGTGACCAGAACTGTGTCCGAAGCTCTTCCTGAATTGCCGCTGGGAGGGATTCAAAGGTAGCATTGGCAGGTAAATTTTCTACATTTGCCAGGACATCCCCAAATGGGATCATATAATGCGTGTACGATTCCAGCACGTAAATCAGGAAAAGTGCTAAAACCACACTGAAAACTACCAGCAGTTCCTTGGCCCAGCCGCGCATGGCTCCAATCAGGCCAAATAGGATCACAAACATCCAGAATGCTGAAAGGATGGAAATCATTTCTGATCTCCTCCTTCTTTGTTGCCAGCTAGAGTTATCAATTCTCTGGCAATCATTTTTGCCGCTTCAGGCTTTGCCATATCCTTGAGAGCAGATTTCATCTGATTCAATCTCTCCGGATTCCTGATCAGAGATAACACTGTGGGAAGTAATCTTTCCTTTAATTCTTCATCTCTAATCATTAATGCAGCGTCTCGATCAACCAGGTATTTAGCATTTGTTTTCTGGTACCGCCAGGCATACGGATATGGAACCAGGATCGCTGGCAGCTCAAACATCGGATATTCCCCCAGAATAGATGCCCCGCTGCGAGAGACGACCAGGTCAGCACTTCTCAAAGCAGCACCCATTTCATCATGAAGGAACGGGAAGATCCGATAATTCTTTTGCAGATCTGCAGATAATTTATCCCGGTTTATTTTAATCCCTTCCCAATCCAGTCTTCCTGTAATATGGACCACCTGTATCTCTTTTAATAACTCCGGCAGAATGGCATCCAGGGCTTTGTTAATTGAGCGGGCACCCTTGCTGCCACCAAATACCAACAGGACAGGTAAATCTGACGATAATTCCAGAGCCTCGAGAGCTTGATCTTGGGTCCAACTCAGCAGTTTGGGACGCACTGGATAACCACTGACTATGACATCTTTCCCTGGCGGTGTGAATTGGCGGCTCAGATCAACAGACAAAGCAATTCTTGACACCAGGTTAGATATAGTCCTGATCGCCAGGCCAGGTTCGATATCAGGGGTAAATACCAGGCTCGGTTTCGCCCGTCCTGCAAAAGCAGCTGGCACCGCCAGGTATCCACCCGTAAAAAACAGCACATCCGGCTGATATTCGCGCAAAATCCTGCCCGCTTTAAGATATCCCCTGAATAACTTGGCCAGATTACCAGGCAGGTTTTTCAAACCCACACCGTGTAATCCTGCAGCGGGAATGTTCGTATATTCGATATTCAGTCTGGAGATAATTTCTCCTTCCATACCGTTTTCTCCGCCTACCCAAAGGACATCGTCAGATGTCTCCCAGGATGGGTTAAGATCTTTTAGTGCCTGGAGGACGGCTAAAGCCGGGTACACTCCCCCGCCTGTCCCGCCCGCGCAAATCAACAACCGCACCTAATGACCTCCGTTCCTGTTTTCTACGTTCCAATTCTGACATCCTGGCAACACCCAGGATGATTCCAACTGCTGACAAGGTAACCACAAGATTAGATCCTCCCTGGCTCATAAATGGGAGCGGGTTACCCGCTACTGGTAGCAGCCCAATGATGACAGCGATGTTCACATAAGCTTCAAATACGATCCAGAATACCAACCCGGCAGCCAGGAATGATCCCAGACCGTCCAGAGCTTTTTTGGCGATTATCATTCCCCGCCAAAGCAGCAAGGCATATAAAATAACCAAAACAGCTGAACCTACAAATCCCAGCTCCTCACCTACAACAGCAAAGATGCTATCAGTATGAGGAACAGGAAGCAAAACCAGCTTTGCCACACCCCTACCAAGACCTACACCAAACCAGCCGCCATCTACAAACGCAGTAAACGATTTGGCAATCTGTTCTGAACCAATGGTATTGATATCTCTGATACCCACCCAAAAGTCCGCAATACGTTGGTATACTTCCGGTTTTCGCAAGGCTACTAATCCCGCGCCCATGCTCATCGATATGACCAGCAATAACAAAATCTGCATCAATGATCCGCCAGCCAAATAAAATAACAGTAAACCGAGGGCAAAGATCGTCACTGCTGCGCTGACATCAGTTTGGATGGCAATCAATCCTCCCACTAATCCCAGGATCACAGCCAGGGGAATCAAACCGAAATGGAATTTCTTGATCAAATCACCCTTGGCGTCAAGCCATACTGCCAGGTAAATCACGATAGTGAGTTTAGCCAACTCAGATGGTTGAACTGACTTTCCACCGAAAATGGATCGATCCCCAATAAATAAGACCAGTACCAGCAAGGCTATCGTACCCACAATAGCAAGGATAGCGAGACGGTTTTTCGCCCAGCGGTGGTAATCCATAAAATAAAGGAAGATCGCCACTCCCAATCCCAGAACTAACCACAACAACTGGCGCAGGAAAAAGGAATTTACATCGTTCGAAACCCTCCAGGAGACATCCCAGGAAGCGGAATAAAGTATTAGCAGCCCAAAAACAAGCAGTGCGGCCACAATACTTAAAAATGGAATATCAATTGCCAGATCCAGTCCTACTGGATCAGATTTCAGTTCAGTTTGTTTACCCATAATCTGAACTTTTCTCCTCTTTCTTCAAAATCAGTAAATTCATCAAAACTGGTCCCTCCCGGGGAGAGTAAAACCACATCTCCCTTTTCACAAATCTCTGCTGCAACCTTGACGGCTTGCTCTAACCCGGAACATTTCCGGTAAGGTAAGAGCTCCTGTCCTTCCTTAAGTTCAGCAGTCAGGGAAGTTTCGATCAGATCGGCGGCTTCGCCGAACAGGATCAAATACCTGACCCGCTCCAATACCAACCTCGAAAATTCCTGCCAGGGAAGATCTTTATCTCGTCCGCCTGCCAGTAATACCAGCGGTTCCTGAAATGAGTTCAGGGCTGCGATCGATAGAGCTGGAGCAGTAGCTTTGGAATCGTTCACCCATTCCGCTCCGCCCCATTCCCGAATAATTTCCAATCTGTGGGGCACACCTTCCAGGGCTTCCACTCCCTTAAGCATGGCGTCAACAGGAAACTCTGCAGCGGCTGCGATAGCACAAGCTGCTAAAACATTCATCTGATTATGAGCTCCCCTCAATTTGATGCTGTTGACGGGGATCAACTGCTGGGATCCTTTCCCATTCCAATAACAAATCCAATCCTCTTCCAAAAAAGTCCCAACCTGCCCATCTGCTGGTTTCTGGCGGCCGAAGCTGACCAGTTGGCCTGATACCTCGTTGTGCAGCGCCCATGATCCCGGGTCTTCCCTGTTCAACACAGCTATATCAGATTCCGATTGACCTGCCAGGATCCGAGCTTTTGCACGAGTATAAGCCTGCATGGTGCCGTGCCTATCCAGGTGATTGGGTGTGATGTTGACAATACAGGCAATTTTCGGCGAGATGTTTATTTGCTCTAACTGGAAGCTGGACAATTCCATGACCGCGATATGATCCAGTTCCATCTGGTCCACATCACTGATCAGGGGATTGCCGATATTCCCGCCCACCCAACTTCGTGTTTCACCGAATGCAAAAGCTGCCATTTTACCAACCAATAATGTTGTGGTGGTTTTTCCAGCCGACCCTGTGATACCGATCACCGGACAGGGAACCATTTCTAGGAAGATCTGGGAGTCATTCGTTAGCGGGATTCCCCGGGAAAGCGCCTCTTGTACCAGCGGGAGCGACAAAGGAACGCCACCGGACAACGACAGATAATCCGCCCCGTCCAATAGCTCAATCGGGTGTCCACCCAGGACCCACTTGATCTCGCTTTCCTGAAAATCGCTAATGATGTCTCGAAGCACCTTTTCATCCTTATGATCTGTAACTGTTACGATTGCCCCGTGAGCGCTAAGATACTTTGCCAGAGCCAATCCCTGGCGCGCGGCTCCCAGGATCACAATGTGTTTGTCTCGATAATTTTCTTTCATCACACTAATGACAGCGCCACGCCCACTAGACTTGCTACTAATCCAATTAACCAGAATCGTTGAACGACCTGGGTCTCACTCCAGCCTAATAATTCAAAATGGTGGTGCAGCGGGGTCATCTTAAAGACCCGCCGACCTTTGGTAAGTTTGAAAAAAACGACCTGGATCACCACACTTAATAATTCGCTGAGCGGGATAATACCAATAATCGGCAGTACAGCCCATTGACCAGTCATTAATGCCACAACAGCCAGGGTCGCGCCCAAGGCAAGTGAGCCTGTATCTCCCATAAAAAGTTCAGCCGGGTGAACGTTGAACCAAAGGAAACCAAAAATCGATCCAACAAGAATAAAACAGAATCGAGCCAAAAAAATCTGTCCCTGGATCAGGGCAATCACTCCATAAGCCGCAAAAGCCGTAGCTGAGATTAGCCCGGCAAGCCCGTCCAAACCATCTGTAAAGTTGACCGCGTTTGAATATCCTGCAATCGCGACCACAGCAATTGGGTAATACCAGAATCCCAGTCGGATCTCAAAGTCCAAACCTGGGAAATACAGCTCAGGAACATCCAACAGCAACCGCAGCACTAAAACTGTGGCTATAGATACCACTAACTGCAGAATGAGTTTGACCAGGGCAGAGAGTCCATCTCCATCCCGGATTTCCCTCAAACTAATCCAATCGTCGATGGAGCCAATCAGGGCAAAAGCTCCAAACACGGCCAATAACACCAGGGTTGAGGCGCCGAAGATCGACACACCCAATACTTTCACAGCGTTGAACAGGATGGTCAACAAGGCCACCGGGAACAGGATCAAAACACCTCCC
>CAZVIH010000077.1:0-41025 GCA_964627755.1 uncultured Anaerolineales bacterium
GCTTATCTGGAGGGAATAGATTATATTGAACTTCGTTTCAGCCCGAAATTCATGGCTGAACCACATCAGCTGGATGCAGCGGGTGTGGTTGAATCAATCATTGAAGGGGTTGACCGGGCCAGAAGGAATTTTGAAGTGAAAGTGAACTTGATCGGCATTATCAGCAGAACCTATGGACCAGACCTGGGCTGGCAGGAGCTGGAATCGCTGCTCCCTTATAAGGACCAGATCGTAGCCCTTGATCTGGCCGGGGATGAGATTCATTTTCCTGGAAGCCTTTTTGTGGATCATTTTAAAGCAGGACGCGATGCAGGTTGGCATATCACTGTACACGCCGGAGAAGAGGGCGGTCCGGATAATATCTGGCAGGCAATTGAGGAGTTAGGGGCAGAACGGATCGGTCATGGTGTGAGCGCTGTTCAGGATCCGCTATTGATGCGATATCTCGCTGAAAATAATATTGGTGTGGAATCTAATCTGACCTCTAATCTGCAAACCAGGATCATAGATGATTACAGTGATCATCCGTTAAGAATTTTTCTTGAGGAAGGTATCCTGGCAACCATAAACACCGATGATCCCGGCATCAGTGATATTGATTTGAATCATGAATATGAATTCGCGGCTCCAGCGGCAGGATTGTCTGATCAGCAAATAACCCAGGCACAGAAGAATTCTTTAGAGATAGCTTTTTTAAGTGATCAGGAGAAGGAAATTTTCATTAATTAAGCTTCCCGCAGTCAGGATTTTTATCATTATGGTTAAACGGACAGCTTTTACCTTACTAATAATATCGATAATATATTATTGCATATTCATACTACCCAATAATTCGGGCGCGAATGATCTTTCAATGCTAAGTATTTTTGAACCAGATGAATTCGCTCAATATCCAATTCTAATGGATATGCTAGAGTTCCGGGGAGATACTTTAAAACACCAGCTTTGGAATTTTGTTGCTTACCAACACTATTATTATGGTTTCCCGTTTTATGCTCTCTCGGCTTTGACTCTTCTTCCTGTGAAATTTCTCTCAGGACTCGAAAATGTTCAGTTAAATATGATGCTCTTGCGCCAGGTTGTGAGTGTCTTACCCATATTAGTTACTTTTTGGATATTGGTTTATCTCCAAACTCGGTTTGATAAATTCTGGAAATCCATTATTCTATTTGTCTTCCTTTTGTCTATCCCTATAGTAATCAGAAACAATCTATGGTGGCATCCTGATAGCCTGGCAATCGTGTTTTGTGTTTTAGTGATATTTTTCCTTGTTCAGGATCAGTACAGGTATGGTTTAAATTTCAATTTAGCAGCTATCGCAGTAGGATTCGCGATCGGAACTAAGAATTTGGGGTGGTTCTTTTTCCTGACAATTTTTGTCTATTTATTATTGGGTTATTTAAATAAAAAGATCCCACTTCAAAAACTGTTTACAAAGAGCGCAGTCTTCTTGGCACTTATGATTTCAACCGTGATCATAAGTAATCCAGCATTAATTCATCCTGTTGAGAGATCGTTTTATTGGAAGATTCAAAAAGTACAATCAGCGGCGATGGGTTTTGGATGGGATGTTGCCTATCAAACAGGACCCGGATCGTGGTATTTAATTATCTCAGAATATTATGGCCATTGGATAACCCTTTTATTACTTCTGACTGGATTGGGAATTGGCTTATATAAAAAAGAAACTCGCTTGACGAATATCCTGATCCTGACCTGGGTCCTTCCTATGTTGGTTTACATATTATTTTTTGTAGCCATTAAACCAACACATTTGTTGATGCCAATTGCCTTGCCACTCTTTTCGAGCGTGGTAAATATAATTCCAGCAATGGATAAGAAAAAGGTTAACGGTAATAAGAACTGGTATATTTTCATTCCTTTCCTTTTTCTAATAGTACAATTTGGGCGTAATGTGACCTGGGATTATCAATATATCCAAGAAACCTTGCACCGGGAAGAGCAACATCCCGCAATATCTTTTTACACAAAAATGGAATCAGCGATCCTGGCCTGTTTACCTGAGGACCGCAAAATGACAGTCTTCCGTGATATTAGAGCATATGTGCCGGAAAGTGACAATCTAAAGGTGGTAATGAGCTGGAAAGTTGTTGATTATAATTATATCAAGGAGCTGAATCCAGAGATCATTGTGCTTCAGATGCAAAAGATCTACGATTACACAAAACCAGGCTTGATTAATACTGCTCAGGATAAAAAACAAATGCAGTTAACAATTGATTTCTATTCCGATGCCAGGGATAAGAATTTAACAAATTACTCTTTGGTTCTTGATGATAATTATGGTTTGGTATTTCTAAGAGATGACCTTAGTGATATCCTTAACTGTGTACCATAAAAGGCGAATATTCTATTGAGATATTTTATTTAGTGGTAGATAAAATATAGGCCCCTACCCATGAGGAGGGTACCATGGCAAAATCTCCCGTTTCAGTCAAGAAAGTAACCATTTCCACATTCCGCGCTAAAAAAGTGCGCGGGGATCCTATCACTATGTTAACTGCTTATGACTATCTAACGGCAAAGGCAGTCGACTTGTCCGGGATTGATTCCATTCTGGTGGGTGATTCCCTGGGGATGGTGATTCTGGGATATGAAAATACACTACCAGTCACCATGGCGGATATGATCCATCACTGCCGGGCAGTCTCCCGGGGAGCCTCAAGGGCGCTGTTGATCGGGGATATGCCTTTTATGTCATATCAGGTAAGCTCTCTAGAAGCAATCAGGAATGCTGGACGATTCCTCCAGGAAGCCGGTATGGATGCTGTAAAGCTGGAAGGCGGCAGGGAGCGCCTGGAGGCTATCCAGGCAATTGTTGGTTCCGGGATTCCAGTCTTGGGTCACCTGGGGTTGACTCCTCAAAGCGTACACCAACTGGGAGGTTTTAAAACACAAGGCACCACTGCAGCTGCGGCGTGCCGCCTGCTGGAGGATGCCATACTCCTGGAGGATTCTGGCTGTTTTGGCATCGTCTTGGAATCTGTTCCAGCAAGAGTTGCTGAATATATCTCCCACCGTTTGTCCATACCTACCATTGGAATTGGGGCAGGGGGAGGATGTGATGGACAGGTTCTGGTCACTCATGATCTGTTGGGTTTATTCGATAAATTCACCCCTAAATTTGTGAAGCAGTACGCTCAGCTCTACAAAGAAGTCGATGCCGGCCTGGCTGCCTACAAGAAAGAAGTTGAAGATGGTGTTTTTCCTGGTCCGGACCACTCTTTTTCGATCTCGAATGAGGAATGGAAGCTGTTCCTGGAAGAAGAGGGAGTCTCCTGATCGATGGCGGAAATCACTATCATCGGGACAGGAGCAATGGCACTTTACTTCGGTGGCCGCCTGGCAGCTGCCGGAGAGCGAGTGCGTTTTCTGGGCAGCTGGCAGGAAGGCATTGATGCCATAAATCGGAAAGGGATTTGTGTGGTAAATGATGCAGGGAAGAATTATTATCCGGCACAAGCTTCAGTGGATCCCGGAAAATTCCCAGCTACACAATTGGCAATGGTGCTGGTTAAATCCTGGCAAACCGAGAGAGCAGCCAGCCTGTTGACAGAAGTACTGCATCAGGACGGGATTGTTTTAACACTTCAGAATGGGTTGGGGAACGCAGAAATATTGACTGCTGCACTTGGAGAAGATCAGGTTGCCCAGGGAGTAACCACCTACGGAGCAACAGTACTGGGACCGGGGATAGTTCGTCCCGGCGGGGAAGGTGTAATCTCTGTCCAGCAGCATCCCAGACTTGCTTCACTTGTCCAGATACTTCGGAAATGCGATCTTGAGGTGCAAGAAGTCGCTGATATAACCAGTATATTGTGGAGCAAACTGGTCATTAACGTAGCGATTAATCCCCTGACAGGAATTTTAAGTGTGAAAAATGGCAACCTGCTAGACAGTCCTGCTGCTAAAAAGATCATGGGAATGTCAGCCAGGGAAGCGGCTGAAGTTGCCAGCGGCCTGGGTATCAAGCTTAATTTTAAGGATCCCGTTCGGCAAGCGGAACGAGTCGCAGCGGCTACAGCGGAAAATCTATCTTCAATGCTGCAAGATATCCAGCGTAACGCCCCAACTGAAATTGATAGCCTTTGTGGTTCGGTTGTGCGGTCAGGGAGAATGGTGGATCTACCAACCCCCGTAAATGAGATATTGATGTTATTGATTCAGGCGAAAAAAGACTTTATAAGGAAAGCCAACGATGATAATCGTGAAAACGACCTCTGACTTATATACAAAACTGGACGGGTTGGAGCGGACACTCGGTTTTGTACCGACAATGGGATACCTTCATGAGGGCCATCTCTCACTGGTGCGTAGGGCCAAGGAAGAAAATCCCACTGTTGCTGTCAGTATTTTTACAAATCCGACTCAATTTGCGCCGGATGAAGACCTGGCCAATTATCCGAAAGATATCGACCGGGATCTCGAGCTATTAACTGATGAGGGAGTGGATCTGGTCTGGATCCCTAGTGTGGAGACCATGTACCCGGAAGGCTACCAAACTTGGGTTGAGGTGGACCGTTTATCTTCAATCCTGGAAGGATCCTACCGGCCAACGCATTTTCGGGGTGTTACCACTGTAGTAGCCAAGCTTTTTAATGCGGTTAGTCCAGATAGGGCTTACTTCGGGCAGAAAGATGCTCAGCAGGCAGCAGTGATTAAGCAGATGGTCCGTGATTTGAATTTTCGAATTGACATTATCGTTTGTCCGATCGTGCGTGAACCTGACGGGGTTGCAATGTCCAGTCGGAACACATATTTGGATGATGAAGAAAGGCTGGCAGCTAGATGTCTCTCGAGGGGGTTGTTCCTGGCGCGGGATGCATTCCAGAATGGGGAAAGGAAGGCAGAGGTATTAAGGAAAATTGTCTTGGATGTGGTTGAGCATGAACCGCTGGCCCGGCTCCAGTATGTCTCCTGCGCTAGTCCAGATTCCCTGGTGGAACTTGAAAACGAAGTCCAGGCATGCCTGATCTCGATGGCAGTATTTGTGGGCAAAACTAGATTGATAGATAATCTTATATTAGGGATTGACCTTGGATAGATAAATCCTAAAATTCAAAGCCCATCGGGCAATCATAACGGATTCAAACTTGGAATATGGAGGTAGTATCTTAATCGATCAAGCATTAATGCGCACAGCTGGTATGGTGGATTATGAATTCATCCAGGTGGTCAATATAAACTATGGCACCAGATTTGAAACCTATATCATTGCGTGAGAGGCTGGTTCAGGTAAGATTGAACTCAATGGTGCCGCTGCGAAATTTGCCCATCCTGGAGACAGGATGATTATTATGTCTTATGTTATGGTCAAAAAAGAGGATCTATCGTATTGGAAACCCACGATCGTGCTTGTGGATGATATAAATCAAGTTAAGGATGTTCTATGTTAATGACAATTGATATTGGTAATACCAATATTTCCCTTGGTGTATATCAAGGAGACCAGCTGGGACCATGCTGGAGGGTTTCAACAGATCACCAACGCATGCCGGATGAATATGGCCTGCAGATCGATGGTTTATTGAAACATGAAAACCTGACAACTTCTGATATAACAGGAGTTTGCCTCGCTTCTGTAGTACCACAGTTAACCGGGGTATTCCTGCAAGCCTGTAAGGGATACCTTGATCTGGACCCCCTGGTTGTGGATGCTGGTATAAAAACCGGTGTGCGCATCTTATATGAAACTCCCCGATCTGTGGGAGCGGATCGTATAGTTGATGCCGCTGCAGTGCAGCATCTTTATGGAGGTCCAGCCTGTGTGGTGGATTTTGGTACCGGAACCACATTTGATGCTATCTCAGAAGAAGGTGATTACCTGGGAGGCGCGATCGCCCCGGGGATTGGCATTGCCGCTGATGCATTATTCCAACGGGCAGCCAAGCTTCCCAGGGTGGATTTGAACACTCCTCCATCAGTAATCGGCAAGAATACTCCCCATGCCATGCAGTCTGGGTTGATATTTGGTTATGTTGGTTTGGTGGAAGGAATGGTTGCCCGGTTTAGAAACGAGCTCGGTCCAAAGATGAAAGTGATCGCTACCGGGGGCCTAACCGAGATCATCTCCCGGGAAACCAAGGTGATCGATATAATAGCGCCCTGGTTAACGCTGGAAGGTCTGCGGATTATCTGGGATATGAATCAATAGATCCTTGGATCTATACTGGTTTTGCGGGATAGGAAGGAATATATGAAGGTATTCGAAAATAAAAGAATTATTTTAGGTGTGACTGGATCAATAGCTGCCTATAAGATAGTGACCCTGGCCTCTTCATTGACTAAGGCAGGAGCACTGATTGATGTTATCCTGACAGATGCGGCTTCAAAGCTGGTTTCTCCAATCACATTTTCTTCTGTGACTGGGCGCAAGGCTTACATAAATGAAGATCTGTGGAAGGTGGATGACCATGTTTTGCATATTGAGCTGGGTGAGAAGAACGATGCCATGTTGATCGCTCCGGCCACTGCCAATACCATTGCCAAACTAGCCCACGGAATGGCGGATAATTTATTGACTCTGACTGCCTTGGCATCAAGAACAGCCCCTCTTGTAGCACCAGCCATGGATGGGGGAATGTATAGTCATCCGGCAACTCAGGAAAATCTGGATATTTTGAAAAATCGCGGGGTGGAGATCTGGGGACCAGCAGCGGGTCACCTGGCTTCTGGCCTATCAGGTAAAGGCCGGATGCTGGAACCTGGCCAGCTTTCAGGATATCTGCGATGCTGGCTTGGAAAAAATGGTGTATTAAAAGGGAAAAAAGTGGTTATTAGTGCTGGGGGAACACAGGAACCAATTGACCCGGTCCGTGTAATTGGCAACAAGTCTTCTGGAAAACAGGGTTATGCGATTGCTCAAGCTGCCCTGGATCAGGGAGCTGAAGTTATCTTGATCTCTGCTCCTGTGGCTTTGGCAGAACCGATCGGGGCTAAGCTGATCCCGATAAAAACTGCCAACGAGATGGCTGAAGTGGTATTTTCAGAATCCAAAGACGCAGAATTGTTGATCATGGCCGCGGCTGTGGCAGATTATAAACCCACCCAAAAAGCAGATCACAAGATTAAAAAGGATCAGGGAGGGTTGGACGTTATCCATTTGGAGAGGACTGTAGATATTCTCAAGGAAATAGTCAATAGAAGAGATAAGAATAAAATTGGCCCTACTGTGGTGATTGGATTTGCAGCGGAAACGGAAAACTTGCTAGAAAATGCAAAATCCAAATTAGAGAAAAAGAAACTTGATCTGATCGCTGCCAATGATATTAGCAGGGAAGATTGTGGTATAGGATCGGACAAAAATCAGGTAATATTGATTTGGAAGGATGGTCAGACGAGAGAATTACCTGTTATGGAAAAATCTGCCATTGCGGATGAGCTGATCCAGGAAGCAGCCAAATTGCTGCCATAGATGGAGTTTTCTTCTTTTTTCATTTCTTTTTGATGGTGGAATACTGCAAGAAAGGAAGGTTCTTATGATTAGAGATACTTATAAAAAATTGGCGGGTAAACTGGATACAATGCCCCACAATTATCCGGCAACTGAAAGCGGGATAGAGATCCGATTACTTGAAAAGATCTTTACACCGGAAGAAGCTCTTTTAGCGGCAGAGATGTCTTATCTGAAAGAGTCGGCGGCGGAAATCGCCGCCCGAGCCAACGTCCCGGAAAAAGAAGCTCTCCGCACCTTGAAAGATATGGTCAGGAAAAAAATGATCCTCTTTTCGAAGGGAGAATCAACCCTGGTCTTTGGCTTAATGCCTTTTGTTGTGGGGTTTTATGAGGAATTGCTTCCGAGATTAAATGAGGAAATTGCAGCTCTATTTGAGGAATATTTCCAGGAGACCAAAGGTGGTATTACCGGGAAAGGTTTGTCTGTCCATCGAGTGATCCCGATCCAGGAGTCGATTGATTTTGAGGTTGAAGTATACCCTTATGAAAAAGCTTCCTATTTGATAGAGAATGCTAAATCATGGGGGGTAAGGGATTGTATATGCCGGGTCCAGAAAAAATTGATTGGTGATCCTTGTGACCATCCGCTCGAAAATTGCCTGGTTTTTGCACCAGTTGAAGGATATTTTGATAACAGTGAGGTAGATCGATCGATCAGCAAAGACGAAGCGCTCCAGATCCTGCGCGATTCGGAAGAAGCAGGATTGGTTCATACTACTGGTAATTACCAGAACAGGAATTCCTATATCTGCAACTGCTGTACCTGCAGCTGTGGAATATTAAGATCCGTGGCGGAGTTTAAGAATTCAGCAGCTATCGCAAAATCGGATTTTCTGGTTGTTGTTGACCAAGAGCTGTGTGTCGCTTGCGGGGATTGTGTGGAACGCTGTCAGTTTGATGCTCTGAATGTAGATGGGGTTGTTTGTGAGGTGGATCCGAGGAATTGTGTTGGATGTGGGCTGTGTGTCCCTGCCTGTCCGGAAGAGGCTCTGGTTCTAATTCGCAGAGAGGTTGGTGAAGTGCCTCCTCCTCCTGCTACTCTGAAAAAATGGGGAATAGAACGCTCCCAGAATTGATATCCTGGAATATCATTCCAGAGCATTTTTATAAATCTTAAATCCAGGTCTTTTGATGAAGACCTGGATTTTTAATCTCAATTAACAAAAGTCTAAAGTTTACGCAATCTGTCTCAAATGGTAGAATGAGCGAGGTTTTAATGGCGTCTATATAGTATTCCGAGAGCTCG
This sequence comes from uncultured Anaerolineales bacterium, assembly GCA_964627755.1. Classification (GTDB taxonomy): domain Bacteria; phylum Chloroflexota; class Anaerolineae; order Anaerolineales; family UBA11858; genus B10-G9. Next base: position 8,723 of record CAZVIH010000077.1, read on the forward strand.
AGGAGGATCATTTTGACTCTTGATAAAGTTCAAGAAATAATACCAAATCACTTCAGTCTTCCCCGCCGGATCGAGCGGTTGGGAGAACTTGCTTATAACTTGTGGTGGACCTGGAACCCGGATGTCCAAAGGCTCTATAAACGGATTGACAGTGATTTGTGGGAAGAGACAACCCATAATCCGATCCAATTTCTTCGCAAAGTCGAACGGGCGAAGTTGAATGCGGTGACACACGATAGTTATTATCTGGATTTTTATGATCGATCCATGCTGGAGTTTGATCAATATATGGAGCGCGAGGATACTTGGTACCAGAAAAATCACGGCCATGTAGATAAAGAGGTTATTGCTTATTTTTCTACCGAGTTTGGACTTCATGAGACGGTGCCGATCTACGCTGGCGGCCTGGGTGTCCTTTCTGGGGATCACCTGAAAGAAGCAAGTGACCTGGGACTGCCTCTTGTTGCAATGGGATTTCTGTACACCAAAGGTTATTTTACGCAGATTATAAGTGAAGATGGTTGGCAGGAAGCTCAATATATTAAATTGAATTTTGATGAACTCCCTGTGCTGCCGCTGGTGGATGATGAGGAAAAACCGGCCACCGTTACCGTTGTACTTGCAGGTCGGGAAGTTTTAGTAAGGATTTGGAAAATCCAGGTAGGCAGAGTGCCCCTGTACCTTCTGGATTCTAATGTGGATGGCAATTCAGAGGATGATCGCGAGTTGACTTCAAGATTGTACAGCAGTGACCTTGACTTAAGGATTTCGCAGGAGATCATCCTCGGTATTGGCGGTGTAAGAGCTCTCCGGAAATTAGGACATTCCCCTGCAGTATGGCATATGAATGAAGGCCATTCGGCATTTCTGGTCCTGGAGCGCATTCGTGAGCAGATAGAAAAGGGTGTCAGTCTGGAAGAGGCGATTGACTATGTTCAGGCAAAAACTATATTTACAACCCATACACCTGTACCTGCTGGCAGCGATGAGTTCCCTGCCTGGCTGATCGATAAGTATTTCGGTGGTTTCCAGCAGCAACTGGGACTATCACGGGATGAGTTCTTTGACCTGGCCCGCCATAAAGTTAGCTGGGGTGAAACTTTCAGCATGCCGGTTTTAGCGATGCGGACATCCAATCTCCGCAACGGCGTTTCTGAATTGCATGGTGAAGTTGCCAGAGAGATGTGGAGTTTTCTCTGGCCTGGTGTCAAACCCGATGAGGTTCCGATCACCCATATCACCAACGGTATCCATACCGGTACTTGGCTGGCTCGAAGACTGCGCCATCTTTATGGCAGATATCTGGGTTCGGATTGGCTGGATAATATCGATGATCCGGAGATCTGGAACGCGATTTTGAATATTCCTGATGAGGAATTGTGGGCGGTACGCAGGCACTTGAAAAGAAAACTTGTGTTCTATATGAGAGAAAGGGCCCGGTCTCAATGGGTTCGGGATGAAGTCCATCCTGTCCAGGTGATTGCTTCTGGTGCTTTATTGAATCCCTATGCATTGACAATTGGTTTCGCCCGGCGCTTTGCGACCTACAAACGAGCTGATTTGATCTTAAGTGATTTTGAGCGGCTGTTAAAGATCATCAATAAACCTAATATGCCAGTCCAGATCATCTTCGCAGGAAAAGCTCATCCGGCAGATAAACCAGGTAAACTTCTGATCCAGAATGTATACCGGAAAGTGAAGAAGGCAGAAAGCGGGGGCAGACTGGTATTTTTGGAAGATTATGACATGAATCTGGCCAGGTACTTGGTCCAGGGGGTTGATGTCTGGTTGAACACTCCCCGGAGGCCGAATGAAGCTTCCGGTACATCCGGGCAGAAAGCAGCTGTGAACGGCGCTTTGAATTTCTCAATTCTGGACGGCTGGTGGCGGGAAGGATTCAACGGCAAAAATGGTTGGGCAATTGGAACTGATGACAGCCACGCAGATTTCAAATTTCAGGATGATATGGATGCGGAAAGCCTATACGACACGCTTGAGAATGAGATCATCCCCCTGTTTTATAATCGTACTTCTGCAAATTATCCCGTTGAATGGATTGCTTTAATGAAAGAATCCATCCGGACACTTGCACCTGAATTCAGTATGCGCAGAATGGTTAAAGCTTATTCTAACGACCTGTACTTTGAATTATTGGATCGGAATCATTAAGATCAGTTGGTAAAGTTTGTTATCGGTCAACACAACCAGAGAGGGTGTTTACGATGTTCACATTTCAACTTACTCAACAAAGCATTTTGGTCGCGCTCACGATTTTTTTAGTCCGGGTACTATCAACCAGCCTTGATACGGTGCGTGTAATCCTGACCATGCGCAGCAATAAATTCTGGGTCTGGGTGTTGGGATTTATCAACTCAGCTATCTGGGTCCTGACTTTCGTTTATGTTCTGGCGGATATCGATAACATCATCAACCTGATCTTTTATGCCGCCGGTTTTGCCACAGGCAATGTAATTGGGATGTGGATTGAGGTTAAACTGGCGATCGGTTTTGCAGAAATTCGAGTGATCAGCCCCAAATGGGGAGCAGCCATACTTGAAGTCCTCAGAGAGAATAACTACGCAGTAACAGAAATTCCAGGTCGTGGAAAAGATGGGATGGTGTCTGTTATCACTTCCAGTATTCGTCGGAACCAGGTCCAAGAATTCGAAAAATTGGTCAGGGATGTGGATGAGGGCGCATTCATCACGACAGAGGATGTTGTGGCAGTTCAGCGCGGTTTCTGGCGTCCGAAATAAATAAACAAACTGCTTTATTAAAGGACGAAGTCCCTTCAGAGGGACTTCGTCCTTTAATTTATAACCAAGCTAGTTCTTCAACAGGGATTGGATCCTCCTCCAGTGTGAACTGCCAGGCGCAGTAATAATCCTCTGGATGTGGATCGGGTGGACAACTGATCACTGCTGTCCTGATGCGCGGATCGATGGTATGGGCAAAATAAGCATATTCTGCGATCCCTACTGGCTTACAGGGAAAATCATTCAATCCTTTTCGCTTGCGGGCGCTTTGAACACGGCAATCATTCATTTCAAAACGCAGCGTTTTTTCATCTGGTGATATCAAAGACTGTTCATTTATCCGGGCATAGAGTCTGAACTGAAGTGCTTTTTTCAGGGCAGAGAGTCCTCCTCCGGGCTCAATTCTCTGGAGCCGCATGATCCTTTTAGCTTCGATCTGGGTAAAGGATATCCAGGCTTCTTTATCGAGTTCGATGGCTTTTTCCATACCGTACTGACGTTCAACAGCTTGGAACCAGAGTCCATCATGTGCCAGCCAATTTTTTGCTGAATCTTCCAACATCTCAATTAGGGTTTCTTTCGAGAGAGAATAGAGATTATCCCTGTCTGGCATGATCCCTCCTGTACCATTCTTTATCAGTTGCAGAAATGACTCTACCTGTAGACCAGATCTTGTAATTGCGGACTGCTATTCTTGGTCGTCCAAACTAGCTTATGATATTTGTGATTTTAGCACAACCTGGCTGGGAAACCCTGGCCTCAGGCCGGGGCGACAAGATAATTGATCCAGCGCTGGGAGGAGTACCGATACAGTCCCAGGGCGAGTTTAACAATCTCATCTGATAAAACCATGAGATAAACCCAATTGACAGGCAAATCTAAAATAAAAGCCCCAAAAAATGCCATGGGTACACCTACAACCCAAACAGAACCGGCATCGATCAAAAAGGCGATTTTTGTATCCCCTCCGCTTCGTAGAATACCGATCAGCAGGATCAGATTTAAGGACCGGATTGGCAGTGATATGGCCATCAAAATAATCAATTTGATCGTGAAGTTGATCGTAATGGCTGATATTTTATATAAAGACAGTATCGGGCTGGCAAGGGAAACCATGAACAGACCTAAAATTCCTGCCCCAATGGCTCCAAAAACAAGGTATTTTTTTGCATAAGATAAGGAAAGTTCATTTTCCCCTGCGCCGATTTGATTTCCGATCATGATAGCGCAGGCATTGCCTAGACCAATGAATACCACAAAGATGATCTTGTCCAGAGTCCCTGCGATATTCACTGCTGCAATGGATTCTGTACCGATCCTGGCGTATACCACATTATAGGTAGTGATTCCGAATGACCAGATGATTTCTGTCGCGATCACCGGCAAGGTTGTATTAAAAAACCTTTTTATGGGCAGGATTTTGAAATTTAATAAGGCAGATAACTTTCCTGCAGCGGGTAATTTCCGGCGGTAGATGATCATGATCAATAAAACAACCTCAATCAGTCTGGAAATGATCGTTGCGATTGCAGCACCTTTTACACCCAGTCCTGGCAGACCGAAGTTGCCCAGAACCAGCCCGTAATTCATAAATGTATTTAAACTTAATGCTATTAAACTTGTGACCAGGGGGATTTTTACATTTTCAGTGCTTCTTAAAACAAAGGCGAAGTTATTTGTAATGGCGGTAGCCACATAACTGAAAGCCACGATCTGGAGATAAATACTTCCCTGGGAGATAACTGCTGGATCCTTTGAATAAATACTGATCACCTGGACTGGAAAGAGGATTGCCGCCAGTGAAAAAACCACAGCACCGCTGATACTCATCAGCAAGCTTATACCCAGAACACTCTGGATCCGTTCAGTATCTTTTCGCCCCCAATATTGAGCTGCGAAAATTGCTGACCCGCTGCCAATTCCAAAGAACAGCAGAGATACCAGGAAGAAAATTTGATTGGCTACTCCCACAGCAGCTACAGCGCTTTCTCCAAGTTGACCGATCATCACACCGTCTACCATATTCAGAGATGCGAATACTAAATTCTGGAGCATGATTGGAACAGCCAGCTTGAGCATAGTATTGAGAAAATGCTTGTCACCAAACAAAAACTTCATTATCTCTCCTGTGAATTATTAGTTGCCGGTTTGGGAGCAATTCGGATATTATACTGTTTTTTTCACTGCTGACCTCAATCTGAAGCCTTTAAGCTTGTTTTATTAGAATATTGATAGAAAACCTCCCGACTTGGCAGGTATTAAATCCCCGATTATAATTTTCATGTGGCACAAAAGAAAGATCCCCGGGATTTATCCATCAATGAGCTGCGCCGGCTGCTGATCGAGAAACAACGCTCAGGCAGAAACGAGCGTATTGAGCGCTATCGTGAGACAGGCAGAGTGGTTCGCCTGGTCTCAGATGAAGAAGAAACATCCTGGGAAGATATCAGGACCACTTCACCTGCCGGGGAGGGCCCTCCGGATCCTGTTGAAGAGGGAAAAAAGAGAAATAAAAGGGTTGTGGATGGTTTCCTACTAGCTATCGAAGTCCTGGCAGTTGTGGGCCTTGTATTTGTGCTCTTTAACGGATTGGATATCCTTCAACAATTGAACAGAGAGGTTGCTCTGGCCCTGGAACAACCAACCCTGACAGCAACGCCATTAATCAAAGCTGTAGTTCTTCCGGGAGGTCATACTCCACCTGATTCACCTGGAGGCAGTCAACCAAATATCGAAGAGATCCCTGAACATTTACGACCTGTAGTCCAATCTTACTGGGAAATCCCGATTCCAACTCCCGGACCAAATCATGCCATAAGATTGCAGATCCCCAAAATAAACCAGGATGTCCCTGTGGTTGAAGGGGATGGCCCCGAACAGCTGAAAAAAGGAGTTGGGCATGCTATCTATTCAGCAAATCCTGGTGAAACTGGAAATGTGGTCTTGTCTGCCCATAATGATATTCAGGGCGAGATCTTCCGTGACCTGGACCAGCTTGAAACAGGGGACCTGGTAATCCTGTTCTCTGAGAGAAAGAGCTATACATACGTGGTGGAAGACGTCTTGATTGTTGAACCTCACCAGGTGGAATTCTTGGAATCTACAGATGAATCCGTTGCAACGCTAATTTCCTGTTATCCGTATTTGATTGATAACCAAAGAATTATTGTCATAGCGAACCTAATTGAAGGATAAGGTGTTTTAGGAATCAAACAGGGTTTTGTTTAACAAAATAGTCTGGTTAGGCAAATTATTCATTGGCTCATTAAATAATTGATTTTGGTTATTGAGAATTGAAGGGAATAAAGAATCTATGACCACCGAAAGTCACCGTTCACCTACCTGGGGGACAACTACAAAGTTAGTTATCGGATTAACCCTGGTGGCAATTTTTGCCGGGATCTTTATTTACTACCGTTCCATCGTATCGTTACTGGTCTTAGCTTCAATTATTACTTATCTGTTTCAACCGATCGTTGCCGTGTTAACCGAAAAAACCCGCCTGTCCTGGCGATTTAGTACAACACTGGTTTTCCTTCTTTTCATTATTTTATTGATCGGTTTGTTAACAGGAGCAGGCCTGGTTATCGCTCAACAAGCAACCGGACTGGTGCGTGTTGTTCAGGAATTTACTGAAAATCTTCCCGATCTTGCAAGCGATCTCACCGCTGTCCTGGAACAATACGGGATCAAAGATATCATCAATTTAAACGATTTAGCCAATCGGTTGTTGGAAACCATCCAACCGCTTCTGGGTCAGGCGGGATCAATAGTTGGCTCCCTGGCAACAGGAGCTGCGGCGAGTATCGGTAAAATCTTTTTTATTGTTTTTGTGGCTTATTTTATCTTGTCTGAATCCCACCGGGTAGGCAAGATCACTTTTGATCAGATCCCCGAGTATGATTATGACATCCGCCGCATGACCCGCCATCTCAGGGGGATCTGGGACTCCTTCTTCCGGGGACAAATCATCATCTTTGTGATGGTATTTGTGGTATATCTGATCATTCTTTCCGCCCTGGGTGTCAGATATTCGATCGCACTTGCAGCATTGACTGGCCTGGCAGTTTTTATTCCTTATGTTGGTTCCTGGACCTCATCCATTGTGATGGTTTTGGTAACGTTTTTCCAACCGGTTAATTACTTTGGTTTGCTCCCCTGGCAATACTCTGTCATGGTCCTAGTGATTTCGTTGACTACTAATTTTATCTTTGATAATTACATCACTCCACGTTTTTTTGGCCGCACTCTGGATATCCATCCTGCTGCAGTGCTTGTTGCTGCTTTGTTCATGGCCAGCCTGATGGGCTTGATCGGTATCTTTTTAGCTGCTCCGGTTGTCGCAACTATCAAGTTGATTGGTATGTATATATTTCGGAAGATGTTAGATCTGGATCCCTGGCCTGAACCCGAAGTAGAAGCAACCCCTATCGAATTTCCATGGTTCCGCTGGTCCAGACAGCTGAAATCCTGGATCCAGAAGAAAAGATCAAAGAAAAAGGAACCATCCAAGTAAAGTAAAAAAACCTGCTGAGATTTTCCAGCAGGTTTTTATATATCTGACCTAATTAATTAAATTGCTACGCTAACAGGGGAGTAGAGGATTTCCTGGATATTAACAATCTTCCGGCGCAGATTTTTATCCCTTTCCAGCAGATCCGTAATTTTATCGTGACCGTACATCACCGTGGTATGGTCACGTCCTCCCAGGAGTTCACCGATCTTTGGCAGAGATAATTCGCTTTCTTCCCGGAGCATATACATAGCTACCTGTCTGGGGAATGCAACCCGCTGGATGCGGCTGGAGCTCAATAAATCTTCCATAGAAATGCCATATTCCTGGGCAATGGTATTGAGGATCTGCTCAGGTTCGATCTCTCTGGTTTCTGGCATTAGATCTGCCAGAGCATATTCAACTAATTTTTCGTCGAGGACCATTCCCCTCAGATCCGCATATGCCCGTAAGCGGGTCATCGCCCCTTCCAGTTCCCGGATATTGGTTTGGAAGCGCTGCGCGATATTTTCCAGTATGGAATCCGGCATATCAAAACCCATTCGGTTTGCCTTGGATTGGAGGATTGCCACCCGGGTTTCAAAGTCTGGTGGCTGGATATCAGCGGCCAATCCCCATTCAAAACGATTGCGAAGGCGTTCCTCAAGAGTTACCATGGCTTTTGGCGGTCGATCTGATGTCATTATGATCTGCTTGTTTTGGCCGTGCAGAGTGTTGAAGGTATGGAAGAATTCTTCCTGGGTTGATTCTTTTCCAGCAATGAACTGAATGTCATCGATCAGCAGGACATCTATGCGGCGGTATTTTTCCCGGAATGCCTGGGTTGTATGATTGCGAATGGCCGTGATCAAGTCATTAGTAAACTCTTCAGATGAGACATACAAGACTTCCAATCCTTGAACCTGACACATATTGCCAATTGCATGCAGCAAGTGAGTTTTTCCCAACCCTACGCCGCCGTAAAGGAACAGAGGGTTGTAAGTCTGAGCTGGTTTTTCAGATACAGCCAGTGAAGCAGCGTGGGCCAAGCGGTTGCTTGGACCAACCACAAAATTATTGAAGTTATAGCGGAAATTGATTGAGACGCGTTGGGGAGGGGAGTTCTCAACCTGGGGGGGGTCAACTTGTTGGGAGTCAAGCAATTCGGATTGATTCTGTGGAATAGTTTTTCGAGCACCGTTATTAATTACAAATGTGATATCTACCGGGCGGTTCATCGTTCCGTTCAACAGCTTGGTTATGGTGGATTTTAAGCGGCTGTCCAACCAGTCGCGGGCGTATGCATTGTGAACACCAATTTGAAATTTCCCATCAGTTGCCGATATTAGCTCTGCATCTCGCAACCAGGTATCAAAGGCCGCTTTTGGCATTTCTAATTGCAATTGGCCAAGGGCAGCCTGCCAAGCTTGCTTTCCTTCCATGAACCCAGTCCTCCTCACCTCTTAAAAAAAGAAGTATACTTGGTTTCCGGAAACTCCCCTTCCGTAAAAACCAGTGCCTGATTATATATCAGGATTAGCCGTATCTTGTATGTAAAAAACCCTAATTGGGGGAACGCTTCAAGCCTTATTCTATCGGATAAAGATGACATGAGCAATCCTACCCCTCTAAAAAAAATGAATTTATTAAGGTTAGTAATCTTAAGGAAAAGATCTGGTTTTCAAGGATTACAGCATATACACCTTAAGTAGTAAGAACCGCTTGATTTGGGGTTTGCAAAATAAACAACCCCTACAGATGGGGGTAGTAGTTTATTAAGAATTCCTATTCTTAACACATTCAAGAAAGATAAAAGACTGGCCGCATCAAATAATACCCGTCTACTTGAATCTCGGCTATGCTGTAGCCTTTTTTCTATCAGCGGATGCAAGAAATACTGTCAAAATAACCTTGAATTAACCATTCTTGCTTAGAGACATGAATGATCCTTATGATCAGTTACACTTCAAACGGCAAGCTTCAAGGAAGATAACTCTATGTTAGAATTTGAAACATGGAAGATACAGGTTCACCACCAGTAAAGACTTTTCTGCCTATTTCATTGATCCTGGCTGTTCCCGGTTGGACCCTGCTGATCTATCTGGTCACTCAGACTATTCCGGAACTAAGGAATCGCTGGTTGTTTTTTGCCGCCATTGTTATAACGATCACCGGATCTTCCTTACCTGCAGTGGCATATATGAACAGGATCATTAAACTGTTTGGTCCGGCAAATTATGAGATCGTTATCAGGGAAGGGATTATGATCGGTCTTTACGCAGCTATTTTGTTATGGTTGAACAAAGGTCAGATATTAAGTTTAGGCCTGGCGCTGATCCTAGCAGTTGGTCTAATTCTGGTTGAATTGTTACTCCGGCTTCGAAGCCGGAGCGCCTGGCAACCAGATTCGCAGTGATAGAAATACTCTTATATATGATGAATGATTTAAGTAAAATACCATCCGTTGATCAAATCCTCAGTTCCAAGCCGGGTCAATTGCTGGTTAGGAAATATGGTCATCAGGCCCTGGTGGATGCTGTCCGGACCTGCTTGGACCTGGTCCGGAAGGACTTCCTTAAAAATGGTTCCCAGGTACCGGATCTGGAGATTCTCCTGCAGATGACAGCTGATCTTCTTGAAGAACGCTTAAAACCGACCCTCGTACCGGTTCTCAATGCTTCAGGTGTGATCATCCATACAAATTTAGGAAGAGCCCCAATAAGTAAGGCTGCCCTGGAAGCGGTCAGGAATGTCAGTGGTGGATACTCCACACTCGAATTCAGTCTGGAGACCGGCGGGAGAGGTTCAAGATTAATTCACGCCGAATCACAATTCCAGCAGCTTCTGGGTACGGAATCCGCACTGGTTGTTAATAACAACGCCTCGGCAGTATTATTATGTTTAACAGTTTTAACGCGAGGTAAAAAAGTCATCATCTCTCGCTCCCAACTGGTGGAAATCGGCGGGGGATTCCGCATACCAGAAGTCCTCCGCCATTCAGGAACCGATTTGGTGGAAATCGGAACGACCAATAAAGTTCACCTGTTTGACTATGAACAGGCATACAGTGAAGAAACCACCGCGGTGATGAGAGCCCATTCCTCCAATTATTCCATTGTTGGCTTTACCAGCGAACCAGAGCTCAGTGAGATAGTAGCCAGCGCTCATCAAGCGGGTTTATGGTTTTTTGATGACCTGGGTTCAGGGGCTATGCTGGATACAAGTGTATATGGCTTGAAACACGAACCAATGGTCCAGGAATCCCTGGCTGCAGGAGCCGATCTGGTTTGTTTCTCGGGAGATAAACTTTTGGGTGGACCACAGGCTGGAATTATCCTGGGTCGAAAAGAATTGATCGATCAATTGAAAGTCCATCCCCTGGCTAGAGCGATCCGGGCGGACAAGATGGCTCTCAGCGCACTCTCAGCTACACTGGATCATTACATTAAAGGAGAGGCACTGTCTGCTGTTCCCGTTTGGCAAATGATCTCAGCTGACAAAGAATCACTTAAATTTAGGGCTGAGAAATGGAAAAAAGCCTTAAAACAAGGAGACATCATTGAGGCTTTATCGATGGTTGGGGGTGGTTCCCTACCCGGGGAAACTCTGCCGACCTATGTGCTTGCATTAGAAGTTGATCATCCCAATCAGCTCTTGGAGATACTCCGGAAAGGGTCGTCTTCCGTGATTGGCCGAGTAGAGGATGATAAGGTATTATTGGACCCCCGCACGGTATTGCCCGAAACAGATCCGGAATTCATCAAAGCCATACAATCAGCATGGAGTCAATATGAAAAATGATCTATCCAAAATTATGGAACGGGAAAATTTCGATGCGCTCTGGATCTTGGGTGACGCCTCTCATAACCCATCAATGACCTATTTTACAGGCGGCGCTCATGTCAGCGGAGCAGACCTGATACTGGTTAGAGGTAAGGAGCCGGTGATTTTCTGCAATGCCATGGAACGCGAGGAAGCAGCTTCTACAGGATTTGAGACAATCGTTACCGCTAAATATGGATTTCTAAAGATCCTGGAAGAATGCCAGGGAAACTTACTTGAAGCCAGTGCCAAACTCCGCAAATTGATGTTTGAGGAAGTAGGATTAATTAATGGTCGGGTTTCAGTCTACGGCAAAGTGGAGATCGGTTCAGTCCTGGGGACATTAAAATATCTAGAGCCGATGCTGCCAGGAATCGAGTTTATCGGTGAAGGTGACGATTCTATCCTTTTGGAAGCGCGAGCAACCAAAGATAATCATGAGATTGAACGCATCCGCGAAATGGGGAAGATAACCACGGAAGTAGTCGGGAAGACAGCAGCTTATCTGCAAGCTTGCCAGGTGAATGAAGATCAAATCCTGCTGCGGAAAAATGGTGAAGCCCTCACAATTGGAGCCATGCATATTAAGATCAATTACTGGCTGGCAGAACTGGGGGTAGAGAATCCCCAGGGATGCATTTTTGCAATCGGGCGGGATGCTGGTATTCCACATAGCTCTGGAAATCATGAGGATTTCGTCCAGCTGGGAAAGACGATCATATTTGATATTTATCCCCAGGAAAGGGGTGGTGGATACTTCTTTGATTTCACCAGAACCTGGTGTTTGGGGTATGCCCCTGAAGCAGAAACTGGTATGTATGAGGACGTAAAAGCTGTCTATCAGACCATTATGGAAGAGATGATGATAGATAAACCTGCAATTAACTACCAGGATCGAACTTGTGAGCTGTTTGAGGCTCAGGGTCACCGAACCATTCGTCAGGACAGCCAGCTGGAATCCGGGTATGTTCACAGCTTAGGACATGGATTGGGGTTGGACGTACATGAACGGCCCTGGTTCAGCAAACGGGGCAGTGAAAGTGATCTATTAAATGCTGGTTCAGTTGTTACCATTGAACCAGGGTTATATTATCCGGAAAAAGGTATGGGCTGCAGGCTGGAAGATACGGTTTGGGTCCGGCCTGATGGGAAGATGGAAATCCTGGCTGATTTTCCCTATGACCTGGTACTGCCGATGAAACACTGGAAAACTTAAACCGTTTGAGGTTAAGACAAGATCAGGTGATCTTATGATTGAAAATCAAGTTGAGGGAACCACACAGGAAAATCTGGAAAACCCACTGGCCCGGATTCTGGGCATAGAGTCTTCTTGCGATGAAACTGCGGCAGCTGTTGTTGAAAACGGCCAAGATATCCTTTCCAATGCTGTGGCTTCCCAGGTAGATTTGCACGCCCAATTTGGCGGTATTTTTCCCGAAGTAGCCTCCAGGCAGCATATCCTGTCTATATACCCTATTGTTGATCAAGCCCTTAAAGACGCCCACTTAAAACTTTCTGACCTGGATGGTATTGCTGTAACTCGTGGCCCTGGACTTCCGGGGTCGCTGGTGGTTGGCATTAATATGGCTAAAGGATTGGCGATTGGTAGCGGGCTGCCGTTGCTGGGGATCAATCATCTGGAAGGACATTTGTATTCAGCCTGGCTGAGAGAAGAGGGGAAGAAAACAAAGAAGGCTCCGAAATTCCCGCTCCTGGCATTAATTGTGTCTGGAGGTCATACTGAACTGATATTAATGAAGGATCATCTGGTTTATGAGAGATTGGGCAGCACGCTGGATGATGCGGCCGGAGAAGCTTTTGATAAGGTTGCCCGATTGTTGGATTTGGGTTACCCGGGAGGACCAGCGATCCAGGAGTCTGCCTTGGATGGCGACCCCAATGCTTTTGATTTTCCACGCTCCTGGCTGGATGACAGCTATAACTTTTCCTTTAGCGGTCTAAAAACCTCTGTATTGCGGACAGTACAGCAGCTGGAAAAACAGAAGAGCAAACTGCCAAAAAAGGACCTGGCAGCCAGTTTCCAGGCGGCAGTGGTGGATGTTTTATTCCAGAAAACATTACGGGCGGCAGAGGAGTTTGATACAAAGGATATTCTGATAGCAGGCGGCGTTTCTGCTAATCAAGCATTAAGAAATAAATTTGAAGGTCAGAAAAAATTCAACGTTCATATACCACCCCTGTTCTTATGTACTGATAATGCAGCCATGATTGCCGGAGTGGGCTGCTACCGCTTCTATGCCGGTCAGCGGGATGATCTCGAGATGGACGCTGCGCCGACCTGGTCGATCTCTGATCTTTAGCATTTACCATTTTTACCGGTAGTAAAATTTACTATAATATGCGCAGGAGGTGGACTATGGCTGGAATAAATAAATTTCTTAACAAGTTAAAAATAGCCCAGTGGATCTTGATCATTGCAGGGATTATTCTCTCTGCCGCTGCTTTTCTGATTGGTGTGTCAGACAACCCACCAGGTATAGTTCTTCTGTATGTTGCACTCACCTGCCTGGCTGGTGCCTGGGTCTGGAACTGGCCATCGCCGCGTGATTATTGGATCCTGTTATTGATATCTCTGGCAGCTTTCCCGATTGGTGTGATCTTGCATAATCTGATTTATGCTCTTGGTACCACGGTAATTGGAAACCGTTTCCTGACCGGAGTGTTGGGGTTTTTGGAAGGATTCTTTTTTCTGGTTTCTGTGATGGCGGTTGGACCTGCAGCTCTGGTGGCACTGGCTGGAGGTATCTATACCAGCTGGCGGGGGATGAGCCGGTTGACATTAATGAACCGCAGTTACCGGCGGTTCATCCAAAAGTATCAGATCAAAGATAAAACGCTCTACCGGCTTTTATACCTTGTAAGACAGTCTGCTTCAGGAGCCAACCTGCAGCCGTTGAAGTTTATCCTTTCAAATACAGAAGAGAAGAATAACCTGATCTTTAACACGCTCTCCTGGGCAGGATACTTAAAAGATTGGGACGGACCAGAAGAAGGGGAAAGGCCATCTGCATATATCATATTGTTGGGTGATAAAGAACTGGCTAATAGTTTTCAGTACGATGCAGGCATCGCCAGCCAGAGCATCACCCTGGGTGCAGCTGAGCTGGGGTTGGGCGCTTGCCTGATCGGCTCGATCAAGAAGGATTCATTGAGAACAGCTCTATCTATCCCGGAGCAATATGAGATCCTCTTGGTAATAGCTCTTGGTAAACCCGGTGAGAGAGTGGTAATTGAGGAGATTGGAGAAGATAGTGAGATCAAATACTGGCGGGATGATAAGGATATCCACCATGTACCCAAAAGGGGTTTGGAGGAGACGATCCTGGAGCTGTAAATTCATCCCCTTCCAGAACTGATGACGATTCCAATAAAATGCATCGCTATTAAAGCGATGCATTTTAGTTTCTAGCGTCTTTTCAGCAGCCAGACAGCCAATCGACCACCCAGCAAAATCCCTCCAATATCAGAAATCAGATCCAACCAGCTGAATGCCCGATATGTCAGAAAAAGCTGTGATAGCTCTTCCAAAGAGACTACCAGGAATACAATCAGACTACCTGATAAGAAATCCAGCGAGAATAGTTGGACCTTTTTTGCCTTGAGCAGATGATTGACCAGGAATGAAAGCATTCCCGTCAAGAAGAAGTGCCCAACCTTGTCCAATCCGGGAACATTATAAATAAAAGGGAAATATATGAGTCCAAGGCCAAGATTAGCGATGACCACGATCAAGATCAATACCAGGATGAATACCCCGGTCAGCCATTTAATTATTTTCATCTAACACACGATGAATGGATTCCAAGCTGATCGGTCCCTCCCGCAAGACTTTCAACTCTTCCCCGCTGCAGTCCAGGACGGTAGACGCCTGACCACCTGGAGCACCTCCTCCATCCAGGATCAGATCGATTTTGCCTTCCAGTTGCTGGAGAACTTCATCTGCCGTAAGCGCACTGGCTTCGCCGGATATATTGGCAGAAGTAGCTGCCAGTGGGCCGGTTTCCCGGAGCATGTCTCGAACCTGGTTATGGTTGGGAAGGCGCAGGCCGACAGTTAGAGTGGGAGAGAGATTCCCAGGCAGGTTAGGGAGCAGGGGTAAAACCAGGGTCAAAGCTCCGGGCCAGAAATTATCAATGAGTTTCTGAATTGGCGCGGGCAATGGCGGTGTGATCTGATATATGTCTTCTACATCACCAACAAGAACTGGAATAGCTTTGAGGTGGGAACGCCCCTTCACATCGTAAATCTTCTCAATAGCATTTACATTAAAAGCTGAAACGCCTATACCGTAAACCGTATCTGTAGGGAAGGCAACTACTCCTCCTGCCTGGATAACTGCAGCTGACTGGCTGAAAACTTCTGGATGGCTCAGGGATATGATCCTCGTTTTTTTATTCATTAATATAAAGACTTAAATAGCGGTCCTGACCTGATAAATCCTGGCTTAGGTGGAGTGTTATGCCAGGCCAGATTTCCTTTGCGAGAGCTAGCGCAGCCCGACCGCAATCCTCATCCAGTTCCAGAAAGATTGCGCCGCCTGGATTGAGGTGCTGTCCAGCTTTTTTTAGAACACCTTTGATATAGTGTAATCCATCCTGACCGCCATCCAGTGCCAAAGTGGGCTCGGTTTGATGAACCGCCAGAGATTTAAGTTTGTCAGAAGGTATATAGGGTAGGTTGGCAACCAACAAATCAATGGGTTGCTCGATTCCCGTAAAAAGGTCTCGCTCTAAAAACTGGATCTGCTCCAGAACATCATGCTTGCTGGCGTTATCTTTTGCCACCTGTAGCGCTAACCCAGATATATCAGTTGCAATGATCTGAAGATCGGGGATGGATTTGGCAAGCGAGACTGCAATGCAGCCGGATCCAGTGCCGATCTCCAAACAGGACTTTTTCCCGGGATTATTTTGCAGCCATCTTAAAGCCAAATCAACCAGGCCTTCAGTTTCCGGGCGGGGGATTAATACATCAGATGTGACTTTAAAACGTAGATTGTAAAACTCCCATTCGCCTAGCACATAGGGGAGGGGTATACCATCCTGAAGCTGGTTGATCGCTGTGGTTAAACTTTGATTTTGTTCAGCAGATAATTTAGGTGAGGGATGAGCTATTAGATCGGATTTAGATTTGCCGCTGATATGGCCCAATAACACTAGTGAATCCAGATAAGGGGAATCACTATGGTTTTTTAGCTGATACTGAATTTGCCTCAGCAGGGTTATGGATGAGTTTTTATTCTTCTTCAAATCCTGCTTCAGCGAGGCGTTTGGCTTCATCCTCAGTGGCAAGTTCCTCAATAAAGGGATCGATTTCACCATCCAGAACCGCGGCCAATTGGTGCACAGAAAAGTTTATCCGATGATCCGTGATTCGGGATTGGGGGAAATTGTAGGTGCGAATTTTCTCCGAACGATCGCCAGAGCCAACCTGAGATTTGCGATCGGCGTCCTGTTCCTGGCGGCGTTTGTTTTCTTCAATCTCAAATAAGCGGGCTTTGAGAATACTTAAAGCCCGAGCCCTGTTTTGCCCCTGGGAGCGTTCATCCTGGCACTGCACAACAATGCCAGTTGGTTTATGTGTTAATCGGATAGCAGTTGAGTTTTTCTGCACACTCTGTCCGCCTGGACCACCCGCTTTGTAAACATCCATTTGAATATCGCCTGGCGGAATATCTATTTCATCCACATCGTCAACTTCGGCCAGAACGGCCACTGTGGCTGTAGAGGTATGGATGCGCCCTTGTGATTCGGTCTCAGGTACCCGTTGCACTCTATGGACACCAGATTCGTATTTTAGTTTGGAGAACACATTTTTGCCTTTAATTAAGGCTGTCACTTCTTTTAAACCACCTACTCCACTTTCATTGATGGACAAGACTTCAATTTTCCACTTCTGGCGCTCCGCGTAGCGGCTGTACATTCGAAACAGGTCGGCGGCAAATAAACCTGCTTCATCCCCGCCGGCACCAGCCCGAATTTCCAGAATGACGTTGCGCCCATCTCTGGAATCGCGGGGAACCAGCATAAGTTTTAGTGTGTTTTCAAGCTCGGCGATTTTTTCTGTGAGGCTGGCAATTTCCATTTCTGCCAATTCTTGAATTTCCGGGTCACCAGCTTCAGCCAGTGATTTTGCCCCTTCCAACTGTTCCAGAGATTTTTTATACAGTTGGATGGATGCAATAAAGGGATCTAATTCGGCTTTTTCCTTACCGAGATCGGCTGCCAGTTGGTAGTCATCGCCCACTATCAGCAGCTGCTGGTTGACTTCGTCATATCTGTTTTCAATACCGACTAATTTCTCTAATAACATTTTCATAGGGTCTTCACTTTGGATCTATTTTAGAAATCGCGGGAGAAATTATACCACTTAGAATTGCAGGGGTTTGATGAGGAGCGGATTTCTATAATCCGGTTAAAAGTTGGAAGTATTTTGTATAAAGTTGGGGATAATTCCAGAATACGATTTACACAGGAGGAGATATTTATTGATATTTTTTTGCGTTTTATGGTTTATTTTCAACACCGGAAAGATCAATCAATAATAGAAAACCTTCTGGAGATTATCCGGCTGAATCTTGCGTACGTTGTCTGTTCATGCTATAATTTAGTCGTTCAAACCCCTCATTAAGGTCAAATTGAACCAGGCTTATCCCCTATTGACGCTTTAGCGATCATAAGTTGGTGCATACTGTTGGAGATTTCTCCAACTAAATTCTTATTGTATTATCTACATACTAAGGTTATCCCAATCGAGAGAAACTATGGAAACGACTGAACTCTTAGCCAAGCCTTTGGCTGAATTACGGCAGATTGCCGAGGATTTAGATGTTAATCGGGCCAAATGGCTCAAAAAGGAAGCGCTGCTTTTGGAAATCAAGCGCGCTGACGCGGAATTAAATGGTCGTGAAGTCCGGGGCGGTATTCTGGAAATAATGAGCGAGGGGATTGGTTTCCTGCGTTCCGCCAATTACATATCCGGACCGGATGACATTTACGTTTCTCAGTCCCAGATCAGGCGTTTTGATCTGCGCAGCGGAGACCTTGTGATCGGCGATGTCCGTCCCCCCCGGAACTCGGAGAGACATTATGGATTGTTAAAAGCAGAAAGTGTTAACGGCCTGGAACCTAATGAAGCTAAAAGGCGCCCAGATTTCCACTCCCTTGTACCAATATTCCCGAATGAACGTTTTAACCTGGAAACCTCCCCCCATATCACCTCGACCCGCTTGATCAACCTGATTACCCCGGTAGGACGCGGTCAGCGAGGATTGATCGTTTCTCCACCCAAAGCCGGGAAAACGACTATCTTGAAAGAAATGACCAACGCAATATCTGGCACATATCCCAATGTGCATCTGATAGTGGCTTTGATCGGCGAGCGCCCGGAAGAGGTTACGGATATGGACCGTTCAGTAGACGCTGAAGTGATCTCGTCCACTTTCGATGAGCCAGTATCCTCTCATGTACGTGTGGCAGAAATGGTACTGGAAAGAGCTAAGAGATTGGTGGAATCTGGCATGGATGTAGTGGTCATGTTGGACTCGATCACGCGTCTGGCCCGGGCCTATAACCTTGTGGTCACACCCTCCGGTAGAACGCTATCTGGTGGTATTGACCCCTCTGCCTTATATCCACCTAAACGTTTCTTCGGCGCTGCCCGGAACATTGAGGAAGGCGGCTCCCTGACTATCATCGGTACCTGCCTGGTCGATACAGGCTCAAGAATGGACGATGTTGTCTATGAGGAATTTAAAGGAACCGGTAACATGGAGCTCCATCTATCCCGAACCCTGCAGGAGCGGCGGGTTTTCCCAGCTATTGATATCTCGCGCTCTTCAACCCGCCGGGAAGAACTGCTTCTTGGACCTGATCTTACACCGCGAGTCTGGTTGATGCGCAGAATGTATGATCAGATGGTCTCGGATCCACCCCATGGCGCTGGTATGGACCAGTCGTCTGCAACAGAAACAATCCTGAAGAGGATCAGCGAGACCAGCGATAATGAAGAATTCCTGGCAACGCTGAACGATTAAATCACCTCCCTGGTAGTAAAATATACAAATGCGTAGGGACTTACTGCTTTCCTGGTTTTTATGGGTTGTGGCTTTTATCTTTTTGGCAGGCGCTGGATATATATCCTGGGTCGAATATTTCACGGAACAAGAGATCACTTTTTCCCAACCTCAACCCAATAAAATTATAGAACAACCACAACATCTTGCGGCCGAATACCACATCCCGGATTTTGTGTTGGAAGAGGCTGAAACAGCTATCACAAGGACATCCAAACTCAATACGATTATTCCTGAGAGAAAAAATACCAAGGCCTTTACCCACCTGGTTGCTTTTAACGATTCTATGTTTGGTCTTGCAGAACAATATAATCTGGAACCTGAATCAATCCTGTGGTCGAATTATGATACGCTGCAAGATAATCCCCATTCACTCACACCAGGTATGGAATTGATCATCCCGCCAGTTGATGGGATTTACTATCAGTGGGAAGTCGGGGACGATGTTGATTCCGTTGCCGCAAAGTTTAAAACTGAACCGGATTCGATCATCAATTGGATTGGCAACGACCTGGATCTGTTAAACCCGGTTATTAAAGCAGGTGATATGGTAATGATCCCGGGCGGCAAGCGTGATCTGCAGCAGTGGATTATACCGACCATTTCCAGAGGTGCTTCCGGAGTGTCCTCCGGTATTTATGGAGGGGGAGCCTGCTCCGGCCCCTTTGAAGGTTTATACGGCGGAGGTGGGTTTATCTGGCCGACTGTTGGGCATACCCTTTCGGGTAATGATTATTGGTCAGGCCACCTTGCTATTGATATTGGCCTGGTTGTTGGAGAACCGGTTTTTGCCTCGGATTCAGGCGTGGTAGTGTTTGCGGGTTGGGCCAATGGGGGTTACGGTAATGTTGTGGTGGTTGACCACGGTACCGGATATCAGACTCTTTATGCCCACCTTTCTGGGGTCACATCAGGGTGTGGTCAGAGTGTTGTCCAGGGTCAAACTATTGGATTGGGCGGAAATACCGGAAATTCTACAGGTGCTCACCTGCACTTTGAGGTTCGCTTCCAGGGAGGATTTGTA
Organism: uncultured Anaerolineales bacterium; assembly: GCA_964627755.1. GTDB lineage: Bacteria > Chloroflexota > Anaerolineae > Anaerolineales > UBA11858 > B10-G9. Next base: position 28,912 of record CAZVIH010000077.1, read on the forward strand.
AATCCCTGGTTTGTACTACCCCCGCCCTAATAATAAAAGAGGAGTTTATAATGGGAATTGATAAAAATGACGAAGACTTCGAAACTGAAGTAATTGCTGAAACCGAGAATTTTCTTGCCTGGCGGGCAGATGAACCTGATGGAGAATCAACCTACCACCTGGAACTCAATAATCTGACAGTACACTTTTTTGCTGAAGAATGGGAGGAGTTCCTGAAGTTGGTGGGGATGATTTAACCAAATAAAAATATATTTTCTCTACCCATCTTCAGGAGAGATCTATATACTAAAAAGGCACCCGAGGATGGGTGCCTTGAGATATTAATTATTACTCCCGAGCTGAAAAGTGATAAAAGCTTCTTAATGTCAATCCACCCAATCAAACGATTTTTTTACTGCTTTTATCCAACCTTTATACTGTCTATCCCGTTCTGTTTCTTCCATCGTGGGTATCCAGACCCGATCTTCCTGCCAGTAATTTCTTAATTCTTCCTGATCCTTCCAGACACCTACTGCTAGTCCTGCTGCGTAGGCCGCCCCCAAGGCTGTAGTTTCAGTAATGGTTGGCCGGATAACCGGGACGTTCAAAATATCAGCCTGAAACTGCATTAGCAATTCATTCTTTACCATACCTCCATCCACTTTCAAGGAAGCTAACTTGATCCCGGTATCTTTTTCCATTGCTTCCAGGATCTCTTTGGTTTGAAAAGCAGTGGCCTCCAGAACTGCCCTGGCGATGTGAGCTTTGGTGATATAGCGGGTCAATCCGGCAATTACTCCGCGCGCGTTAGACTGCCAGTATGGAGCATAAAGTCCAGAGAAGGCTGGCACAAAATAGATCCCACCATTATCCTCAACCTGGCTGGCAAGGACTTCCACCTCGTCAGATTCCTGGATCATCTCCAGATTGTCCCGCAGCCACTGAACCAGGGCGCCGGTGATGGCGACTGAGCCTTCCAGGGCATAAACGGGTTTGGCATCTCCGATTTTATATCCCAGAGTTGTTAAGAGTCCGTGATCACTAAATGTTGGTTCTTCGCCGCTGTTTAATAACAAGAAACATCCCGTTCCGTATGTGTTTTTTGCGTGGCCGGGGTCGAAGCAGGTCTGGCCAAATAATGCTGCCTGTTGATCCCCCAGGATTCCAGCAATTGGTACACCAGATAAAGAACCTCCGGCTTTTCCATAAATCTCGCTAGAAGAGCAGATATCCGGCAGCATGGTTTCCGGTATATTAAATAATTTCAGGATATCTTTATCCCACTCCAGGGTTTTGAGATTCATCAACATAGTCCGGGAAGCGTTGGTCACATCGGTAATGTGCTGGCCGTTTTGCCTCGCTCCAGTAAGATTCCAGACCAACCAGGAATCTATTGTGCCAAACAGGAGCTCGCCATTCAGCGCTTTTTCCCTAGCGCCGTTTACATTATCCAGGATCCAGATTATTTTCGGACCGGAAAAATAGGTAGCAAGAGGTAAACCCACCTTTGAGCGAAAGCGGTCCTGTCCTTCTTCCCCTGCCAGTCTATTACAAATCTGGTCTGTCCTTGTATCCTGCCAGACGATGGCATTATAGACAGGCTGACCTGTAATTTTGGACCACACAACAGTGGTCTCACGCTGGTTAGTGATGCCCAGCCCTGCCAGATCCACTGGTTTAAGTTCGACTTCTTTCAGGACTTCTTCGATCACAAAGATTGAATTTTCCCAGATCTCCATGGGATCATGTTCTACCCAGCCGGGTTGAGGGTATATTTGGCTGTGTTCTTTCTGGCAGCTGGTGATGATTTCTCCTTTTTGATTGAAGAGAATGCACCGGGTGCTGGTAGTTCCCTGGTCCAGCGCTGCAATGATCTTGGTCATGAATCTTCCTGCCTTTTTTTATAATAACAAGAAATCGTCTTGGATTATAACGAAATTGCCATCAGCTTCACAGTGCAAAACAGGGGGAGATCAAGAATAAGGTCAGATGGGATATAATGGAAATGTTACTATATGACCAGGAAAAGTTATAATATTCGCAACTCTGTGGAGCCGTTTCCCTGGCGACTAATCTGGATATCCTATGACCTCTACCCTATATTTAATTGATGGACATGCCCTGGCTTACCGAACCTATTTTGCCCTTACAAGTGGTGGGACCAACTCGGCCAGGTGGCTGACCAGCAAAGGAGAACCAACAGCTGGAATTTACGGTTTTACCAGTGTTTTGCTGCGTCTTCTGGAACAGGAAAGGCCCGATTATCTGGCGGTTGTATTCGATACCGGTAAAACCTTCCGTGATGAGTTATACCCGGAATATAAGGCCACCCGGGAGAAGATGCCGGACGATCTCCGGGTCCAAATCGACCGGATCAGGACCCTGGTAGACACATTTAATATTCCCCGGGCCGAATTGGAAGGATACGAGGCAGATGATGTCTTGGGAAGCCTGGCGAATTGGGCTGTTGACAAGGGATTAGCGGTTAAGATCATCACCGGAGACCGGGATCTGCTTCAATTGGTGAATGACCGCATCACTGTCAACCTGCCCGGCAAATCGCTCAGCGACGCTAAGGATTATTTCCGGGAGGATGTGAAAGAGTCAATGGGGGTTTGGCCGGAGCAGGTGGTGGACTTCAAGGCCATCATAGGAGATCGCTCGGACAATATTCCCGGTGTGTACGGAGTGGGAGAGAAGACAGCTGTAAAACTGCTGGAAGAATACAAGACACTTGATAATATTTACGATCATATTGAAGATGTTGGCGGCCGTTTCCAGGCAAAACTGGTGGATGGAAAACAGGATGCCTATTTGAGCCAGAAGCTGGCCACAATTGTCAGCGATCTGAGAGTAGAGATCGATCTGGATCAAGCCAAACCCGACCAGTTTGACCCGCTCACAGTCAGGGATTTATTTCGGGAGTTGGAATTCGGCTCGCTGTTGAATAGATTGGCTGTTGTTGAGGAAATCTATGGAAAATCCGTTTCTGAAGGGCAGATGAGCCTTTTTGCCGGAGCAGAAGGAGAAACCCCGGAATTCTTAACTACAACAGAAGCCCCCGGGTCCATCAAGGTAGATATAATTACCACAAAAAACCAGTTAAAAAAATTGGGAGAAGTCCTCTCAAAAGCTTCGCAGATTTCTTTTGATACTGAAACTACATCCACAGACCAGATGCAGGCGAAATTAGTTGGGATATCACTGGCTGTATCCGAGGATGCTGGATATTACATCCCCGTGGGGCACAATGAAGGAGAGCAGCTGCCGCTGGATCAAGTTCTGGATGTATTAAAAGGTCCAATGACGGATCCTGCTATCCCAAAACTGGGCCATAACCTGAAATATGACTATATCCTGTTAGCTCGAGCAGGGCTTAAGGTTCATCCACTCAGTTTTGACAGCATGATCGCTGAATGGTTGATTAATCCTTCATCCAGGAATCTGGGTTTAAAGAAGCTGGCCTGGGTCCGACTGGATCGATCGATGAATGAAATTGTAACTTTGATTGGGAAAGGCAAATCCCAGATCACGATGGCTGAAGTTGCTATTCAGGATGCTGCCCGATATGCAGTTGAGGACGCGGTAATGGTGCTTTTACTTCAGCCAGTCCTGCTGCAAGACTTGAAGGATACTGAAAGCATTGATCTATATCGCAAGATTGAAATGCCCCTTGTATCAGTCTTGGCCGGTATGGAAATGACAGGTATAGGGTTAGATACAGCTTTCCTAGCTGATATGTCGGTCCGGCTGGAAGCTGAACTTAACCAGCTGGAGGAAAAGATCTTTAAAGGTGTTGGTTATGCGTTCAACCTGAATTCCCCCAAACAACTCTCGGAAGCTTTATTCCAGACATTGAAACTGACCCCTCCAGGGCGGAGCAGCAAAACAGCCAGTGGTTACTATTCAACAGCCGCAGATGTGCTCGTGTTTTTACAGAAGGAACATCAAGTACCAGCCTGGGTTCTTCAATATCGCGAATATTCAAAATTAAAATCCACATATGTGGATGCCCTGCCGGGTCAGGTCAATCCTGAGACCAAAAGGGTCCATACCTCTTATAACCAGACCGGGTCTGTTACAGGCCGGATAGCTTCTACTGATCCGAATTTGCAAAATATACCTGTCCGGACCGAGTTAGGCAATCAGGTCAGAAAAGCATTTATAGCAGCCCCTGGGATGTCTCTTGTTGCGGTTGATTATTCCCAGATAGAGCTCCGGGTGGTAGCCCATATGGCTCAGGATCAAGCGATGCTGGAAGCTTTCCGCGAAGGTCGAGACATTCATACCACTACGGCAGCGGCGATCTATAATATTCCCCTTGAAGAGGTGAGCTCAGAGCAGCGGCGGGAAGCAAAAGCAATCAACTTTGGTTTGATCTATGGTATGAGTTCTTTTGGCCTGACACAATCAACAGACCTGACCCTGACTGAGGCAGAAAACTTTGTTGAAACCTATTTCCAGCGTTTTCCTGGAGTTAAATCTTACCTGGACAATATCAAGGTTCAGGCCAAGGAAATCGGTTATGTCGAAACATTGTTGGGAAGAAGAAGATATTTCCCACGACTGGCAACAACCACGGATCATAATCTGAAACGGAGGGAAGAACGGGAAGCCATCAATGCACCGATTCAGGGTACGGCTGCGGATATTATGAAACTGGCTATGATCGCTGTCGCGGAAAAACTGGAGAAATCAGAACTGAAAGGCAGGATTTTGCTTCAGGTGCACGATGAACTTGTGCTTGAGGTTCCAGAAAATGAAGTTAACAAATCTATTAAGCTTGTACAATCTGCCATGGAAGATGTATACTCTTTAGAGATTCCCCTGACGACCGAGGCTCGTTATGGTCATGATTGGGGGTCGTTAGTCAAATACCAAGAAAATTGATGAAGAGAGATTTTAATGACTGATCAAATGCAAGAGCTGCAAAATTTGATTTCAAAGGGTAATTCCGCTGCTTGGGATCAGAAATGGAGTGATGCGGCGGCTTATTATCAACAGGCTCTCGAAATTGATCCTAAAAACTTCAAAGCTTTGACCAATATCGGTTTGGCGTATTATGAAATGCATGAGTATCATGAAGCGCTGATATCTTATACCAAAGCGATTGAACTGAATGCTGAGGATCCGGCTCCATACGAGAAGATGTTTTTAATCTATGAAGCGCTCGATCAACCGAATGAAGCGGTTAAATCTGCTTTGCACGCAGCAGAATCACATCTGAAAAATGAAGATATCCAAAAGGCAATTGAGAATTGGAAACGGGTTGTTGAGATAGATCTTCATAATATTAAAGCCCATGCCAGGCTTGGTATGGTTTACGAAAGACTTGGAAAGAAAAAATTAGCTGTCAGTGAATTTATTAACACTGCTGGCTTGTTGCAACTTTCAGGAAATACGGAAAAAGCGGCGGAATCCATAGATCGCGCTCTGCAGTGTTCCCCGGAAAATATAATTGCCTTGCGCGCTAAAGAAATCCTTCACTTAGGTCGTCAACTGCCCCTGCCAGAACCGGTCATTATCGATCCGGAAGAGGAAATAAAACTTGATGTTGCCCGGTTGGAAGCACCGGAACCAGCTAGGCCAACGGTCTACGAAAATCCGATCGTTGAAGCAGTAGACAAGGCAATGGTCATCCTTGCTGGAGCCTTGTTTGAGGAACAGATCTTACATAAAGATAAAAACCCCCAGAGGATTGTTGAACTGGATGAAGGATTAAGCTGGAATGTAGATAGCGGATCGGATCTGACAGATGATAGTCTTTTAAAACTGCATGTGTCACAGGCAATAGAACACTACTCAGCTGGAAATGAAAAAGAAGCTGCAGATCAAATTAAGGCTGCCATTGACGAAGGTTACTCTAACCTCGCTGCATATTTCCTTTTAGGTTATCTGTATATCAAGCTTGGCAGGGTTGAGAGCGCTACTCGATCCCTTACTAGATCAGTAACTCATGAAAACTTTGCCCTGGCTTCCCGATTGCTGTTAGCAAATCAATATAGAGACGCTGAGCAATGGGTTGAAGCCAGCAAGGAATACCTGGAAGCACTTCGTATTGCCGACACATCCCTGGTTGACAAAGAGAATGTGGAAGACCTGATCCATCTCTACGAAGTGATGATGGAGGATCTTGAACAACGGGAAGGGAATGAAGCATTTATCGAGATGAGCAAACATATCGAGGATTTGCTGATGCGACCGGATTGGCGTAATGTCGTAACTGACTTACGAACCAAAGGAAGGTCGGAAGATGGCATATTGCTGCCCCAGATGGATGCGTTGCTGGATGATCGCAGAAGCCAGATTATAGGCATTCACAGGGATATCATTGACCTTGCTGCCCAAGGTTTATATGGTGCAGCCATGGAAAAAGCGTTTTTTGCACTTAGGAATGCACCCAGTTTCCTTCCACTGCACGTCACAATCGGTGATCTGCTTATGGAACAGAATAAAATTTCCGGGGCTGTAACGAAGTATCTTGCTGTGGCAGATGTATATGCTGTCCAGGGGAAAACCGAACGTGCTTTAGCAATGTTGAAGAAGGTTATTGATCTACAGCCAATGAATATTGAAGTCCGCCAACGGCAGATCGACTTGCTGGAAGAGTACGGTAAAAAGGAAGAAGCCATTAATGAATATATCAACCTGGCCGAGGTTTTCTTCCCGCTGGCGGAATTGGACAGTGCCCGAGTTGCTTATTCAAAAGCCTTGAACCTGGCAAGGTCCGTATCTGATGATAAAGGAATAAAACTCAAGCTTCTCCTTCGAATGGCTGATATTGATATCCAGCGCCTGGATTGGGAATCTGCAATTAATACCTATACAGATATATGTGAGTTTGCACCGCAAAACCAAAAGGCCAGTATCTCCCTGGTAGATCTTAATTATCGTTTAGGGCATAAACCTGCTGCTGAGGAGGAAATAGACCGCTTCGTGAATCAGTTTGATATCTCAACTGACTCAGAAACGATTCATGGATACTTGGCTGCTCTAAGAGAAGAAGTCACGAATGAGGATTATATTATCCGGCGCCTGGTCGATCTTTTCAAACACCTTGGACAGCGGGATCTTGCAATTAGTGAATTGGATAAATTGGGTGAGTTGCTGCTGGACAGCGGCCGAAAGGGCGAGGCGGTTGATGTCATTGAAGAGATCATCGGCTTAGGTCCGGCTAATGTAGATGCTTACCAGAAACTATTAAAACAAATTCGATCTTGAGAAGGATCTTTCCCGTAATTTCAATTTCATTAATTGTTTTTGCACCACAATGAGTACTGGATTGGTTTGAATGATGGATCTTCAAGATCAAATCAAAAAGTCTTTGGCAGGTGATTTGGATTCCTTTAATCAAATCATTTTGTCTTTCCAATCTTTAGTATATAACCAGGCTTACCGGATCATCGGAGAGCCAGATGCTGCTGCGGATGCAACCCAGGATGCGTTTATCTCAGCCTATCAAAAGCTCCATACTTACCGGGGGGGTTCGTTTAAGAGCTGGCTTCTGCGAATTGTCAGCAATGCCTGTTATGACGAATACCGCCGTAGAAAACGGCAGCCGGTGGTTCCCTTGTATCCGGAAGGGGAAAATGGGGATGAAATGGATTCCGCAAGCTGGTTGGAGGATCCGACCGATAAACCTGAAGATACACTGCTGCGCAGAGAACTTTCAGAAGCGATCCAATATTGCTTAGATCGATTGGAATATGAATTCCGGACCATCGTGGTACTGGTTGATATCCAGGGCTTGGATTATGCATCGGCAGCTGAAATCACAGATCGTCCCTTGGGTACAGTAAAGAGCCGTCTGGCCCGAGCCCGGAATAACCTCAAAGATTGCCTGCAGGGATTTAAGGAACTTTTACCTCAAGGATTACGTCATGTAGGTGAGGTTTAAATGAAATGAAGATCACCAACAGGGATTGGGTTCAATTGTCTTCCTATTTGGATGGAGAATTGAACCCCAAAGAAATAAAAGGAATTGAAGAAAGATTAGATAAAGAACCTGTTCTTCAGTTTGCCCTGGAGGAACTTCGCCAGACAAAAGAAACCCTGCAGCAGACACCAAAATTGAGAGTCCCGCGTAATTTTACTTTAAGGGCCGAGATGGTTGGCATCAAAACCCGCCCCCAACAAGCCAGGGGATTTCGACTGGTTTCAGCCTTGATGTCGATTTTATTGATTGGCGTTTTGGTATTGGATTTTGGAAGGGTTTTTATGGGCGGGGCGATGGCACCTGCTGCATCCAAAGAAGTGATGTTAGAAGCACTTTCTGAGTCAGCAGCAGATACTGTAGAAGAACCAGTTCTGATGGAAGCCGAGGCAGAGATGGATACTGACCGGGCTGCTGCTGAAGCTGAAATCGAAACGTCCAGGGATGTTGAGGCTCCAGCCCCGGAGGTTGCGGCAGAGGCAATGGAGGAAGGGGAGTCGGTAGGTTATGCCCAGGAAGCTGAAAGCAAAAGCACTGGAGACGAAGCCCCAGATGCTGCAACAAACCAGACAGATGAGTGGCAAGAAGTGGGAACTCCTGAAGAATTAACAGAACCAACCCAGACATTTGTTCCCCAAGAATCTGGAACTCCCGTACCCCAATTAATTACTTCACCAAATTTACCAAATGAGGAAACCCATAGTATCGATAGGATACCTTCTTTAGATCCTTTCCGGGTCTTGGAGATAATCCTAGGCCTTGGTGCCATAATCTTTGGGATCGCCGCCTGGGTAATCAGGAGAAGAAAATCCTGATTGGTATCTTGATAATAAAAAAAGTCCGGGATATAGTATCCCGGACTTTTTTTGGCCTTAGATTTGGATTTTCTTACTTTTTCACAGCTTTACGAACATCATTGAGAGTAATTCGCCCTTCCGCACCGCTGCCTTTGACCGATTTGAGGTCAATACCTTCTTTATCGGCCAGTTCCTGAGCTGCTTTGGTTGCATTAATCTCAACCTGATCTTCAGGGCTAACTTTTGCCAGGAATGCTTCTGGGATTTCTTCTGTTTGATTGACAACAGCTGGAACAACCTTTCCTCCAGTTTCTGGATATTCCCTGGTGCCAAAGCGGGTCAATACCACAGCGCCTATTACCCATAACCCCAGAACGAACTTAGGCAAGAAACCAAAACAGGGCACAATATGCTGGAAGCCATTAAACAAGAGTGACAGAATGAACATTCCAATTCCAGCCATGATGGGTGTTGCCCAGTTTTGATCCAGAGCCTGGGCTAACTTTTTGCCGATCTCAATACTTAGAGATACCAGTCCGACTACCCAGGCAGCTAACAAGGCAAGGATACCCAATAAACTGACTGGACTGAGCAGGATAGTCAGGAGCAATGCGATCAACACCAGGGGGGCAATAAAGGTAATTCCCAATCCGACAACGATTGACATCACTGGTTGACCAAAAGCAGCTCGGTTGATCACAGGTGCCTGATTTTGAATGAAGAGTGCGATTAATATCGCCAGCCCTGTCCAGATCAGAACCTGGAAGAAGAACCAGGAAGCAGAAACGAATGGAAGTTCTCGGAATTGAAAAGCGGGGAAGTTCCCTTCAAACAACCCGATACGGTCAGGTAAATTGAACTCAAAAGGAATGTTTTCTTCCGTAACAATATTCCCGCTGATATATGCTCCTGATGCTTGTTCAAAACTGCTGCTCAAGACGGTCAGGTCACCGATTACCTTGGCTTCTTCCTGGAGCTCAATGATCCCTCCCAGGGCAACCAGGTTGCCATTTATTGTGCCATTGGCGGTCATATTTCCACCCATGACAACTGTGTCCCCATTTACTGTTGAGGTGGTTTTCAAGATGACATTCCCCCCGAAAACTACCAGATCACCATTAAGGGTTTCACCTGAGTTTAGGGTGAAGTTGCCACCAAAAACGACCTTGTCATCATTTAATCCGGAAGCTGTGACAGTTGTTGGGACTAGCACTGCACTTAATAGCAGTACCAAGATTATGATACGTGTAATTTTTTTCATGAACTAATCTCCTTCTGCATTTCCCTTGATCGATAAAAAGCGATTGTCCAGGCTGCAGTAATCCCGCTCAGGCCGAATACTGTGATATAGAGCCAAACGGGAGATAATAATTTTGCACCCACTCGGAAGAGGGGGGTGATGATATCGCTAACTTGATTTAAGAAGACAACCCAGTTGGTGATCAGGGTGACCAATTCAAACATCATCTGCGGGAAATTGCCAACAACTGATCTAAGTTCAAGACCGACAGTAGATATCAGGATCAAGGTGGCCAGAGAAATCGCCCCAAGGGTACTGACCAGAATCACACGGTTCTTACGCTTTTCCATATTGTCGATCTGCTCCAACCAGCGCACGCTGAATCCAGCCGCAGGTGCCGGTTCTGGCGCTGTTTTGAACAGATGAGCGATCTGATGGCTTGCCTTGAATAAAGCCTGGCATTGAGAACATTGTTTCAAATGGCCATGCAGTTCGCGCTGCTGTTCCTGGTTGAGTTCCTCATCCATTAAGATCCAGTTCTCAAATTGTTGATGTTTCATGGGCAATCCTTTTAGCAGCTGAGTTTACTTTGGGTGCTGAGATCAACTGCATTTCCTGCCATTTCTCAGCCATTAGTTTTCTAGCTCTGAACAAGCGGCTTTTTACTGCGCTGCTGCTGAGATCCAAAGTCTCAGCAATTTCCTCGTATGAATAATCATGCCAGTACTGCAAAATTACCGCAGCTCGATCTGTTTCATTCAAATCCGCCAATACGGCCTGCACCAGGGCATTTTTTTCCTTATCAAGAGCTGCCTTTTCGGGACTAGGTCCCGGATCAGGCGGTGCCAACCAGGCATGTTTGTCGTTGTCCATCGATAAGATAGTTACTTTATTCTTTCTCAATTGATCAATGCTGTAATTTGATGCAATTGAGAGGATCCAGGTAGCAAATGACCTTTCCGGGTCATAACGGTCCAGGGCCTGGTAAGCCCGGATAAAAGCTTCCTGCGCAGCATCTTCGGCGGCGGTGGGTGTACCCAGCATCCTATAACAGACACTAAAAACCGGTTTCTGGTATTTTTCAACAAGTATTGAAAATGCCTCTTTATCGCCGGCTTTCGCTTCAGCGATTAATTGTGATTCGGTCTCACACACTCAGGTTCTCCTTGCGTCTTGCCTTAATCCAATATACGGGTTTAATAAAAAGAAGTTGCACGATTTGTTGGTGAATTTTAATCATCTCCAAAAGGTAAAAAACCCTCACCGCGCACCTCGTGAGCTTGCCCAATGATCAAAAACGCTTTTGGATCAATTTCTTTCGTCAGGTCTTTTAGATGGGGGATCTCCGCCCGTGTGACTACACATAATAGAATACTCTTGTCTTCACCTGAATATCCACCCCTACCGCTCATGATCGTCACCCCTCTTCGCAGGCGGTTGAATATCTCCTCTATGATTGGATCTGGGAGTGCGGTGATGATCAATCCAGTTCTGAGGATATTGGAGCCCTGGCTGATGGATTCTGCTGCGATGCCGCTAACATATAACATCACCAGTGCATAGAGGGCGTTTTCCCAGCTGAAAGAGATTCCCGCCAGGAGGATGATTACTGCGTCAGTCATCAGATAGCTTTGAGATACAGGGATGCCCCGCCAGCTGCTTAGGATCCGGGCCAGGATATCCGATCCTCCACTGGTTCCTTTCCCTCTGTAAACAAGCCCAAATCCGATTCCGCTGATAACACCACCATAAAGAGAGTTTAAAACGAGATCTCCTGTGATGCCTTCCAGGGGCAGAAATGGCACTGGTATATCTACCAGGATTGAAAAACTCAGGATCGCAAACGCGGTTCTGGCTGCAAAACGGTTCCCTCCGAGGAAACGCCAGCCCAGGATAAAGAGGGGGATATTGCCAATCAATACCATGACACCAATTGGCCAGCCTGTGTAACTGTTGATGATTTGTGATAGACCACTCACTCCACCACTGGCGAGTTTGGCAGGAATTAGAAATACCCTTAATGACCCTGCCTGTAGAATCGATCCTATTAGGATCAATATGTAATCCCTGAGGGTTATTTTATCCATCCGGATATTTTTAAGGTAGTCAATGAACTTATTCATAATTAACCTTTTGATCCTGTTCTGGGAAAATTATACCTGCTG
>CAZVIH010000078.1:0-13384 GCA_964627755.1 uncultured Anaerolineales bacterium
GTGCGGTCGCAATAACAGATCAGTTACTTTTAAATGATTGAATAGATATCTAATTTGCACGTATGTCCAATCTCAATTATCATAATTTCAACAGAACTGTGTGAAGTCTGATTTTGAGAAAAAGCCCAGCGGATCAAACTCTCCCGCTGGGCTTTTTACAGATACCCTGTATTAGATACTTACAGGTAAAGCTTATAAGGAGTACGTCAATCCTGCTAATAGAAACCACATTTTATAGTAAAAGGTCATTAGCGCACCAAGGTAAATCTATACTCCGATTACAGACCCGGCTGAAATGAACCAGGCAACCAGGATGGCGATGACAAGCGCCCCCAGGTAAATCCGCCCCGTTCGGCGGAAGAACCAGGTGAGCATGAACAGCAGCACCACAAAAGTGGGAATGTAAACCCAGAGCATCAAGATATAGATAGCAAAGGGGGCACCAACCGTCGCTGTCAGAGGCCAGAATGGTCCTGTTCCAGCGATCGCCCACGGCAGGTATTGGAGTCCCCAAACGAGGAAGAGTCCCAACAGGCCTGCATACAGGTTCTTCAACCACCAGATCCACAGGGATTTATTCGGGGTGCTTAGCTCCTCTTGTCGAGCTTGGCCAAACAAGAACACACCACCATTGATTAAGAAGAAGAGCAGCGGTGGAATGAGATAAATTAAGAACAAACCTACTCGCTGTGGAGTGGCAAACTGGCGCATAAATGGCCAACCAAACCGGAATTCTTCTCCCAAGGCCCACTGAGAAGTTGTGGATAAAACATACATCCAGGCAAATAGGATTGCGCCAAGCAGCAACGTTTTCCCTAAAATACCCCAATCGAATTTCGTCTTCTCTTTATCAAAGCTGAATCCCAGATCGTAGGTCGTAACCCCTGCTTTTTTCGCAGTTGTAATGTACCAGATGTATACCAGAATCGTACATACTACAGCGTTCAAGAGGTACCAGTAGGCGGGTCCATTTCCCTCCAGTAACTTCATGAATGGGATCTTGCCCAGAACATCCCCGCCTTTGTAGGCAAAGAACAACCATAACACACCACCGATCAGGGCGTTAATGGTTGCAAAGACCCACCATTGAACCTTTGAAGGTTTATAGTGAGTTGGCATTGGTTGAGCAACTGGGGCAAAGTACTTTGTGGCAAGCAGTATATTTGTTAGCGGGATGAGGGAGATGATAGTGCCTAGCAGCGTGAAAAGACCAAAGACCTCCTTCCACATGTAGATCTGTTTTGAAGGTTCGATCCAATGGGAGTCCTTTCTACCATCCATCAGTGAGAGACGGAACCAATCTACTGCTTCGGCAACCCCCTTGGGAGCTATTGACATCAGATGGTGATCTCCCCAAATCAACGCTGCCCTCCTGGCTGTTCCATCCGAGAAATTCCCGTAAGTTGTATCCCATTCTACAGGATTTGAAAGCCCAAAATCTTCCGGGTTTACTGACTGCAATGGGTCCATGGTGTTTCTGAATTCAGCCATTGTTGGCTGCAGGAATAGGATATCGCTATTTTCCGGAGTGCCCGTGCCACCATCTTGGGAGACAATAGCTTTAATATCACCGTACAAACCAGCTAGAGCAAAAGAAGTTACTCCACCCATTGAGTGACCGGTTGACCCCATATTGTTTGCGTCTACGAACGGAAGGCTTCGTAAATACTCATAACCCGCCCCGGTACCCATCGCTGCTGGAGGATTTCCAAAGAACATGCCGAAATTAAAGCCTCCCCCAGAGTCAGCATGGCCAAGTCCATCGGTTGCGAGAACAACAAAACCACGCCTGGCAAGTTCGATAGAATAGGGTACTTGAGTATCTTTATCATTTTGATACCCATGCATATTCATGATCCCAGGGGCAGGATTTTCTGCGTTAACCCACTCTGGTCGATATAATTTAGCAGCAATCGTGTCCCCCGAAGGGGCAATAAGTTTGACAAATTGAATATCGACCTTCCCGAAGTCGCGCTCAAGATAATGAGCCATCAGAGCTGAGAACGCTATGAAAACCACAAGAGCTATCAGCCAATATACATTCTTGCGAACTTTCCCATCCATAAAATCTTCTCCTTATAAAAAATGAAAATAAATTCCAATATTAAACGATTTTCACAATTGATGATATTATCCACCTCCTTTTAATGCCGTTTACCTCACTAATCCGCTTCGATAGGTGTAGGTAATCTGTGACAAGATATTGATCATTAGGAGTGCCTAATAGATTTATCATAGACTTTCCTGAAAGCATTTTCAACTATTCCGGACATACGTGCGGGTGCAATAACAAGTCAGCTATCAATAAATAATTGAATAGAAATCTAATTTGCACGTATGTTCAAGCTCAATTATCATAATTTCAACAGACCTGTGTAAGGTCTGATTTCGAGAAAAAGCCCAGCAAGATAATTACTCCGACTGGGCTTTTTTTATAGACGTTTTGGCTTATCTCATAAACCTAAAATCTTAACCGAAGGAATAAAGCGTGTTACATGCAACCAGATACCAGGTAATGAAAAGAATGTTGATGAACGCGCCCGCATATATACGCCCAGTCTTCCTGAAGTAATAAGTGGAGACAAGCGCTATTGCCGGAACGAGCCCAAACAGTGCCAAACCGTTGATTAGGGCTAAACCACCAGGGCCAAAATTGGATGGTGCACCAAAGAATGTCAAGGGGATGTAGTACCAAGCTTCAAGTACAAGATAGCCAACTAACATAATGGCTACATTTATAATCATCTCCTGGGCAAAACTTACTTTTCCACTTTTAGGGCGCATTGTGCCGTGAAGCGAAATCGATAGTGGGATGAAATAGATTGCCAGCGGAATTAGATAGGCAAACATCACCAGAAAATGCCGGAAATCTGTGGTTTTGAGAGTTATCACCCAGATACGGAAGTCCACCTTGAGCAGCGCGGTGATGATGAAAAGCATCAGATAGCCTGCTGCAACAACGGTTAACGCTAGCAACAGTGATTTACCTATTTTCTTCCAGTCAAAACCTACATTTTCCCACATCATGGCATAATTGACGCCGTTGGCTCCAGCTTTCTTCCCCATGGTAAAGTAGCCAATGACAAGCAGCAGGATGGTCAGAATTCCAATAACCATAAGCCACCCAACAAAGCCAGATGTCACCGGCTCGAGTTTGAAGTAGTTCGGCATGAAAAATTTCATAAAGAGAGGCATGAGAGTGATCGGGCCAAGAAACGCAGTGATAGCTGCAAAGACCCACCAGGCAAGTCCAACTGTACCTTTGTACTCAGGTACTTCATCCTTAAGAGACTTGAAATAATTATTTTGCAGCAGAACCCCTCCGAACCCCATCAAAAAGATAACACATCCAACAAAGGCAATGCTGGTTCCCAGGAGTTTGAGAGGCCAAATTTGGTTAGAGGCAGGAATTACCTTTCCTCCATCAAGTGTCTCCCCAAACCATCTGATAGCGTTGCCGATGGAAGTTGGATCGTCTGTTGATATCGGATGATCCCCCCAATGGAAGAAGAAAATCCTTCCGTTCCCCTCTTTGATGGAACCGTACAGATGCTCGGGAGTAACAGGCTCATCTATTCCGTACGCCGCCATCGCCCCCGGCATATTCGGGATTTCTGCTCCGTTGGGTGCGCCAAAATTCGGTGGAACCTCAGTATGCTTACCAACACTAATGGCGAAATTTTTAAGCTGTGGACAGTTTGCTTCACCACAGCCAGAGTCCATGAAGAACAATGCACTATAGCCATCGGGGTTATGCAGAGCAGCTGCTTCGATCGCACCTCCTCCCATCGACATGCCGATCATTCCAACGTTGTCCAGATCCACAATATCTAGACTGCGCAGGTATTTAAGACCATCATCAGCTCCAATACCATTCATAGAAGGTTCGCCCATTGGCAATTTCGGAGTCTTGGATTTGTCTGACAGTCCATGATTGTCAAGATCCATGGAGAGGACAACATAGCCTCGTCGGGCGAGTTCCAAGGCAGTATTTGCCATGTACTCCTTGCTGTTATTAAATCCATGAGTCGCTAACACTGCAGGGGCTGGATTTCCCGTTGTGACTCCTTTAGGAATCCAAAGGTATCCGCTATAGTAGCCATCGTGCATACCAAGAAATCTCACTTCACGAATTGTAGCGGCACCAGCCCCGGTTTGGATCCAACCTGCCAGCAGACTCCCGACAAGCACTAGCACAAGAGCAATAATCAAGAGTCGCCACGTTTTTTTTGAATTGTTGTCCATATTTCTCTCCTCGTTATAATAATAACTTCCAAAATTAAACGATTTTCACACTTGACAATAATACTTACCTCCTTTTAAGGCCATCTGCCTCGCTAATCCCATTCGATAGGAAACGGAAACCTGTGCCAGGAAATAGATCGTAAATAATGCATGATATATTCATCATAGATTTTTTAGGAATTTATTTCAACAATCCTGGACATACGTGCGGTCGCAATAACAAATCTGCATTCTATAAATGATTGAACAGAGAACTATCTTGCACGTATGTCCAATATCAATTATCATATTTTCATACAGTAGTTATGGAGATACCAATGACAGAGGAGAACAAGCTCCTTGACGCGGTTAAAGTAGCCCGGATGTATTACTATCAGAACATGAAAACCAAGGTAATTGCCAAGGAAATGAACGTTTCTCGATCCACAATTTCCCGGTTATTGAGCTTTGCCAAGGATGAGGGATTAGTAAACATCCAGATCCTCGATCCGAAAGAAGAACCCCAACGAATGGAAAGGGATATCATAGCTCGCTTCAGCAATCTGAAGCGAGCCCACGTAGTGCCCGTGCCGGAGATCACAGGTGAGGCAGAGTGGCTTCAGAGAACAGCACAGTATGCTGCCAAATACCTCAACACCGTCTTTGATTCAGGAATGATCCTGGGGATTGCCTGGGGCACAACTCTCAGCGCTGTCTCCTCACACCTGTTAAAGAAGACTACACAAAACGCCCAGATCGTTCAGTTAAATGGAGCCGGTAATACCCAGTCCATGGGAATTGAATACGCAAGCGAGATTGTCATGCGCTTTGCAGAAAATTTCCGGGCTCGAGCCCACCTATTTCCTGTTCCGACATTCTTTGACTATGCTGAAACCAAGAATGCTCTCTGGAAGGAGCGAAGTATCCAGCGGCTATTGGACCTTCACAAGAAAGCCGATCTCCTGATCTACAGCATTGGAGCCGTAAACGGAGGGATTCCGAGCCACGTCTATAGCGGTGGCTATCTTGAAGAGCAGGACTATAACGAGTTGAATCGATTGGATGTCGCCGGCGACATCGCTACAGTCTTTTTTAAGGCAGATGGCAGCTTCTCAGGAATACCCATGAACGAAAGGGCCAGCGGACCGAATTTGAAGCTGTTCCAAGAGAAGCATGGTATTTGTGTTGTTTCAGGATTGGCGAAGGTCCGCGGACTCTATGCTGCATTAAGGGGAAATCTAATGAAAGAATTGATAGTGGATGAGCCAACCGCTCGCGAACTTATCAACAAGTATATACACAAAGAAAGGCAATAATCCAAACATACTCTTTTGAAAAATGGGCATTGATTTGCTTTATTGCTAAACCTTACAAACATCAGGACTGCGACGTGAGCACTCCGTCTCTCTACAACTTACAGATTTAAATGATATAGTCCAATAATTATCACCTTCCCTGACATTTTGTCAGTGGTGACACCAATATGAAATCTGGTTCGATTCGAGTCCAATACCACCCCCACAAAAATCCACCCTAATGAGGGTGGATTTTCTTGTTATATTGAGCCAAGAGGCAAATAGAGGTGAGCATACTCCCATGGGTCTGAACCGGATGGACCAGTCTGATGGTGCTGGTGCTGCTGACACCAGCTGCTTCCATGCCCTTCGACTCCACCGCGATGGGCTTCTATCCTTCTCCAATCTGCCGGCGGCGTTTAACCGGATCCGTCATATTCCTCAGTCATGATCTTCAAAGCATTCTCGATCAAATTACGATCGATCATTCCGGTTGAGGAAGGCGTTTCCAGAATTCGGCCTGGAATGCGGACACTTCGGAGGTCAAAGCCCTCCCGGCGTTTAAAGGCATACTTTTCCCGCAGGATCTTCTCTCCAATTTTTCCCAGATCCTCCGGTGAATACGATCGTCCGATCGCCTCTAATGCTTGGCTGATATTCTCTGGAGTGTATATTCCTCTAGCGAAGAAACAAATCACCAAGCTGCTTAAAACCTGGCGCCAGGATTCTTCTTCCA
Organism: uncultured Anaerolineales bacterium; assembly: GCA_964627755.1. GTDB lineage: Bacteria > Chloroflexota > Anaerolineae > Anaerolineales > UBA11858 > B10-G9. The sequence continues at coordinate 6,256 of CAZVIH010000078.1, forward strand.
TCAGAGCCAATGCCAGCCCCTTTGCGGTGAGTGGTTGACCCTCCTTGAGGGATTTCTGATCCAGACTGTATCCCGCGCTGTCTAAATGGCTGTGCCTGGAACCACTTAAAAAACCCAGGTGGGCGCCGGGTCCAGTATGATAGCCCGGCATTTCATTCCCCCCAAAACTGAGGGCAAACTCCTCACCGCCATAAATGGAGGCTGCCTGGTCCACTCCCCGGGCCAGGTGGCGGTAGAATTCTGTCGGCTGGGAGACAATTTTCTTGATAGCGGAGATGTAACCGGATGCATCTCCCCACTGCAGGGAAATCCCGTCCGTCTCATTGGTTGAAATCAATCCCTTAGCCAAAGCTTCAGTCGCCCAGGCCAGGATCACCCCTGCCGACATGACATCCAATCCCTGGTGTTCTGTTTCATCAATCACCTGCAGCATCCCAGACACATCGTCAATTCCCAGCATGCTGCCCATGGCGTAAACCAGTTCATGATCGTAGCCCAGCATCAGGGTTTTATAAAAATAGGGGTCATGTGGATAAGGGATTCTGAGGGCTGCCAAATGGATACAGGCAGCAGGACAATGGGAACATGCCACTCTTCGCCCCAAGAAATCAGCCGCCAGTCGTTCACCAGAGATCTGGTCAGCACCCTCGAATCTACCGCTGGTCAGGTTCCTGGTCGGTAATCCACCGATCTGATTGAGAGGGTTGACATTCATCGCTGTTCCCAGCTGATGGTACTTTTTCATCAGTTCGGTTTCTGTGACCTCTTGGTAGATCTCATCATAGATCCGCCGATAGGCCTTTCGGTCAGCTATCGGGAGAGAACGTTTCCCGCTGATCACGACCGCTTTTAAATTTTTGCTTCCGAACACAGCTCCCAATCCCAAACGTCCAAAGTGGCGGTAGGTTTCCGTGGTCACACAGGCATAGCTGACCTGGCACTCACCTGCCCTCCCGATGCGCATGATCGATCGCAAGCCGCTGCCTTCCTCCCTCAAACGCAACACAGATCCAACCGAGGAACTGCTGCGCATCCCCCAAAAGGCACTTGCATCCCGAAAAGCAACCCCTTCAGAAGTTATCACCAGGTAAATGGGTGTCCTACTGCGGCCCTGGATGACAACCGCGCCATATCCTGCCATCCGCAGGGCGACCGCCGAGCGTCCCCCCGCATGACTCTCCCCCAGATTGCCGGTGTGGGGAGATTTAAACAGCGCAGCTGTTTTTGATGCCAGGGGATAGTGGCCAACCAGCGGACCAACTGCAAAGATAATTGGATTTTCCGGTCCGAGCGGATTGGCTCCTTCCGGACAGTTTTCGGACAGCAGCTGAATCCCTACACCGCTTCCCCCCAGATACTCCTTGAAGAGCTCTGCTCGTTCTTCAATTCGGTAAGATAAGCGGTTAAGATCAACATAGAGTATCCTGCTCAAAGGGTCTTTCTGAATTTCAGCCACAGTTCACCGCCTCGATTTCTTCCAGGGCAATCACCTCATATGGACAGTAGTCAGCGCAGTATCCGCAGTAAACACAGATCTGTGGTTTCTGATGTTCCTGATCCCAAAAAACCGCACCAAATGGGCAGGCTTCGAGACAATTCTCGCAGCCAATGCAAAGTTCAGCGTTAAATTTTACACCGCCTCCTTCCCGGAGAACAAGCGCTTCTGTCGGACAAACCCGGGCACAGGGAGCATTTTCACAGGCCCGGCAGACTATCACCTGGAAGCCCTTCCGGATCCCTCCGGCAGATTGAATATGGATACAGGTCCCATCCAGGCCACCCTTCCCAAGCCTCCTCACACATGCAAACATGCAAGCCTGACAGCCTACACAACGGTCGACATCAATCACAGATAATCTCTTTACCATATACGCACCTCGATTTATTCCCTGTTATAATACTACGATTTCGCTTAGATCTAATTTGAACTCATGCCCGCACTATCTCCTCATTCTGGAAGTGCGCCCGCTTCCCTAGCTGGCGGTGCAGCAGAACGAACTCGCCCACTGCCACTCCGCAGTTTATGTACCACAGCAGGAAGGGATTGTTGCTGTCTATGATCAAGTCCGCACCGGATCCGGTATTTTTTCCCTGGGTTTCAGATCAAGGAAGTGTTACAGGTCCACAGGAATGAATGTCTATCCCAGTAGGGATCATTACCCAGGCGTAAAACGTTACTTAGGCATCGCAGAGGTCGTTGGTTCGAGTCCAACATAGCTCACTGTCTTGGAACTATCACGACCTTCCTTTGGCGATTTTATTTACCAAAGGAATTGGGATGGAATCTTCTGTTAATTTTTCTGTTTTAAAATTATCAGGCGAATAAATAACTCCCGGATCTGCTTAGTAAGTTCTTAAAGGACCATGATACTTCTGGTTGGTATATTCAGGCTAGTTGTGATTTGAGGATTTAATTCCCTTTTCGATTTTTTCACTATCTTGTATTTACTGGAACTGAATTTTCTAACTATGGGTCAGATGTGAGGTTTGCCTCCTTTGGCCCGGTTTTATTAATTCCGGCAACACCAAAGACATCTTAATGTTCGTAGTATAAATTTTGATACATTCAAGACAATTTTGACACTGATTTATACGCAATTACATACGAAAATTACACACCGAAATCCTATAATGGTACTTGTAATCTGATTTTTAGGAGATCGATATGACTTTTGGGTTATGTCCTAATTGTGACAACAGAATTGATGTTGGTGAAGAACCTGATATTGGCCTTCATCATTATTGTGAAACCTGCCAGGCCGAACTGGTTGTGGTTTGGCTAAATCCCATCGAATTGTCAATCGTCGATTATGAGGATTATGATCTGTTGGATGGCGATCCTTACCCAAGCAATTTCCAAAAAATGAAAAAAAATAAAGGAGAATATAATGCCAACCGGAAAGCCCAAGAAAACTAGTAAAAAGATTTCCAGCACAACAGGAAAGAAGAAATCCACTAAAAAATAAGTTCTGATTTACCAGATTGTAAACAGGAACAAGAAAAGCGATCAATGAGTAATTATTGATCGCTTTTTTATTTATAGGGAAATTCGTTGTATCCCAATCATAACTCCCTCATCAAATCAGAGATCTGGTCTGTAACTCCCAGCGGTAAAGGTAAACAGATGCGCCCATTTTCCTTGGGGATGCAGCCCGTTCGTTTAATGGACAGATCTTAAACCAACATAGATCTATCTTCCCGGCTGATTCTCGTGGATAAATCCCAAGAAATAATCAAATAATAAAATCAGTTTGTAACTGAAACCAAGCAGATACATCTCTCAAGGTGGTCTTCTGGATATATAATATTATTCTCGATAGTAGGATCAGACCCCATCATTAAGAGGTAAACTGATGCAAGCTATGTTAATAGCGTTTCACCCGGAAGAATCTTCTTTTTTATCTTTGCTGATAAAACAAACCGGATTTGAAGTTCATGTTTCTAAATTTCTCAAGCCGTCAGTTGAAAATTGGCCTGAACAGCCCCTGGATCTAATCTGCCTGGTTCTAGAAAATGACCCAGAAAACAATATCAGTACGATTAAACAACTGCGCGGCCATACCGTGGTACCTATGCTGGTGATCACTGATCCACTAACAGAAGATGCCGAGATAACTCTTCTTGAAGCCGGAGTAGATCTGGTAGTAACAAAACCATTTGGATTTCGGTTGTTACAAACCAGAATAAAAGCACTCATGAGACGTACTGCAGGAGTGCCATTTCACAGCCTGCCGGTATTATCACAAGGATCTTTGGTGCTGGATCCCAGCCAACGTACTGTTAGGGTAGGTGAAGGAAATATTGAACATTTAACGCAGTTAGAATTCCGATTACTTTATGTGCTTCTGACCCATGCGGGTCAAATTATTCCCGCAGAGAATATAGTTGAACATGTCTGGGGGTATAGTGGAGATGGAAATCGGGATTTGGTGCGGGGGCTGGTGCAACGATTACGCTCAAAAGTTGAGCTTGATAAAAAAAATCCCCAATATATCATGACTGAAAAAGGTGTTGGATATTATTTGAATATTAGTGACTGAATCCATCCTGCTATTAAATACATCAGCATGGATGATAACTTATTTGAAAAAAGGGTGAAAGCAAATCCCGTAATCTGTGGAAAAAGATGCCTGGCATTGGATCTTCATACCGGGCTTGATATAATTCCGGATTTTATTATTGGTTAGATTAGAGTCCATCTCACCCCCAGGATCAATAACTCTTCTAGAATCTGCCATGCTAGACAGGTTACAGATCCTTCAAATTTCCAGCTTCCTGATAGCCAACCCCGATCGATTTACCTATAGAGTAATAACAGTTGTCCAGGGCGTAGAGAATCGGATTCAGATCTTCAAGGTTAGTTATCCTTGGCCGGTCCTTATCCTGGGTGACAAAATGATCAGTGACATGGGTCTGGGTGACCTCGCCAACAAAAATCTGACGGCGCTGGATGGTAAACTCTTTCACCACCCGGCATTCAAGGTTCACAGGGCAGGTTTCGATCATGGGCGCCGCCTCAAGATCCCCATAAAAAACCTTGAACAGCGCGCCCTTATCTATATCCCGCCCGGAAACCTGTCCGCAGTAATCAACCAGGGGGAGCATATCTGCTGTGGGAAAGTTTATGCTGTAGCAGGCTGTTTCCTGAATTCCCTGATTAAGATGGTGCTGTATATGGGATGATATGTAGACCAGCGGGGGATTGATGCCCATCAAACCAACATCCCCGATGGTTGTGAAGCTGGGGTTGCCATTGACATTGGCCCCGGCCAGCACAATAGGTACAGGGTATATATATGGCAGGCAGCCGACCTTTGTTTTCATATTCACACTCCCTGAAATTGGCAATGCTGGAGTTGATCCCTGATCCAGCCCTTAAGCTCCTGTGAAATGGGGAAATTCTGCTGCCAGTCCGGATCGGAAAAACTATTTTCATACCGGACAGTCACCAGATCATCGATGCGCTTGGCCCTCAGGTCAGGAGGAATATCGTGATGAAGGTGAAGGGGATAATTGATAGCTGGGTTCAGCAGCTGCATCTCCCCCCGGTCAAGCAGGTTGATCAAAATCCCTGTAAACAGGGCTTGATGCAAAAACACTGCGTAAAGTTCATTTTTTTCATAAAAAGGTTGGAAAGGGGCAGCCCGAAAACATTCCTCAAAGACTTTCCACCACTGTTTCAGGATTCCGAGTTCGGGCCGGACTACAAATACTCCGGCGTTGAAATAGGGGTGGATTTTTTCCCCGACGTGAGTAACCATGGGGAAATCGTCTTCCGGGGAAGCTTGACAGTATTGATAAATCAATCTCCAGAATGGATCGGGCTCCTGATCCCAGGAGATGCCAAGCAGTTTATGATGGACCGGTCGATATCCCAGGGATATGCCGGAAGGTAATCTGAACTCATCCGGCTCTGCGAGGATCAGGGTATCTTCATCCAGCCAGATCACCAGTTCTGTTTTGCCGGCAGCCAGCTTTTCAGCAGTTGCCGCAGCCTGGACTTTGGCTCCAAAAGGAAAACTGAGGACATCCTGCTCCCCATCACAGGGGATGATCTCCGCACCCAGTTCCCTAAGCCGGATGGATTCTTTTTCACCGGGATCCCCCAATATCTCCGGATAAAATATCCAGACCGGACAGTCAGCCTGCTTTCCTCCAAATTCCCGCAGGCTGGTTAGCAGCAAAAGGGTTCTTGAGATAGACCTGCCGGGATATATCTGGGAAATAAATATCTTCTGGTGCATTTTTCCATCCAGGACTGCAATAATATATTAGGAGAACAAATCCATCATTTTGGTTCTCGGAGCCCACCAGAATGCCAGGGGGAAAGCCGCAAAATATAGCATACAGGAAAATTGTTTTTCAGTCATCCCTACTGAAGAACTGAAAATGGAGCGTGATAGGTTTTTTGATAAAGGGTCCGGTGTTTTTCGGCTGACATCTAGTGGGGTTGTGCCAGATGAGGGGTTTTTAATGCTATGATTAAAGCAGACATCACTCCACCTATTCCCATGGGAGGGTTATTAATAATGCCAGAAAAAGGAAAACGCGACAAAGCCCAGCGCGAGACCAAAAAAAAGGCCAAACTTACCATCAAAGAAAAACGCCGCCAAAAGAAGAATAAATCTGAGACCGATTAATCAACATTTTCCTGATTAGACCGAGTAAGCCCAACCTGCTGGTACAGACCCCAGGCGGAGAATGACATCACAGGTTCTCCCTGAAGAACTCTACCGTCCTTAACATAGCCTGGTCAAAAGCGGGAGATATCAGGTTGTGTCCCCCACCAGGGTAAGTGTAAAACTCATAATCCTTGTTATTAAACTGCAAGGCACCGGCCAGGCCATAGGAGTAGTTGATATTGACCACAGGGTCATCCTCAGCATGGTGGATTTGAAGTGGGCGGGAAAGGTATTTCAGGTTCCCGGTTAGGGAAACGGCCTGCCAGTAGGCTTCTTGAGTATCCGGCCTTCCATAAGTATTGAAGATCACCTGCGAAGCTCTGGGCGGCAGAGATCCTTCCTGGGAGGATGAGGTCGCGGGAGGGCGGTAGCTGCTGTCGTCTATCCCGTATTGAGTGAAGTCATCATAACTGTAAACCGCTCCAGCCCAGATCACACCGGCTTGAATTTCAGGCTCGATTAACATCGCCCGCAGAACCAGGTTGCCAGCCATACTGTGGCCCCACATCCCGATTCCCTGGGGGTCAACCAGATCCAGTGTCTGGAGGCTTTTCAGGGCGCTGATGGCATCGATGGTGTAGCCCGGGGAAAAATAGGAGCCGCTCGCCACACCCTCAGATTGCCCATGGCCCCGCAGATCGATCTTAAATACTACAAAACCGCTCCGGGCCAGGTAATCCACATAAGCCCCGTAGCGTTCCAGCGTCTGGTAGGTCGCGGGCGGGATATATCCGTGATTAAAGACAATCGCTTTATACCCGCCTTCTGGGGGCTCTACAAAGGGAATGGTCAGCAGTCCGTAGATCCGGCTCCCTTCCGAGATGTAACTTACCAGGTGCCGGGCATAATTGTAGCCTGGAACAAGCCTTTCATGGAAAGTGATCTCACTTCCCTCGATCTCCAGACCCCGCAGGTAGTTGATGGTCAACTCCCTGCCGACCTCAAAG
>CAZVIH010000079.1:0-4540 GCA_964627755.1 uncultured Anaerolineales bacterium
ATTAAAGGGATACCTAAATGGCTGAAACCCAACCCAACAACCCCTTACACGGCATCACCCTGGAGCAAATCATCACCCACCTGGTGGATCACTACGGCTGGCCTGAATTAGGGCGGCGGATCAAAATCCGCTGTTTTACCCACGATCCTTCCCTGAACTCCAGCCTGAAGTTCCTGCGCAGGACGCCCTGGGCCAGAGCAAAAGTCGAACAGTTATTCCTGGCTTCCCAAGAGAAGGGCGAATGGCAAAGCTGACTCTTGACCTGCACAAAATCTATAATCGGGGAGATAAAATTGAGATTGCTTTGGATGAAGTCATCAGGGAAGCTGTGGACAAACGGATCAAGCTGGTGGAAATCATCCCAGGCAAGGGGAGCGGCCAATTAAAGAAGCGCGTGTTGAGGTTTCTGGATCAAAAAGAGATAAAATCGCTCTATCACCGGATCGAAAAAGACGATAAAAATTTTGGCCGCATCCTGGTCCATTTTCGTCATTGATCTTTCCGGGGAGGAAGAATTCTAACCAGGCAGGAGTATCAAAAATCTCCAGTTCACAGACCGGTAATAGTGGAAATTTGGAAAACCTATGATTAAAATAAAAAGAGCCCAGATCAAGATCGGGGGCCAGGTCCGGATTGTGCTTAAAAAAGACCAGAGAACAGGTAAGTTGGTTGAAGGCAGAGTTAAAGATATATTAACTACTTCCCCAACCCATCCCCACGGCATCAAAGTCCGCCTGGAAGACGGCCGCGTAGGCCGGGTCAAAGAGCTGCTGGAAAGCTGATCGATTAATAAAACGGCCAGACTTGTGGTTTTTTCCCTGCCACTTCAGTTAAGAGCAGTCCACTCCCAGGGTTTGTTTTCAGATCCCCTTCCTTTGATAAGTTATCGCTAGCACCCTGGATAAACGTATTAAGTAGTTCTGTTGTTTTACTGATTCTGATCTTTTCAGGAACGATAGGATCTGAGAGCCATTTGAGAGAGTTTGATAAGCCAGACCGATTATCCTTAATTCATGGGAACCTCTAAAATAAATCCTTCACTACATTTAATTTGGATCTCGTTGGCAATAAATTTGCTGTTCTGCTGCACAATCTTGCCGTTAACTCTGCAGTCTGGCTCATTTTTCAGCGTCAGTCAGCTGCTGGAAACCCTGCTCTGGCAGGGACTGGGCCTGATTGCCTGGCCGATAACCCTGATCATGGCATTTGTAAGTCCCTTGTTTTCCGGAAATCTTCCGCAGTTGAGTGATCTCTTAATTCTTTTCCTTTATCCCCTGATCGAAATCAGCCTGGTTATGGTCCTGGTCCTCAAGAATAAAAAATGGATTCCTTTGATTTCAGCCCATATTATGGTGCTGATCTCATTTACTATTACCTGGATGGCGGTGTTCACAGGATATAATTTTATGGTGGGTTAATAACATATCCAATTTTGCCGGAGAACACATGATCGTCAACCTGCTGTTGTGGGTCCTTAGAACCTTTTTTTATATCCTGGGGATTTTCCTAATCTATCAGATCCTGATCAGGATCGTGCGCAGGATCTTCCCTTTTCCTGCCCCGGCTTTCATCGGAATATTCCTGGACAGCAATTACCGGCGCAAGCTCCAACCCCCGGCGGATGTAATTAAAAGCAGTGGGATCCAGTCCGGTCAGCGGGTCCTGGAAATCGGCTGCGGCAGCGGGGGATTCACCACCTTTGTGGCCCGGGCTGTGGGACCAACCGGCCATGTCGAAGCTCTGGACATTCAGTCCGGTATGTTGACCCAGCTGGAAAGGAAACTGGCATTACCTGAAAACCAGGATATCCAGAATATAACCTTGCACCAGGCCAGCGCCTATGAGCTGCCCTTTGAAGATGGAGTCCTTGATCTGGTGTATTTGATCACTGTCCTTCCGGAAATTCCTGACCAATCTCGCGCTCTGGCGGAGATCAAAAGAGTCCTGAAACCGGGCGGCATCCTGGCAGTATCGGAACTGCTGCTGGATCCGGACTATCCCCTAAAAGGGACTACTGCCCGGCGAGGTGAAAAAGCCGGGTTCCAGGTAGAAGGCTTTTACGGTAACTTCTGGACCTATACCGTCCGTTTTATCAAACCCCAAATCTGGAAAATAAAATAATCTCCGATAACGCTTCTCAGAATGAGAGGCGTTATTCAATTTCTGAAAAGGGACAGAAAACCCGTAAAGGATCAGGGCAATGATAATCAGGACATTCCCTCGATCTGACTTCTCGGTATTTCAATCCCTGCCGGAACCTTTTTTTCTTCTCTGAAGCTCTTGATATACTATTATATCTATGATAATATTCTTACTTATTAAGGCTATTTTACATGTGTTTTAACAATTTCAAGGAGAGATCATTATGAGAATCCCCAGCGAACCGATTGGATCCCTGCCCCGCCCCGCTGCTTTGCAGAACGCAATTGCTGCCGGAGTACACCCTGAAGAACTTAATAAACTCTACGACGAAGCCGTCAGGGATACTGTGGAAGGTTTTAAAAAGGCTGGATCCACGGTTTTCACCGATGGAGAGCAGACCAAAAGCTCTTTTGCCACTTATCCGCTGTCCAATATCACCAACCTGGCCCCGGATGGGGTGGAAATTCCCTTTGAGGATGGACATAAACGCCAATTACCCCGCTTGACGGAAGGCCCGTTCCGCTACGGAGAATTCGCCGGCTCCTACCTGCCCCGGCTGAAAAAATACACTGGCCAGCCAGTTAAACAGGCGGTAATCAGCGCTTCGGCAATGTCCCTGCTCTACCCGGCGGATGGTATCGAAGGTTACAGCCAGGAAGAGTTCATCTCAGACCTGGTGGAGAGCGCAGTAGAGGATATCCGCAGCTGTTTCCGGAACGGGGCTGAGACTGTTCAGATCGATTTCACCGAAGGTCGTCTTGCCATAAAATTAGACCCCTCCAAGGGATTGTTAAGAAGCTTTGTGGACCTCAACAACCAGGTCCTGTCGCACTTCACCCCTGAAGAGCGCAAGAATATTGGTGTGCATGTCTGTCCGGGCGGCGACCATGACTCTACTCACAGCGCTGATGTGCCATACGAGGAACTGATCCCTGATCTCTTTAATCTGGATGTGGGCAGTTTTTTTGTTCAGATGGCCAGTGAAGTGGATCCCGACAAAGCCCTGAGCGAGATCGCTAGGAACCTCAAACCCTACCAGAAGGTTTTTGTGGGTGTGACCGATGTGAACAGCCCTCAGGTTGAGAGCCCCGAATTGGTCCGCGACCGGGTCCTGGCAGCAGCCAAACACATTCCGGTTTCCCAGCTAGGGACCACTGACGACTGCGGCTTCAGCCCCTTTGCAGACGATGCCGGCACATCCCGCGAGATCGCTTTTGCCAAGATCAAAGCCCGCGTGGAAGGAACCAAATTAGCGGAGATCGAATTGGGTTTGTAAAGTAATCCTAATAAATGAATCAAGAGGCGATCCTTCTACTTCAAACGGAGTCGAGAGAAGGTCGCCTTTTTATTTTAAGGAACCCACTCAGCTGAGTGGGTTTTTCATTTAACACTGAAGTTTTGAGTTACACTAAAGATGGATTCTTTACTCGTTGTAACATTATCCTCATTGTATACGTTTATACAATGAAGGATCACTATCAGTTCAATCTGGAGGTAAACGATGTCCTCGGTGAATAAAACTATCTGGTTGGCGGCTGCCTTGATCGTAATGACCCTTGTTCTAACCGGCTGCCTGCCCAGTACCCCACCCCCACCCTGTACGACCGATTTCCTGATCTGGTCGATCAATAACGCCAATGGAAATGGGCCTGGCACAGATACCATCAATCTTGATCCGGGCTGTGTCTACCAGCTGGGTGTAGTGGATAATACTATCGACGGCAATAACGGCACCCCTTCTATCACCACCTCGATCATCATCAACGGCAACGGCGCGACTGTGCGGCGCAGTACAGGCTCACAAAAAGCAGCGATCCGACTCTTCCATATCGCCCAGGGTGGCGAACTGGTCCTGAACGATATCCGCTTATATGATGGATTGGGTGTAGAACCTCCTGACACTACTCTCCCCCTCCGCAATCACGGCGGAGCAATATTCAACGCCGGAGTCTTAACAGTTAATAACAGCGACTTTGATTACAACCGCGCTCGGAGACAGGGCGGGGGGATCTATAATACCGGAACCATGACCATCAACAGCTCCACTTTCCAGAATAATGAGGCTGATTACAACGGTGACCCCGGAGGATCCGGAGGAGCAATCTGGAACGGCGGAATTGCGACCATCACTGGAAGCACTTTTGTAAATAATATCGCCAGCCAATCCGCCGGCGCAATTGCCAACGGCGGCATGATGACCATCACCAACAGCACCATCTCCGCTAATACTACCACCCTAACCGAAATCGCCAGCGGCGCAGCCATCATGAACGGTGGTTATGGCACCCTGCATATCAGTTACACCACAATCACATCCAATGTAGGGACCACATCAGGAGCAGTCTGGTCGGTATTAGATACGATTGAGATCAGCAATTCGATCATCGCCGGCAACCTG
>CAZVIH010000080.1:0-37247 GCA_964627755.1 uncultured Anaerolineales bacterium
AATACGGCTGCACCATTAATTCCATTCCTGCATGGCATAGAAGGCAAATCGGAGAGCGCTTACTGGATTTACGCTGCTGTAAATGTGGTGTTTGGGATCATATTTGCTTTTGTTCTTGCCGGAAGATCAAAGCTCATGAAAACCGAGTCCATCGGACGTTAATTTCCCAACACCATCTGCCAAAACGTTTATTGGCTGGAGGACCGGATCTGCCCCGGCCACTTTTAGGATAGAGGGTACCTGCGTGCGACACAGGTACCTTCTATGTTCAATGTTTAATAACAAGGAAACAGCAAACAGATGGGATGAAATGTCGTTTCGCCTGCATGGATTTAATGGACAATCTGATATCGCAAATCTAGATTATGATAGAAGTAATGGTCTGATCCCGAGGAGAATGACTTATGATATTGTTGTCGGACAAATAGATCAAAGCAAAGGGAAAGAGATCAGGTATAGGCAGGATTTCCAGGAATGCAATTAACTGATACGATTTACCTGCCCCAGGCAGGAACGATCTCGTTGTTAATCATGAATCTTCTGTGGCGCGTTAATACATCATCAATCAAGTATTTATGAATAATCCGATTCCTCCCAATACCAGAAAGCGGGTTCATTTCCCCGGATTAAATGTGATCCGGGCTTACGCATCATTATCGGTATTGATTGTCCATGTAAAACAAAACTTTGGAGAACTGCGGACCCAGCCAGCCAATATCCCTGTACTTGATTTGCTGGTTTTGGATGCCCATATCGCAGTTGATTTTTTCCTTGTATTAAGTGGATTTCTGATCACATACCTGCTCTTGTATGAACAATATCAAACGGGTGAAATTAACACCCGACTTTTTTATACGCGTCGAATCCTGAGAATCTGGCCTTTATACTATTTAATCACAGCCATCGGGCTCTTTATTCTTCCTGTATTAATGGGAGAGGATTATGCTCTGACAGGTTTCCCTGTGATCAAGTCCATACTTGTTCTCATATTCCTGCCAAATTTTGTTGGATCACTTGGCCCTCTAGGCCATTTATGGTCCATTGGCCTTGAGCAGCAATTCTACTTGATCTGGCCCTGGGTCCTCAAATCCTCAAAACGGTTTCTTCAGGTTTGTGTTGGAATCATCCTTGTTAAATTGTTTCTGGCGCCGATCATTAACTTGTTTCTGGGAGATTCAGTCAGGGTCTTATTTTTATCCCTCAGATTTGAGAGCTTTGCTGTGGGCGCTTTGGGAGCTTACATCTATTTTAATCATTCTCGAATTATTGAATATATCTATAGCCCTGTAATACAGATTGCAGGATATCTTGGATTGATTTTGATGGCAATATTTGATCTGCCCCTGACCTACATCAACCATTTATTGGTATCCATTCTTTTTATTGTCGTTATTTTAAATATAGCTACCAACCCCAACCCGAAAATCGTAATTGATAATAAATACACAGATGCCCTCGGCAGGGTGAGTTATGGGATCTATATGTTTCATTATCCAATTCTGTACCTGACTCTCATCGCTCTCAACAACCTTGGTGTTCAGGAAGGAACTTTATATAGTATTCTACTGTACAGCATCACTATCATATTGACCATTGGGATTTCAATGCTGTCATATCGGGTCTTTGAATCTAAGTTCCTCAACATGAAAAGGAATTATTCTGTTATCAGGTCAGAGACTTAATGTCATTTGCAAGTTTTTTCCATAACATTCCAGGTCCGGGGTTTGAATCCTGCCGGATCCAGAGAGGATAGAGAGTATGGGTAGGGAGGTTCTTTCGTGAAATCATTAAAGTTTGTGTTCCAGTTCACGGGTAAATATACCGGTGTACTGGTGTTAACAGTTCTGAGTATGCTTTTACTGGTCGGGGTTCAGCTGCTTGCTCCCTGGATTGTCAGATCGATGATTGCTGCGGTAACGGATCCGGGAGTAAGCCCGGATGACCTGGGGCTGATTACCCGCCTGGCACTGCTGGCATTAGGTTTGTATATTTTCAGAGCTGTTCTGCAGTTTGTAAGAAGTTATATGGCCCACGTGGCAGGTTGGAGTGTGGTTGCCGATGTCCGCGCCACCGTTTATGAACATCTCCAGCGTTTATCCCTGCGATTCTATGAGGAAAAACAGACCGGTCAGTTGATGTCGCGGGTAGTGAACGATACTGATTTAATTGAAAGCCTGATTGCCCACGCCATCCCGGATGTGGCTGCCAACACCCTGATGCTGATCGGTGTGATTGCAGTCCTGTCCCGGATTAACTGGCAGCTGACACTGCTTAGTATGATCCCGGTTCCTCTAATTGTGCTGGGAATGCAGGGTTTTGCAAAGTATGTGCGCCCGGCCTTCCGAACCCGCCAATCCGAACTGGGAAGACTGAATGCAACCCTGAATGATAATCTCTCCGGCGTTCGTGAGATCAAGGCTTTCGCCCGCGAAGAAAGCGAGGCCGCCCGGATCATGGATCACATCATCCTTTACCGGGATTCGATGCTGCGGGCCCTGCGGCTGATGGCGACATTCCACCCCTTTGTGGCTTTCTCGTCTTCCCTGGGTACCATTATCCTAATTTATTTTGGAGGTCGATTTGTGCTGGGGCAAACCCTTGCTATTGCTGATCTGGTTGCGTTTTTCCTCTACCTTGAACTGCTCTATCAGCCTGTTCGCGAGCTGAGCGGTGTGTGGGAAAATGTTCAGCAGGCCCTGGCCGGGGCAGAGCGTGTAGCAGAGCTGCTGGAGGAAGCACCGGATATCATAGAAAAGCCAGGGGCGATTGTATTAGAGGGTAGAGCACGGGGAGCGATCGAATTGAAGGGGGTTGGTTTCAGTTATGCCGTCGGGGATACCATCCTGGAAGATGTTAATCTAAATATTGCTCCAGGGACTGTGGTTGCTTTGGTAGGGCCAACTGGTGTTGGAAAAACCACCCTGGCAAATCTCATCCCGAGGTTCTACGATGTGTCTCAAGGATCGATCACCCTGGATGGACATGACATCCGGGACCTTACTATTAAGAGCATCCGCCAGCAGATCAGCATTGTCCTCCAGGATATTTTCCTTTTCCACGGCACCGCCCGCGAAAACATCCTCTTTGGCCGCGCCGATGCTACGGCAGAAGAAATGGTCCGCGCCGCAAAGATTGCCAATGCGCACGATTTTATCTCCCAGCTGCCTGATGGTTATGACACAATGATCGGAGAGCGGGGTGTCAGGTTATCTGGAGGACAAAAACAGCGTTTGGCGATTGCCCGAGCGGTCCTTAAAGATGCCCCGATCCTGATCCTGGATGAAGCAACATCTTCTGTGGATACCGAAACCGAGCTGCTGATCCAGCAGGCCCTGGAGAAGTTAATGATCGGAAAAACAGTCCTCATTGTTGCCCATCGTTTATCCACCATCCGGAGTGCAGACCTGATCGTTGTTCTGGAGGGCAGAGGAATCGTCGAGATGGGAACCCATGAAGAATTATTAGCCTTGAATGGCCTCTACCGACGGTTAAATGACGTTCAGGTTGATAATGCGCCGCTTTGGTATGAGTTGAGGGAAAATCGCCAACACTTAAACAGCTGAGATTTTCCCTCTTTCTGTCAATCCACAGCTGCGAAACCTGCCGGGACCATTTCGCAGCTGGAGGGTACTTGTGCTAATCACAGGTACCCTTTTTCGTTAAGATTTCCAGGGAAAATAATGTAGATGAAGTTCGGTAAGTTGTAAGTCGATTACTGTATGGGTGGATCGGGATTATTCACCTGGTTTATGAAACTGCCCGGGTCGATTATTTTCCAGCATGCGATTTAAGATTTAGGTATCCGCCTGAGGAAAGACTTTTCAATGATCTCTAAAAAACCAGCTGAAACAATTTCTTCCAATTCAGTTGAAGACCAACCCTGAAAACATTAAAAAAGGGCGACGTGGCGCGCCGCCCTTCTAACTGCCATCATTATCAAATTACTTCTTGTGATTTACCAATCACCAGAATTACCGTCTCACAATTCCCTGCTGCCAGGCGTAGACGGCTGCCTGAGTGCGATCAGCCAGATGAAGCTTGCTGAGGATGTTGCTGACATGTCCTTTCACAGTGTTGACCGAGATCACCAGGCTCTCAGCGATTTCGCTGTTGGATTGTCCTTTAGCGATCAGTTTTAACACTTCCATTTCCCTTTCCGTTAGTTCGGTATAGGGGTTAAGTTCCTGGTGGTTGGCACCGTGAAGTTCCTGAATAACCCGGGAGGCGACTCTGGGATGCAGAGTGGCTTCCCCCTGGGATGCACGGCGGAGAGCGTCGGCAAGTTCATCCATTTTTACATCCTTGAGAATATAAGATATGGCCCCGGCTTGTAAAGCCGGAAATATGTATTCATCCTGGTGGTAAGATGTCAGAACCACTATTTTTGTTCGGGGGCTGACTGCTTTTACCTGGCGTGTGGCTTCCACACCGTCCATCTTAGCCATTACCAGGTCCATCAAAACCACATCAGGGACATGTTTTATTGCCAGGTTAACAGCTTCAGTTCCGGACTTGGCTTCTCCGACCACTTCAAAATCCGGCTGCGATGCAAGAAAAGCACTGACACCGCTCCGGACAACCTCGTGGTCATCTACCAGTAAAACTGTGATTGGAATGGACATATTGTTTCCTCCTCTCAGGGGAGAGAATTAATGGGTGCCTTGAAGATTAATTGTGTTCCTGTACCTGGCTGGCTGATTATCTGCATAGTTCCGTTGATCAGGTCGATCCGTTCCTGGATGGATTTCAGACCGATGCCGTAAGATTGCTCGGCGGGTTGGAAACCTATCCCGTCATCCTGAATAGAGACCATGATATCAGTTCGACTGTAAGTGATGTGAATTTCAACACCCTTTGCGAAACTGTGGCGGGCAATATTAGATAGCGCGCCTTGCAAGATCCTGTAAAGGGTTTGTTCGATTTCCAATGAGATGGTTCTTTCTCCCTTGATGCGGACCAGAATAGGTATACCCAACATGTTTTCGGTCTCTGTGGCTAACTGACGGGTTGCCTTGACTAACCCTTCCCCTTTCAGGGCAGCTGGTCGGAGCTCATGGATCAGGTCTGTTAATTCTCTGCGAACATCGTCCACAAGTCTTTCAGCTTCAGTAAGATTGGATTCCGCGCTGTCTGGATCCCTTTTATAAAGAGAATGGGCAGCAGCTAATTGGGCTGAGGCGGCAAATGCCTGCTGTTTAACGCTGTCATGCAGCTCCCTGGCCAGGCGGTTGCGTTCTTCCATAATGGTTATTTCTTGCCTCTCATCCAGGAGGTTATCCATTTGTACTGCCATATTATTCAGGGTATGGCCAAGTTCTGCCAGCTCATCCCTGTTGTGATCATCCACCAGTACGGTGAAATTTCCCTGGCTCCAGGCCCGGGCGGAGGTAGTCACCCTGTCAAGTCGGGAAGTCAGAAATTTTGCAGTCAGGAAACCAAAGATAATACCAAACAACCCGGCCAGTCCGGTTGTAAATAACAGTACTACCAGGATCTGGCGAGATATTTGTTTCCATTGAAGAATTTCCGTTATCCTGGATTTATGCTGAAAGGCCAGGAAGCCAACAGTCTTAAGAGGGTTTTGCTCATCCGGGATCGGGACCACACCGATGATGACATTTTCGCCGTTTCTCTGGACCAGAGTATCATAATTCCTGGATCCGTAGAGGGCCTGCTGAAGAGGTCCTGCCAATCCAGGAATCAATTCCGGGTCGAAAGTTTCCCCGGGTTCTATGCCTTTTACCAGGTTGTGCGGAATGGAAGCGATCAGGTTTCCATTGGTGCTCAGATACACAATGGACAGGATATTGGTATTACTGGCATTAATGATGAAATTTCCGATCTCGATGGGTTTAATATCAACTACTGTGGTGGAGAAACCGCCCAGAAATTGGGCTAAACCCTGGGTGTCCGATGGAGAAGCAGAGAGAAACCGACTACCTACCGAAATGTACTCGCCCAGTTTGATGTCCAGTCGGTTGATGCCAAGTTTTTCAGCCAGGCGCCGGTCATCAAAGTTCACAACTTCTGCAATTGAGAGTTCTTGGATGATCTCCTCTTTAGAGACCCTGGCTTCTGTCACAACCCAGACAGATAGGCCCATAATACCGATGATCTCGGCCATCAGCAATGCAAAGATAGTCACGCCGAAGTAACTGAAAGTCAATCTCCAGCGAAGTCGACTGAATTGATCCAAAAAAGTTGACCAGAACTTTACCATAGCAGTACTATACGCCAGTCACTGAGGAGTGGCAAGATAGGATATATCGTGAACATATCATAGCAAAACAGTGAAATCCAGACAATCTCAGCAGGTGTTGTCTTAACCCCTCCTTGGGGATGGTGAAAAAATCATCCATTAGGGGCTATAAAAAGGAACAGGTTTTGATTATTATTCATACCAGAAAAGTAACTACTCATTCTTTTCTTCTTCTTCCTTAAATGAGATGGGCTGAGGTCAGATCAGTCCATCTCATTTTTATTAGCTGATCCCTTTCCAGGAAAGAGTATTCCAATCACCCATCAGATGAGCTTCCAAAAGGTTGTTAAAAGATTATCATTTAACGGGATTTGCCTTTACCGTTAATAGATTACTATCAGGAGAGGTAATAAAATCACCCCGGCGGCAACCGGGGTGAAACTTAGAGAAGCAATCAGTTCTGGGCAGAACATTTTGGCTTCTTGTATTTAAGTATACACGCTTTCTGTGTGAAAGAGAACTGTTTTTATTGCTGATTGGAATTTTAAGACCAGGTAGGTTCCCAATTGCCAAATAACTTAGGAGGTGCTTATCCAACCATACTAAACAAGAAAATCATATGTGTTTCTCTTGAATGTATCGCTAAGAGGAGAAAAACAAGATGCAAGTAAAATATCTGACTTTGGTATTAATCGTTTTTTGTTCCAGGTAGTCTGTAATTTGAGTCAACGTCCTGGATAAATATCATGAATCGATTCTTAGAGCCATAATCGACTACCTATATACCAGATACTGCCTACAGAGTTGTTATTAATATGTCTAAACCTTCCCTGTGGCTTAAGGGTTCTGTTAGGAGGCCTTGATTGTATTTTTAATGTGATGGGGATTTAGTATAATAATATTGTTCCAAATTCATACCGGATGAATTGTATGATGAACTAATCCTTTTCTTGCGACCGGGGGAATTTGGAGGACATGTTAGAATAAACATAACTTGTACAACAGGAATTTCATCGGTTTTATTTGTTAAGAAACAGATATCCTCGTGTGAAAGGAAAATGCCCATGAGGATTTTCTGCTGTGCAAGTTGAATATTAGTGAATAATTAGGGAGATAACCAGGTGGTCCAGTATTCAATTTTATTTGCAGATGGAGATCCAGTTGCCACCCAGTATTTTTCTGGAACACTCAGGGCAAATGGATTTAATGCTGCAAGCACAACCTCTGGTTTGGAAGCCCTGGGGCTGTATAAAAGTGGATCTCCTGACCTCGTTGTCGCTGACCTGGTATTGGCGGAAATGGATGGAATAACTCTGCTGGAAGAGTTGAAGAAATATGACCCGGCCGCCAGGGTAATAATCACTACAGACAATGCCGATAAGAACATGATCACCCGCGCTTTTCGCATGGGTGTGCTTGATGTTCTTGAAAAACCTTTCAATCCTGAATTTCTGATATCCAAGATCAGAGATTTGCTGGCGCGGGAAGATCGAGCGCTGGAAGGAAATTTACAGATGATGAGTTTGGCCAGCATCATCCAGATCAACTGTGAGGAACGTAATCAGGCTCAATTAATCCTTAATCACCTGGGAAAGGAAGGGACCATTTACTTTAAGGATGGGGAAATGGTCCATGCAGAAGCAGGTGATTTGATTGGAGATGAAGCAATCTATTCCCTTTTGATCTGGGAAGAAGGGACCTTCAAGTTGAAGATGGGCGTAGAACCGGAATCGATAACCATTAATAAAAATTGGTCCGGACTGCTGCTGGAAGGCATGAGAAGGATCGATGAGTCAACAGCTGACTGGAGCCCGGATTGGGAAGACGAGAACCCCCCGGATGAAGAAGGGCAGGATAATAAGCTTCATGAAAAGATCGTAAAAACAATCATTGCAAATCGCGATGTGACCAGCGTAGTAATTTATTCAAAGACTGGCACATTAATTGTCCAAGAAAATAGCAATGACCCGGAAGGTGATATCTCCTTGGGCGAGATGCTGAAGGAGAAAGCTGAGAGTATTGGCGGTTATCTTGAGGGCGGGGACCTGGTGCGGATTGAATTAGCAGGATCAGATAAACGGATATATTTTCAGCAGCAGGATGATGATTTGCTTCTTTTATCTCTGACAAAACGATCTTCGACTGAGACGATTTATAAGTCAGTGCAAACAATATATCAGCGCTACAAATCAGCCTGACCACGGAGGTCAAGATGATATTTCCCAAGAGAGATTCAGTCTATCAAAATCTGAACACATCTTTTACAAATTTTGGAGAATTACTGGTTGATTTAAAAGAGAATAACTTCACCGGTGTTGTCCAGGTCAGCTATTGGGAATATGAAGGCATTTTATTGCTCGACAATGGGAATATCATTAATGCCATCGAGGAAAGTTCAGGGCAAATAATTACCGGACAGAACGCAGTCAAGAATGTCACCGACAAAGCCAAGGAGAAGGACGGAGCGATCAGTGTCTTTTCCCAGAAAGACGATATGATCACCTTGTTGGCTAGTGTGGCGAATAGTGAACTTATTTATGAGAATCTTAGTACTGAATTTACCAGCCTCAAAGCATTGATTTCAAAACTTCAAAATGAGGAACATACTGGTTATATAGAAGTTGCCTATGAAGGTAAGCAGCAGGCCGGATATATTTTTCTGTTGGCCGGTGATGTGATCGAATCGCTCCTGGCAGCTCGGGGTGATGAAATATCAGGCATAGATGTATTACCAAGGATTATTGAGTTAGCTTCCACATCGGGGGCGACTTTCTGTGTGTATAAAGCTGCTGTTGAAGAAGCATTGTCTGAAAGTGAGATCATCAAAGTCAGTTTTGATTTGCCACAATTACTGGAGGTCTGGAGTGTTGTGATCAGTGCAGTAGAATCCGCGACTGATGTACTATTGGGAAAGAATACTTTCATAAATACTTTTAAAGATACTTTAATTGAAAAAGCGGATGAATATCCATTTTTGGATCCATTCGCGGCAAAATTCCAGTACCAGGATGGCGTTGTTACTTTCAAAGGTGAGATCAAGAAGAATTTCAGCCAGGGGCTTGGAGTTGGTCTTTGGGGAACAGTAGAAGCATTGGCAGAACGAGCTGCTCTGGAAGGCAAGGATCTGTTTGGTCCTCTTCGAGAAGCCCTGGATCCTGTCAAACAGGAATATCAAAGCAAACTTGATCGGTTTAATTTTAGTGCAATCATACCGGAATTGTTTTAGTACTTAAAATATTATGAAAAACGGATTATTAGAAATCAACGAACTTGTAGGCGTGTGGGGTAGTATTTTATGTACAAACCAGGGTGAATTAATAGAAAGTTTACCACCTACAGGATTTACCAATCAAACTCTGGAGGATATTTCAAGATATGCAATTGAACTATTATCCTCAGCTGAGAAGTCAATTACAGGCTTGAGGGAAGCAGTAATCCATTATTCGGAAAGGAAAGTATTTCTCATTGATATTGAGCAAGCTATTTTGATTGAGTTCTGCACACCGAGTGTGGATATATCTATGCTGCGAATGACGATTAACGTAATAACTACCCGTTGGCATTCTGATATGAAGATTCAAAAGAAGTTAAAAGCAGCTGGTATGAAGTGATTGTAGAGTAAAATTTGCATATCAGCCTGGCCTGAATATGTGATCAAATTTGTTTTTTGAGGAGTACTACTATGGTTGAAGTATTAAGGGGAAACCTTGCCCAACTTTCTTTGTTGGATATATTAAAAATGTTAAGTACCGGAAAACGAAGTGGGAGGCTGGATATCCATCAGGGGGTGAAAACCGGAGAGATATATCTGCAGTATGGAACTCTGATCCACGCTGTGAGTGGTACACATCTGGGGGAAAATGTTGTATATACATTAATGGGTTGGTTGGAAGGGGATTTCAGTTTTACTCCTGATATCGAGGCTCCTGAACAATCCATCCACGTGTCCACAGAACAGATCTTATTGGAAGCAGCCAGACAGGCTGACCAGTGGCGAGACATCAAAGAAGTTCTCTCCTCTACAGATGCCGTGTTTAATATCTCAGCTTCCGGATCAACCAATACTGTCAGCCTGAAACCGATCGAGTGGAAAGTATTAGCCCAGGTCAATGGCCAGCGCTCGGTGATTGAAATAGCTGAACTTCTGGAGCTGCATGAGTTTGATGTTGCTAAAATCATCTATGGTTTAACAACAGCCGGACTGCTTCATGAAGAGACTGGAACGAAAAATGCCTTTCGAGAAATTGTTGATGAATCGTTTTTTGAACAATTGATGGTGAATTTTACCGAAGTGATGGGACCTATTGGGCCAGTTATTATTGAAGAGGAAATCAGGTTGCTGGGAGAGGATAGGGAAGCATTTCCCCAGAACAAAGCTGCTGAATTAGTTGAGAGAATAAGTCTGGAGATCAGTGACAGTGCCAAGCGGGCTCAATTCCAGAAACAGATGGTTGCTGTATTGAGGGGTTAATCGGAAGGAGGAATATCAATGGAACTTAAGAATATTCGCAAATTTATGATTGTATTTGGAACCGTTGTAATGGTATTGGTAGTGACTGCTTTTTTCAGTGCTGCGAACTTGAACCGCTCAACTCAATTATCAATTGACCTGATCGGTTTGCAGGAAGTCAACCAGGCATCCAATAACATAGTGACCGCCCTGGATGAGGAGAGAATATCCATTGGTCAATACCAGCTTTCGGGTTCCGAAGACATGTTAGACAGGCTTGATATTGCCCAGGCTAATTATGATAAAAACTGGAATGTAATTGTGGAAAACCTGGGAAATGAACAGGCTCAATCAATCGCCGATATTGAATCCACCCGAGCAACCTATAAGGCCATGCTGGATGATTTGATTTCAAAATATCAAGCCGATCCAGATAACAACCAATCCGGAGAAATCTTACGGGATGCAATTAACTATTATCTCCAATATGTAAATCCCGGGTTTACCAGCCTGATTGAACCTGAGATTGAGGAATTAGCCCGGTTGACTGAAATTGAAAGAGCCAATGTGCAGAGAAACTCCTTTGTCGCTCAAACAGTTTTGGTTCTCAGCGTTCTGGTTGGTATTGCAAGTATTGCTGTAGTTGTGAGCGCAATGGTATTCAGTACACGATTAATGAATTCCATGACGTCAATTATCGATGCCACCAATGCCATCAGCCGAGGTGACCTTGATGTTCCGATTGAGGTTAACCAAAAAGGCGAAATTGGTGAACTTGCAAAAGCAATTGACCGAATGAGAACAAGTCTTAAAGCTGCAATTGAGAGGCTCAGGCGCTAAGCTGATATCCCGTTGAAGAAAAAGAATTAGCTGATACGGCATAAAATAACTTCATAATCGAAATTATTGGCGTATTGGCAGGGAAGAGAGGAACAACAATATGAATCAAGGATTATATGTGCCCGAAGAGCTGTTGAATCAGATCGAGTATATTCTGACCCATCTGGCTGAAAAAGCTCATACGGACAGCATTGTTTTGGCAGATATCAGCGGCCAGGTCATATCAATCAATGGCATTATGGACGAGGGCACACCAGATGTAGTGGCGGCTCTTGCGGCTGGTGATGTGGCCGCTATGGCGGAATTATCCAAACGCATAGGTGAGAGTGATCCCCATGGATCGTTTTTCCATGAAGGTGAATCGAAGAGCATCTACCTGCACAACATCGCAGGAAGTTTTATACTGATCGTCATCTACAGAGCAGAGACACCCATTGGGTTGGTCCGCCTGTTTGCCAAACGTGCAGTGGAACAGCTGCTGCCGATCACAAAGGAATTCGAAGAGATCGTCGGACCGCCCTCTTCTTTTAATGCAGATGATTTTAGTAAAGGTATCACCCAGGAGCTAGAGGAAACTTTCCCGGAAGACTGAGAAAATACTTTTAAAAGTATGTTTATAAATTGGAAATTACGAGAAATTAATCTTAAGATCGTATATTACGGTCCCTCATTGAGTGGAAAAACCTCTTCGCTGGAATACATCCATTCCCGGACCCATCCAGATCGCAGAGGTGAGTTGATCTCACTTAAAACACGGGAAGATCGCACTCTGTATTTTGATTATATGCAGTTTCAAATGGGTGAGATCAGTGGACTGAAACCACGATTTAATATTTACACGGTACCTGGTCAGATTTATTATCGGGGCACTCGCAAGCTGGTTTTAAAAGGCGTTGATGGAATAGTCTTTGTGGCTGATTCACAGATCAACCGCCTAGAAGAAAATGTGGATGCTATCAAAGACCTTAATGAGGACCTGAAGGAATTGGGTTTTGATCCAGGCGATATCCCGCTGGTCCTGCAGTGCAACAAACGGGACCTGCCAGAAATTATGCCGATCTATTCCCTGAAGGAACATTTAGGCTTGAACGGAATCCCGACTTATGAAAGTGTTGCAGTTGATGGCGTGGGAGTCCTCGATGGTCTGAAATCGATTGTAAACAGCGTGGTAATAAAAGCTAGAGGAAAAATTAATCCAAGTCCTGTCTAGGAGACCTAAGTGACTGAAAAAGTGCCCCCAAAAGAGGGAAAAGCACCACTTACGTTTGATAAGATCTTGCAGGAGATGAATACTGATGGGGATTTTATTCGCTCAGTGCTGGCGACTTCTGATGGCTTTTCAATCGCTTCAGCACCAACCACCCCGGACCACGAATTAGCCAGCGCCATGATCGCATTGCTGCAGCAGGCCAGCGTGGAAACCCAGGATAACCTGGGGCTTGCCCCTATTGATGAAGTAACCATCAGAACAAATGAACACAGCTACCTGGTATGCCGAATAATCCCTTCCGGAAATGAAAATTTATCGTTATGTGTTATCGTCCCCCCGGGACGCGCCTACCGCAGGGCAACCAACCGCGCTGTGAGAAAGATCCGGCAAATCATCGAAGACTAATTTTATTAATAACGCGAATTAAGTCTAATCAATACAAAAAGCGACCAGGTCCGAAACCTGATCGCTTTTTTATTTCTGCTGTTCTCCAGGATAAAACTAAGGCAGGTAACCATCCGTAAGGTCAAAAGTACTCATGATGCGGTCTATGACTTCCAGATCAAAGTCTGAGTTAATAGATGAAACTTGGACCTGCACTAGAATAAGATAGGCGGTAGGAGCAGCAATGGGCCGGACACCAATAACAATCACATCAGAGTCTCTTCCGCAATCCCAGTATTCATAGGCGCCTTCATAGACCGGGTCCTCATAGTCTTCCCGCCATTCCCAGCTGCAGTTGTCCTCATACACGTACCTGATGCCTTCCAGCAGCTGGAGATAACCTCCAATATTGCCCCAATCTTCTGATGCGGAGAACCGGATCCCGGGATAATCGTAGCGGGAGAAAAATCCATCCAGATCAGGAGCAGCGGCAACATCGGCAGCTTCAAAATACAGGTCTCCCCAGTAGTCAGCCCAGATTTCGCCATTGACTTGAGTCCAGTTGGAAGGGATCTCTACGTAGAGTGATTCGTAATCATCTGTAATTGCCATATAACCATCGTCAAATACTTCGATGATGTTGGGGGATGAGTAATCACTTGAATCACCCATAGGACCATCAGTATTGGTTGTGTTGGCATTATTGGCGTTATTGGCATAGCCGGGATCGCCGAATGAACCTGTGACCGATAAAGCCCTGCCATTAAACTGGCCTTCCAGTGTTTCATCAGTATCAAAACGGACGACTTCCATGCCCAGTGTGTTTTCATCACCCTGGGTGCGAATGATGTCGCAGTAAGTAGCCATGGTGCCATCCCCTGCCAGATCCAACCCTTCCAGGGTAGTGATCAAATCTCCCGGCTCAACGCCAGCATCATCTGCGGCGGAGCCAGATTTTACGGATGAGACCCAGACACCTGTAAGAGAACCATCTGAATTAGACACAGCAAAAGCGTTGATGCCCAGGGAATCAACATCATCTCCCCGCTTAAACTGATCGATGATTGGAAGGGTGGTATCTCGACCAATCGCAAAGTACTGACTGGCTTCAGCATAAGTGGCGTAGTTTACCCCCACAATTTGACCATCGCTGGTAACAAGGGGCCCCCCAGAATTACCGGGATTAATAGTGGCATCATGTTCGATCACCTGGTTTACAGAAGCCCAGCTGGATTCGCCGTCTGCTTTTTCTTTGGAAACGATGCCTTTGGTGAGAGTAAATTCAGGATCTCCGAGGGGGAATCCGGCGGCGTAAACTTCCAGGCCTACAGTGATGGGATCGGGATACCATTCCAAGTAGGAGAAACCATCTCCATCTATGTCGATTAATGCAAGATCGGAGCATTCTGAAACTGCCAGGATCTGGGCATTGTAGGATTTGGAAACATCTCCGCCAACCCAGACTTTCAACAAAGCAGCTCCGGTAACAACGTGATTGTTGGTAATCGCTAACCCGGAGGGATCAATAATAAATCCGGATCCGCGCCCGGCGCCGCTATATTCGCCAAATTCCGGGTCAACAAATGTGCCCTGGGCTTCAATTTGGACAACAGCGTTCTTTACGTCTGCCAGAGCGGTAACCAATGTTGACGGAGCAGTTTTATCAGTCGGCTCGTCTTCAACAACCTTATCTTCTGCAGAAATCCGTGTTGCTGGCTCTGGCGTTTCTGCACTGGGTCCGGAACATGATATCAGGGCAGCAGCTGTGAATATAACAAGGATAATGCTCAGTATTTGTTTAAATCTCATCTTCGCTTCCTTAGGTATGGACTGATAAAAAAATTATACGGATTGATGAACAGAAATCCTGTTCATCAAGTGAAGGTGGGTTAGTTATCTTTGTAACAAAATGAACTATATCGTAGATAGGACAAGCTAACAAGGCATATTTCAACTATTTTCTTTTCAATTTTGTTATTGAAACTTGGTAAACCTCGAGGGGCTGAATTCCTTGAAACTGGTGGGAAATGCTGCCGGGATTGGATATCACAGCCAGCCATATCCGAGTATGATATAAATACTCACACGGAAAAGAGATCAGGGTTATATTAAAACAGTTGTCTCCCTGATTGAAGGATCCGCCATTTGCTGATGGGGAATATAGATTATTGTTATGTTGGGAGGGTATGATGACTGAAGAAAAATTTGAACAGATAAAAAAATTATTGGGAAGTCCTGATTCTGAAAAGATCCATCAAGGATTGGTGCTGATCCGGGATGTGTTGCCAGAGATCACAGAGGAAGCCGCTCGCTCCCTGTTTGAAATGGTCTCTGCCCTGTTTTATATTGACCTTCTGGATCACCCGGAACATGCCTATGTATTGGATGAAGCTGTCAGCCTGGTGGCGGATTTTGGCGAGTTTGTTGTACCGATCTTGCTCAATAATCTCGATGCCGGGGATATGAAAGCCCAGCTTACCATTGGCCATGCTTTTGGCCGGGTTGGCGAACCCGCTCTGGAACCGCTGCTGGAATCCTTCAAATGTGAAGAAAGTGAAGAATGCCGGATCTTCCTGGTTTACGCCATGGGCAAGATCCGCTCACCCCGGGTTTTGGAAGCCTTTGAACAGGTCCTCACTGCTGCCAAATCGGAGAACCTGGAACTGCGTGATACAGCCATCCGAGCCCTGGGAAACTTTGTTGACTTGATTGAACCGGAGGATTTGCCCGCTGAATATAAAGAAGATATGCTGGAAGCGATCCGGGTGAACCTGGCTGATTCCAGCGCTGGAGTGCGCTCCAAAGCCATCCGCAGTTACGGCAAACTGGCGCGGCATGGACATCTGGATAAATCAGAGCGCCAGAAATGCAAAGAAACCTGCGAACTGCTTTTGGGAGTGGATGATCAATATGATTGGGACAGGGCCTATATCGTCCGCAAGGAAGCTCAGGAAGCGCTGGACTGTCTGGAGGGATGTGAGGATTAACGTAAATCGTAAATAGTAAGTCGATTAAGCGATCCTGGATTGCAGGGGCGACGCAGTGCGTCGCCCCTTGTTCTTAAACTGTGATTGTAAGGAGGCTGGAAGTCGACGAAGCAATCTGTATTTGAGTCGGGAATGAAATCCTCTTTCCGGGCTGACGCCATGCATCCACCTTCGTGGCCGAATAAGTTACCTGTGTTTGGGGATAATTAAGTAAGTGTCTGATTTGCCCCTCGGTTTTCCGCAGGACACTGGAGGCAAATCCATGGGGTCAGGTACGTGATTCCAGTACTCCAGATGTAGGATGCCGTTTCCACTCAGGAAACCGAATCCTTATTTAGCCACAATACCTGATAAGGTTCCAGGGTTATTTTTCCGGGTTGGTATTCCCCCCCGCTAATCAGATCAATCCAGATAGGGGATTTCAGCAGCGCTGGATCAACCTCAAGATCCACTCTCCCATTAGTGATGTTGATCAAGCACAGGACTGTGTCCCCTTGATCTACCGCTATGCGGAGAACCGAAAATACCTGGCTGCCAAGGGCCAGAACCTGCTGGGGTGCCAGGGGGTTAAAAGCGGGATGTTCTTTCCGGATGGATAAATAGCGAGTGTAGGAAGAAAACACCTTAGAAGTTCTGGAGGACGGATCAGCTAATTCCCTTTCAAGGTCGCTGACCTGGTATTTTTCCCGGTTAATGGACCGTGCTCGGCCGGTTTTCCTCACTTTCCGGTGGCTGTTTGGCGCACCAAATAAGCTGTTGATATAGATTCCAGGGACTCCAGACAGTGATAACATAATCGCCTGGGAGGCCATAAAACGCTGGACGCCAAGATCCAGGGGAGTGAAATCAGGCTCATTTAACATATCGAACAGCGTAATATTCAATTCATAGACGCTCTGGGAACCATCAGGATTGGTTTTGTAAGATACCTGACCGCCGTTTGCTAGTGTTTGATCCACCAACCCCTGGATTTCTTCAGTAGTGAGCAATCCTTCCGCCGGGCGAACGCCGATTCCATCGTGGGAAGCGATGAAATTCAAAAATGCGGCAGAACGGAAAGGCAGATCCAGTGATGCTGCCCAGGAGGTCAATGCAGCAGCATCTCCAGTTCGGAAAGTATGGAGTATCAGGGGCGCCAGGGGGAACTGGTATACCATCTGGGCTTCATCTCCCAGGGGATATTTTTTATTAATTCCTTCCAACTGCTGACCAAAGTAGCTGATATTTTCCTGATGAGGTACATTCGTTTCGGTGATCAAGATCACATCTGGGGCAGCCAGATCAAGCACTGCTCGCATCAGCTTGATAACCCGGTGAGTTTGGGGTAGATGGATGCAGGAGGTGCCGATCTCTTTCCAAAGGTAGGCTATGGCATCCAGGCGGATGATGCGTGCGCCTTGCTGGATATAAAACAGGAGCACGTCCAGGATTTCAAGCAATACATCCGGGTTGGCATAGTTTAGATCGATCTGGTCAGGGCTGAATGTGGTCCAGACATATGCCTGCCCCGCAGCAGTTTCAACGGCGGTCAGCAAGGGCCGGGCCCTGGGTCGAGTGACCCGGGATAGATCTAACCCAGGATCCACTTCGATGAAGTATTTATTATAAGGTTCCAGATTTTGCTGGTATTTTTGAAACCAGTCACTTTCACGAGAAATATGGTTGATCACAGCGTCAAACATCAAGTTACTGCACTCCCGCAGACCTTGCAGATCGTCCCAGGAACCCATTTCTGGATTGACTTCCTTATAGTTGATCACAGAAAAACCGTCATCGGAAGAATAGGGGTAAAATGGCAGCAAGTGAATCGCTGAGATCTGGTTCTTTAGGTGCTTCCTGATAAAGGTGGACAGGGAAGAGAAGTGAGCTTGTCCTGGTACCTGGAATTGATCCGCATAGGTTATCAGCAAAGCATCCAGCTTTTGAAGAGTGTCGAGAGGCGATGGACCGGCCTGGATATCCTGGTAGGTTTCCAGAAGGTGTTTTAATCTATCCCAGGTCTCCAGCGCAGTATCTTCTCCATACAACGCTGTCAAATGATCCAGTATCCTGCTTTGAACTATTTCTTTCTGCATTCCATACCCTGATTATTCGGTGAATAAAGGCTCCAGGTAGCCTTTCAGGGCTTCCATGGAGTAATGCTTGAGAGCAACTTTGAAATTGTGCTCCACTACCTGTTCCCGCTGGCCGGCATCTGTCAGTAGAATAAGAGCCTGATCGGCGGCATCTTCAATTACTGAGTTCTCAACCCTGGCCAAACCATCCTCGTCAAAATCCCGGATCTGGTCGCCTAATGAGATTACCTTGAACCCCTTGTCTTTGATATCTGTTTTATAAACGGGATACTCAAAAATCAATAAAGGCAGCTTGGCCTTCACGGCCTCCAGGAACTGGTTGCCCCATCCTTCCCACAGGCTGGGGTAGGTCACCAGGTCAGCCATGGTGTAGGTATCCCACAGAGAGTAGATCTTCTGATCTTCCCTCGTAGATCGGTCAGCATCGACCCGGTCTTCAATATAGATCAGCTCAATATTGCCGTTTTTCGCTTTTTGGGTTAATAGATCCTTGTACCCACCAGTGGCATCATCGCGGGCATACCCGGCCAGGACCAGAACGATCCGGTTTTCTTCCCCGAATTCACGGCCGTCGTATAAACCGTTTTCATGGAGGTTTTTCAAGCGTTCAGGAGTGTTGAGCGCTTTGGCGAAATCAATCGCCAATTCAATGCCCTTGCGGGATACTATCCGTGTAGCCTGCAGCAGTACCAGGTCGTTCTCTGAGAGGCCAATTTCAGCTCGCAGATCGCTGTTATAAAGATCCTTTTCCCAGGCAGGAGTAGCGAAATCAAAAACATTGGGAACCACAATGGAGTGAATACCCTTGCGCTCCAGCAATTCAATCTGAGCCAGGCTGTTTATGACGGTATGCTTAATGGTTGGATCGTGGGGAGGCAGATATTTATCGGCTAGCTCAACGGCCCCGGCGCAGGTCAAAGAGAAACCTTCCCGGCGCTCCCAGTAAAAGTCATGATTGTGGGCTACAGCAGGAATACCAAGCTCCTGGCGAACGATCTCCAATGCCGGCGCTACAGCCGGATTGGCTGCCACGCACCAGACATTCTCTGCCAGGATCAGGTCGATTTTGTTCTCCTGGAGAACCTCCCTGAAGCGGGCTGCGATGGCTTCTGACATTCTGTTCAGCTCTTCCCTGTATCCGGGGGGATCAAAATCCGATAGACGAAAAAAAGTATTTTGATTGAGGCGTTTACTTTCCGGCAGGTGGTGGAACATCTCTTTGACCAGGGTTCCCTGAGCGGTGCCCAAATCCCCTCCGATGAGGTGCACAGTATGCCCCATTTCTTCCAGGATCAGCTTCCACTTTTCAATTTCCAGGGAGACTCCATCTGTGCCGCCTACCTGGTAATGAAAGATACCGATATTCTTTTTGTCTGCCATTTGATCAAACTCCAAATGAATTAATTTCTTCCAGTGAGACAGCCGCCACACCAATAGCAGTATCCGCACCGCCATAATACACATATAGCTGATCACCCAGGATTACCTGCCCGCAGCTGAATACCACATTGGGCACAAAACCATTGATCTCCCAATCCAATTCCGGTTCCAGGGTAGGTTGGGATTGCCTGGCAATCACCCGGGTTGGATCGTCCCGGTCCAGGAGGGCAATACCCTGGCTGTATTTGCGGGGGCTGCCGCCTACGCCGTGATACAACATCACCCAGCCCTGATCTGTTTTCAAAGGAGGACCGGACAGACCGATCTTCGTACCTTCCCAATCTGAGTCCGGGATAGGCCCCAATATACTTTGGTGATCCACCCAATCTTTGAGGTTCTCGGAAAAAGCAACCCAGATATCCGGCTCCCGGCGGTGAAACATCATGTAACGCCCATTTACTTTTTCTGGAAGCAGGGCAGCGTCTTTATTGGGTTCATCCAGCACCACTCCCTTCCGTTCCCAGTGGATCAAGTTGGAAGATGTTGCCAGACTGATCCGGTAATCACCGTTAAAACGCCCGCCGAAGCCGGTGTAGAGCATATAAAATTTCCCATTCATCCAGGTGATGCGGGGATCTTCTGGACCGCGGGCTTCCTGGGCAGTGTCATTTGTGAGGATGGGATTTCCCAGGCGCTCAAAATGGATCCCGTCGCCGCTGACTGCGTAGCCCAGGCTGTTGATATATTCTCCCTGCTGACCGTTGGAAGTGATATCCGTTGCTCTATAGATCAGGTGCACCAGATCGTTATGATATACAGCCGCAGTGTTAAATACAGCCGCAGCTTCCCAGGGATAGTGCGGTCTGGGTTCGAGGATCGGGGCAGCACTCAGGCGTTTGAGTTTGACCATTAATCCAATCTCCAGGTATGAAGCAAACGCCAGCGAATGCTTTCCCACCAGCTTCCGGACCAATCCTCGGAGAAGAATTCCAGAAGGTGATAATTATTCGCAAGGAAGGGACCGTTGAGATCAGGGCCATCTTCCATCCATTTAAAAACATTCTCATAAAGTTCAGTTGGGACATCCCGGAATGAGAAGGTGATATGGGGGTGAAATGGACGCCCCAGATCATGGTCTTTGAAATCACAATCATCCGCGATATAGGGCCGGGTGATATCCACAACACTCTCCCTGAAATTCAGGAAGGGAATATTGGGTTTACCATCCAAAGTTAACAAGCTGAGGCCGAAGCCGATCGGATCCACCCGGTAGTCCTCAACACTTACCGGAATTGGAGATTGAGTCTGGAAGAATTCATCCAACTCAGCTTGAAGCTGACTGATCGGAAGGTTGTTCTTCTTGAAAAAACCTTTGATGGTGCAGTGGACCGGAAAACGGTCCGCGGCAGAAAATCCAAACTGTTTCCGAAACAGGGCATGGGTTTCGGCGACAGCTTTGGAAAGCTGGTAAGGTGGAATCAGATAAACTGCGAATCTGGAATTAGCCATAATGTTTATTCCGGCACGATCCGGAGGGTGATGATCTGATAAGGTTGATAACTTCCTGTGATTTGATTACCCTCTATCTTGAGAGATTCCTGGTTTTCTTCCAGGATATTGGCCCGGAAGGCCTTTTTCACCGGGAACCCAGCCTGGAGTGTAAATGAACCCCGGCAGCGCTGTGATTCATAAAGGCGGATGATCAGTCCCTTGCCATCCTGGGCTTTCTTTACTGTTTCGATGACCAGGTTTGGCTGATCAATTGAAACCAGGCTGAAGGGTTCAGCTTTAATCCCGTTTTGGGTCTTACTTTCCCATACCAGGATAGGATTATTGACCAGATAGGCCTGTTTGATGGTGTTTTCATCCCAGGAACCCTGATGGGGGAAAAGGCTGTATTTGAAAACTTGTTTGCCCAGGTCCGCTTCCGGATCGGGTACGGTGGTGCCCCGCAGCAGTGTCAGGCGGATTGTATTCCCATGGATGTCATGGCCATATTTGCAGTCGTTGATCAGGCTGACCCCATATCTACCTTCGCTGAGATCAACCCATTTCTGGGCGGCAGTCTCAAAACGGGCCCAATCCCAGCTGGTGTTGTGATGGGTGGGACGTTCGACGTTGCCCCACTGGATCTCGTAGGTTGCGGAGGGGGAGAGCACATTAACAGGAAAGGCTGCTTTCAGGAGGATCTTTCTTTCCTGCCAATCGATTTCTGTATCAAAGTCCAATCGGGAGATGTTGTAATCCAGAGAAATCCGCTGGGTATAAGGACTGGAGAGGATCTGGCGCTTGATTTCCAGGGTAGCGCGCAGGGGTCCTTTTTCTAGAACCTTGATCGATGAGGCCGGTTCTGCCAGCCAGCTTTTGTCGTCGTAAAATATATCAATATCCCAGGCATCCCAGTTCAAGGGGCGGTCCTCAAAAGCAATCCACTGGTTGGCCAGAGAATCTTCCGGGAGGACCTCACGCCGGGTTATTTTGTCAAAGATACTGGTGATATCCCCGGCGCTGTTAAACTCCACCCGCAGATAATCGTTCTCCAGCAGATCCTTTTTACAGACCAGCTTTCCGGGAGCTGCAGTGTCGTTCACCTCCAACAAAGGTGTGATGCTGTAGGGCAGGAGTTCCCCGGATTTTTTCAGTTCTCCATCTGCCATCACCAACTCATTTCGCTCGAATGAGGTGGGGTTGACCAACAGACCAGAGCCGAATTGGGCAGAAAGGCTTTCCAGGGCAGATTTTTTTATCCTGGAAGCGATTTGTTCCACTTCCTGGTACTGAACAAGGGACTCAGTGTAAACAGGGGCAATGGAGCTCCCGGGCAGGATATCATGGAACTGGTTCAAACAGACCAGCTTCCAGGCTTTATCCAGCAAATCATAAGGATATCGATAACCCGGATCAAGGAGGGAAGCAGTCGCAGCCACAAACTCGGTATCGTGCAGGGCAAATTCCATTTTCCGGTTGGCTCGTTTATTCCTGGCCTGGGTGGTGTAGGTGCCGCGGTGGAATTCCAGATACAGTTCTCCGTTCCAGACCGGCAGCCTCTCGCTGACAGCATCCAGCTGGTGATAAAAATCGATCACCTTGCCGGGTTTGACCCGTGGGGCAGCCGGAAAGTCCTCCAGCTCAAGGATATTCTCGACCATTTCCCGGGTGGGACCGCCGCCTCCGTCACCCCAACCGTAAGACATCAGCAGAGGCAGGGTTTTTCCAGGCGGGGCATCATCTTTGTTCTGGAAATTAAGCCAGGTGCCAAGGATCTGTCCCGGGGAGGCATCGGAATTATACGTGGAGGCGTGAACGCTGTCCGGGTTTTTAGTGGTGCTGAAGTGTGTCAATACCCTGGTGCCGTCCAATCCCTGCCACCAGAATGAGTCAAAGGGCAGCCGGTTGTACTGGCTCCAACCAATCTTGATAGTGAAGAAGTATTCCAGTCCAGCTTCCTTGATCAACTGGGGCAGGTTCCAGGCGTAGCCAAACACATCCGGCAGCCACAAAACCGGTGATTCCGCTTCTGGACCAAAATGATCCCGGAAGAATTCCCGGCCCAGTAAAAATTGCCTCACCAGTGATTCCCCGCTGGAAATATTGCAGTCTGCTTCAACCCACATACCGCCGATCGGTTCCCAGCGTCCTTCTTCGACCCTGGCTTTGATCTCCTGGAACATCTCCGGGTCATCTTCGATCAGATAATCATAGAGCTGGGGCTGGCTCTGGGTGAAGAAAAATGAGGGGTAAGAATCCATCAGGCGCAGAACATTTGTAAAGGAGCGGCGTGATTTCTGGCGGGTTTGTGCCAGGGTCCAGAGCCAGGCGACATCAATATGGGCGTGACCAACAGCAGTGAGATCTACATCCAGAGCCTGCCCCGCCTTGTTAATTCCGTTTTTTAAGTGATTGTGTGCTTGGGGGATGGAATTATAAAAGCCGCCCCCGATAGGCAGCCTCAAATCAACCAGGACCAAAGCTTCGTCGAGGGCTGTGAGCAAATGGTAGTAGGCAGGATCCTGGTGGCTGAGGTGTTGGGTGATCCCGGCTGCAACCCTGGCTGTGGCCAGGAAAGCGCGGGTTCCAGGATGGATTTGAACCACTTCACAGGATCCCATTTTTAGCCGGTTTTGCATATCCCCTCTGGTCGAGCCGCCAATCCCGGTCCAGCCGGTTAAAGTCAGGGTATGTTCCTGCCCATCACAGAATTCACCCGGAAGGATGACTTCCTGGTGGTGGCGGTCGCACGAGGCGTATTGTTTGCCGTCCAGGTAAACCAGGGCTTCAGGATGGGAAAAGTCACCGGCAATGCCAATTGGCAGATAGAGGGCAGTAAGCCCTGCTTGTTTCCAATCGACTGGTACGAAAAAATTGGAAACCAGAATGAAATTTTTACGGGGCAGGGCCCAATAACTTCCAGGAGGGGTTTCTTCCCAGTTTGCCTCAAGGTCCGCCTTTTCATCCAGGGGCAGGCCTGGTTTATCCAGCTCCCGAAATAAAAAAGGAGGAATTGGTTGATGTTGTTGATAAACCAGTCCCTCGATTTCTGTCAGACGGCGGCTGATTTTTTCCAGGGTAAAACGGATCTGGTGGCGCATAGGTCCTCTTGTAATTATCCGTCTGTGTTAGTACAGAACCTGTTACTGCTCAGTCGTTTATCGCCAGGGTTGTGTCCGGGTCAAAGAACCGGAGCGTTTCCTGTTTGAAATTCAAGTGAACATCGGAGCCGGTTTTTACAGTCGGTTGTGCCGAGGCAACAGCTTTAATAATATTATCGTCCAGTTGAATGGCAACGATTTGATGCGATCCTTGGGGTTCCACTACCAGGCAGCTGGCAGATAGAGCAGATTTTTCAGAATCAACCAGGAGAATATTCTCCGGGCGAATGCCAAGGATGAGGTGATTCTTATTATATTTGTTAAAATGTTTTGCAATACCCGGCTCCAGCAGCAGGTTCAGATGAGGATTCACGAGGTGGACCCCGTCGGATTCCTTTTTGATTTCCACATTCAGGAAGTTAGTAGGTGGAGTGCCGATGAAATCAGCCACGAAGATGGAGCGGCTGCGGTGGTAAACATCATTCGGGGTGCCAACTTGAATGACCTCGCCGTCTTTCATGATCACGATCCGGTCCGCCATACTCATGGCTTCTGATTGGTCGTGGGTCACAAAAACCGTTGTAGAGCCGGCTTTATCATGGATGGCTTTAAGCTCAGTGCGCATCGAAACCCGCAATTTAGCATCAAGGTTCGAAAGCGGCTCATCCATTAGGAAGATATCCGGATCCACAGCAATGGCCCGGGATACAGCCACACGCTGCTGCTGTCCGCCGGAAAGCTGGGAAGGGAAACGTTCCAGGAGCATATCGATCTTTGCCAATCTGGCAGATTCCTTAACGATCTTGTCAATCTCGTCCTTGGGTAGATTCTTAAGCTTAAGCGCAAAAGCGATATTGTCATAGACCGTCATATGAGGCCAAACGGCGTAGTTCTGGAAGATCATGCTGACGTTGCGTTTGCGGGGTGGGAGTTCGGTAACTTCGCGGTCGCCGATGTAGATATGCCCGATAGTGACTTCTTCTAAACCCGCTACCATACGCATGGCGGTTGTTTTACCGCAGCCGGAGGGTCCCAGGAGTACCAGGAATTCTTTCTCCTTGACTTCCAGATTAAAATCCTTGACGGCGATCACATTTCGGCCAAATTGTTTGGTGACATTCTGCATTTTTAGAGTTGCCATAGTTATTTCTCCTAAATGGTCACGCCTCCCCACATCTGCTGGATATATCTGCGGATGAAGAAAGTAAATATCAATGAGGGAACTGCCATTACCAGGCCACCGGCGGCAGCTAGGTTGACATTACCTACAGCACCAAGCAGGGCCTGGTAAACAACAACCGGAAAGGTGGGATTAAACTGGGTCAGGATAATAGCTGAAACAGTTTCGTTCCAGGCACCCAGAAAAGCGTACATGGCGGCTGCCGCTAACCCCGGCAAAGCCAGGGGAAAAGTGATCCGTAAGAAAGTCTGGAATTTGGTGGCTCCAAAAACCTGGGCTGCTTCTTCGAGTGATTCCGGAATGCCCATAAAGATACTAGCTGTGATCCAGATCGTGAGGGCGATCGATCCAACTGAATATACCAGCACAAGTCCGACCGGTTTATCATAGAAGCCCATATTGGCCAGGATGATCACCATAGGTAGTGCAATGGCGATGCCCGGGAACATTCGCACAAATAAAACGCTAAATTTCAGGGCATCTCGCCCGGGAAATATATAACGAGCAAAAGCGTATCCAGCCATACCTCCGATTGAGAGAGAAACCAGGATAGTGAGACCTGCGATTTGAAAACTCCTTAATAAAGCAGGAACCGCGTCCCGTGTGATCTTAAAGAAGGTGTCATAATTTAACCAAAGGTTTTTACGGGCTCTGAAATAAACAATATCTTCTGGCCCGTTTTCCAGTTCAGCTATCCGGTCTTCAAGTTTTGAAATGCTGTAGGGAGTGCTGATCTGGGATTTCATGTAAACAGATATTTTATCCAATTCTGATGTGTCCAGAACGGTTTGGTATTCCTGGTCAAAATTATCATATACACTGAGCAGGTATCCTCGTTCTCCATAGGTAAGGGAATACTCAGCTTTCAGCGAAGGCAGTAATGGCAGGGGGTAAGAATAGGCTTCCCGGGTGGAGAGGAAGGAGAGAGTGACCAGGAAAAAAGCTGGCAGAATAATTGTTACTGCCAGGGTCGTGATCAAGAGATAAAATATGGTCTTGCTGATCAGCCTGGAGAGCTTAAATTGTCTTTTAATTTTGGTTGTCATCAGGCGGCCTCCTTCTTTCCCCCAAAAGCGCCGGATACCCTCAAATAAAGCAGGGCTGCCAGGGAGACGATAACTGAGACGATGATGGTATAACCGCTGGCCATCTGGAAGCTGATATCCAGGCCGGGTACTTCTTCATGGTAGTAAACGATGCGCTCCACCAACACGGGCATGCGGGAGAAACCTACCAGGAGTACGATGATCAGCCAGATCTGGATCGCTGAAATCAGCCTTAATATTATCGCTGTCTGAATCGTTGGACCCAACAAGGGGACGGTTATTTTCCGGAGCACTGTGATGTAGTCTCCACCAAATACATAACCGGCCTCAATGGTTTCTTCGGGGATGTTTTGCAGACCAGCCAGGAGAATGATCATAACGGAAGGGATCACCTGCCAGGCATCTATGATGATGATCAGTATCAGCAATTTCCACTCTGATCCAGCCAGCCAGTAGATCTTTGCGCCTTCAGCGATAATGCCCAGGTGATAAAGCAGGCTATTAATCCAGCCATGGGCTGTAAAGCCGGTCAGCCACATGGCACCAACTGCTACGGCCGGTAGTGCCATGGGGATCATGGCTATAAAGAGGAAGATGCTGGAGCCAAAAAATTTACGATTGATGATCAAGGCCAGGAAGAGGGCGCCAAGAAATTCGAGGGTGACAGAAAAAATAACAATAATTGCAGTATTTCGCAGGGCGGGCATAAAGTCCGGATCTGTGAACACCATGACGTAATTCTGAAAGGTGAACGCCCCGGCCGCAGTTCGAAAACTCTCGATCAGCGTTATTAACACCGGTCGGATCCAGAACAAAATATAGTAGATCACAACGGGGGCGATCAATAAATAGGGGACGGCTTTTGATCCGAGATCACGAAATCTTTTCGCGGGAGCGGAAGCGGTCATAGGTAATCCTTTGTATTAGAAGGATAGGACCGGTTTCCCGGTCCTATCCAATAGACATATTACTTTAGAGTTAATTCAGGAGGTCGTCAACGCAGGCTTGTGCGGTGTCGAGGCGTTCCTGGGTGATTTCCAGACCGGGCAGCAGAGTGTCTTCGAAGACATCATCAAAACAGGCTTTGACTGCACCCCAATCCTGGTAGTTGCCAGCTGGAACGCCGGAAACAACACCATTGTTGAGAACCAGGACGGCTTTGTTGATGACCTCATCAACGGCCTCGTCTCCGAGGTAATCTCGGGCTTCTTCCACAGGAGGAATGAATCCACCGGTGCCTTTGGCCAGTTTAACCTGGATGTCGGGGCGGGTGAGGTATTCAAGGAAGGACAGGGCCAGATCATAATTGGCAGAGCCTTTCATGATAGCGTAGCCGCTGACGCCAGCGATGCTGCCGACACCATTGGGTCCTGAGGGGGCGGGGGCCAGGGTGAACGCGGTCTCATTGGAGGCATATACCTGTCCAGCGCGGGCATTATGGAAGACTGTCAACCAGGCTTCTTCGCGCATCATCGGGTCTACACAGCTGTCAACGTTGAGCACGGTGGGCATAAAGCCCCCGGCCTTACCAATTTTCTCCCAAACTTTCCAGGCAGCCAGGGCGTTTTCGGAATTTGCGTCGGGGAATCCGGCGCCGTAAGACAGGCCGGTGCCGCCGAACATGTAGATCCAGGATTTGGCTGGAATACCGGTGATGCAGACTTTTCCTTCACCTTCACCTTCGGCTACAGCAACGGCCCAGTCAGCATACTGGTCCCAGGTGATGGTATCAAGATCAACGCCGTCAGGCAGGTAAGGCAGAGCTTTGTTGTTGGCCAGAAGCAGGTAAACATCAGCGCCAACGGGCAGGAAATACTGTTTGCCATCTTTGTTGGTGTCAGCGGTAAATGCTTCACTGAATGTGCGGTCATCCCAACTGGCAACCACATCGGTCAGGTCCTCAACCCAGCCAGCCTCGATCCACTCGGGCATACGACTGTTGTGGGCTACGACAATGTCGGTGGTCACGTGGTCAGTGCTCTGCTGAACTTCTGCGCGATCAAGCAGGGTCTGGTCATCAATGATCTGGAAGTTAACGGTTACACCGTGCTCTTCCTCAAAAGGCTTAATGATCTCATTGATGAAAAACAGCTGCTCTGCAGGGGGGCTGAACAAGCGGGATGAGAAGACCAGGGTATTGGAAGGAACCATGACCTCTTTTTCCACTTCCACAGTTTGAACGACTTTTTCACCTTCAACAATCACTGTTTCGACAACGGTTTCCGGCTGGCAGGCAGACAAGAACATAGTGCCAACTAAAACGATTGCCATAACGATAGAAAACTTCTTCATTTTTTCCTCCGAACTTTTGGTTAATGGTGAACAAATAAAACAAATGCCAGGTCAGACAGATTTGAGTGAGATTTATCACCTCCTTTAAAATCCAGATTTAGTTTATTTGTTAGAACCAACGCTTGATTGCCGAACCATCAGGGATGGCTGCAGAATGATCTGCTCCTGCTCAATAGGTTCGGCACGAATCTGCTTAATTAACATTTCACAAACCATCTCTCCGATCTGATAAATGGGTTGATGGACTGTGGTCAAAGGTGGGTGGCAGTGTTCGGCCAGGGGTATGTTATCAAAACCGGTGATCGCGACATCGTCTCCGACTTCCAATCCCAATTGCTGGGCAGCGCTGATGACGCCCAGGGCCATCAAGTCGTTGCAGGCGACGATGGCAGTGGGCGGGTCCTCTTTGGTGAGCAGGTCAAGGCCCAGCTGATATCCAGCTCTCTGAGTGAGATCGCCAGTGACCATCAAATTTTCATCCACCTCAAGGTTATTATCTTTTAAGCCGGCCAGGAATCCCTGGCGGCGGTAATGCCCAAACATTAACTCTGCAGGCGCATCCAGGTAACCAATGTGTTTGTGTCCCAGGTCGGCCAGGTGACGGGTGATGAGCTCCATCCCGTATTCCCCGTCCTCATCGACGTAGGCATAATCCTCGTGATCCAGCATGCGGCCAAAGGCTACAAAGGGGATCTTCATCTGGGACAGGAACTTGATACGCTGGTCCTGCTGCCTGGTGCGGACGATAATAAAACCGTCCACCCGGGGACTGCTGATCGTCTTTTGATAAGCTATCAGTTCCATGGTGCCGGGAGGTCGGGTGGAGACCAGCAGATCAAAACCCAGATTAACAGCCTGGTTGCCGATCCCGGCCAGGAATTCACTGAAAAAGGGGTCTGAAAACCGGGGACCATAGGTAGGCATAATAAAACCAATCGTGTCGGTGCGCTGTTTTTGGAGACGTTGAGCATGGATATTGGGGATGTAGCCAAGTTCTTCGGCGACCTTGTGAATCTCAGCCTTGGTTTCCGGACTGACATCATCAAAGTCGTGGAGTGCCCGGGAAACGGTGGTGACTGATTTTCCGACTCGTTGGGCAATATCTTTGAGGGTTGCTGACATAAGTGGGGAAAATCCTTGACCCAAAACGTTTAAGTTGCACCTTGATTATAATCCGAAACGTTTTGGATTTCTATAGGGTGGGGTATTTTTAGGAAGAAAATCATATTTCCCCTCTCTGTGGGGGATTTCCTGGGGAGAATATCTATCTGTGGGGGAAAGATTTGGTAAGCTGTAAATCGTAAATGGTAAGTCGATTAAGTGATCCTGGATTGCAGGGGCGACGCAGCGCGTCGCCCTTTGTTCTTAAACTGTTATTGCAAGGAGGCTGGAAGTCGATGAAGTAATCTGAATTATATAAATCTGAGAACTTGATATTTGCTATTGATTAATTCTCTTGATCCGGAGAGTACAGAGCTGAACATTAATAAGGATCAGCAGCTGTTTGTTCAGATTACTACGCCACCTTGAGTTCTCTCGAGGTCCTCTCAACGTCAGATCAACGTTCTATGATCCATATTTTGGATTAAAATTAGGGTAATCATTCAAAGAAGGAAGGAATTATGTTTTCTAGAAGAAACAAAATTGTGCTGTTCATCACACTTCTGCTATTCCTCTCTCTGGCTTGCGAATTCACCAGAGCTGAAGAAGACCTGCCGGAAGTAAATTCAGAAGATGCCATTGCTACTTCAGTGGCGGCCACGATTGCGGCCAACCAAGTTGGGGAGGATCCTGTTGAATCTGCTGATCCTACAGTACATCCTACGGTTACGGCGTCAGCTCCAGAACCGAACTTTAATTACGCCGGAGTCAGCTTTTATTTTAACGAGGCCCTGGCTGAGAATATAGTGGCCGGAGTCAATCCAGCTGAGATCATTGATAATACCTGGTGGAACACTCCGGAACACCGCGAATACCGCTTTACTGATTGGGTCCTGGCAGATTCTTTCCTGGAAGCTCGCATCAAGATCTATCCTGTGGAAGGTTTTTTGGATGTCAATCCCGGAGTGGGAGGGAATATTGATGCTCTGAAGTTGGCGCTTACCACCAAACCCACTGACGGGGAAGGCGCTCCGGTCGTGGATATCTTTAATGCTGCCCGCATGTATACCAGCAACGTGGCCTATCTTCAATTTCAGAATGGGGAAGGAATCCGATTCCTGACCCAGTACGGCCAGGCTGTATCTCCTCTAGGGTGGCCGATG
Source organism: uncultured Anaerolineales bacterium (assembly GCA_964627755.1). Lineage (GTDB taxonomy): Bacteria > Chloroflexota > Anaerolineae > Anaerolineales > UBA11858 > B10-G9. The sequence goes on from CAZVIH010000080.1 coordinate 30,897, forward strand.
ATGTTTTACACTTTCCAGGGCATAACGGATGATGGACGATATCTGGTCAGCGCCATGCTGCCCGCCACTCATCCCTCGCTACCGCATCCCGACCAGGTTACCATGGACCAGGCTTTTATGGATAACTGGGAAACCTATGTAGCTGAAACAGAAGCGCTGCTCAATGCAGAACTGGATAACTCTTTCCTGCCCCCGCTGGCTTTGCTGGATGGCATGATCGAGTCGCTGATGGTTGGGGAGCCGTAAATTCTAAGTCGTAAGTTGTAAAGGGTATAGCGATTAAGAGAAAGTGAAATGAAGGGGTACCTCATTGAGTTGCCCCTTTTGTTTAATTGGGAATACTTTCCCCATTGCTGGTAAAGCCGAAAATCTAGCTGTGTCGATGTTTAAAGGGACTATACCGGGGGGATTGCTTTGGGAAAAACACCCTCCCGGTAACAGGGAAAAATAGAATAAAAAAAACCTCCTGTTGGGAGGTTTTGGATGGTCAGCCCGGGAATTCAATCTTCGGGCTGTTTAGTTCTTGGGGGATTTTGTGAGATGACATTAACTATGATTAAACAACTCTTTTTTACCTATGAAAATACCATATCCAAAATATTCACCCAGCTCAGGGGGCGTTAAACCTTCCTGTCTGATCGATTTCACGAATTCCCTGTAGGCGGGGTTGCGTAAATAAAGTCCGAAGGCCTGTACCAGAGAACCCAGGAATCCGCCCCAGCCGTAGCGTTCTAGAAGACCGCGGGACTCCTCACGAGTGCTGATGGTGTTGGTGCGATAGAAGATATCCACCAGTCCGGTATCTTGCATCAATGTGACCCATTCCCCGGGTTGGAGAGGAGTGACATTGGCTCCCAGATCCTGGGAAGCCCAGGCCTGGATCGCTTGTGGGACGGGAGTTCTCAGCCAGGTAGCTTCATTAAGGCCGATAAAACCGCCTGGTTTTATAACCCGGTAATATTCCCGCATAGTCCGGGCTTTGTCTTCTGGAAAAGCAGTCACCGATTCGGTGATCAACACGTTAAATGAGTCATTTTCGAATGGAAGCTCCATGGCGTCAGCCTGTTGAAACTCTACCAGGTCGGACAAATTCAACCTTTTGGCGCGCTCCCGGGCCCGTTCAACCATCAGGGGATTGATATCCACGCCCATCACCCGGCAGCCTAGGCAGCGAGCCAGATGGCAGGATGTGACGCCCACTCCGCAGCCAACGTCAATCACGTAGGACAGGGGAGTGATGAGGGTGCGATCGACTAACTCCTTGGTGGCTTCCTGACCGCCGAGGTGTTTGGTGAGCCCGATCTGGGCTGCAAAATCGAAGAATTGGTCCGTATGTTTCATGTAGGAATATGATATAGTGACCGGCTAATTGCAGCAAGATACGGTGGTGTTGTTTTGGAGTAGTCTGGAAGAAGGGGTCTATTAGTAGTGAGGCCAGGGGAGTGTGGAGTAAGTCGATTAAGTGATCAGTATTCATTAATCAGGTTGGGCGCTCCTTAAGCCAAACTGTCATTGCGAGGGGGACGCGGCAATCTGGCCTGGAGAGAGCGCTCATGTCCCATTTTATGAGTAACCTGAAGGGGAGAAGAAATCTTGTTGATAATCAGGCTGATAGGGTCAACTGTGATGCAGATTAGCTTGATTTAACTTTGGATGCTGAAAAACAGTATCAAAGCGGGCTGGCTTCGCTGCGCTGGCAATGACAATCAACGGGCAGCTGTCATCAGCGGCAATCAGGGTCAGGATGATATATTCGAGGGGGAGTGGAAGTTCCCGCTGATTCAAAAAACGGGAGAGCTGATGCTCTCCCGTGAGTTGTAGATCAATGTGTGGTATCGCTCATTCATTTCCCTAGAATCCCTTTCATCTGTTTTTTATAAATCTTAAAACCTTGCTTTCCTTTCAAGGTCAATTTGCACAGAGTGCGGGGATATTTTCCCTGGAAGGTTTTCTGAATCTCGATCAGTTTCGCTTCCTCAAGCTTCTGGAGGTGGATCGAGAGGTTGCCCTTGGTGAGTCCGGTAGCCTTCTGCAGATAGAGGAAGTCAGCGCTTTCGACCGAGTCGAGGATGGTAATGACCGCCAGGCGGGCGGGCTCATGGATCAGTTTGTCGACCGAAGCCAGACCGGCCCAGGACTCATTGATGGGATGTTCTTTTTCAGTCATTGCCAGCCTCCGGGTCGTCCTTGGGGAGGGGGTTTTGGGACAGATATCTGCGCCAGGCTACACCTCCGCTGAGGAGCAAGGCCAGACCTGCAGCAGCGTAAGTAATCGCCAGGCCGGAGTGTTCGTTTATCTGCAGGAAAGCAAGAGTGATTCCCAAAACCAACCCGAATATACCTATTCCAATCAACCTCCAGAGGTTGACACGGGTCCCGATGGACACCAGGATCAGGCAAAGCAGGATCCCGCCCATAACGGATTCGTGGTTGAGCCAGCTGTCGGAGTAGATGATCGCCAGGAGTGCCACCAGCAGGGGAATCCCCATGATCAGCCAGCGATAGGGATTGGGCTGCGTGTCATAGGCAATGTAGCCTGTGCGCGGGTGAACCTGCCTTTCCTTGTGGTTCTTGACAAAACGCTGGACCCAGAAGATCCCGCCCATTGTCAGGATCGGAAGGGCGATCCAGGCAGCCAAAGAGAGAGGTGTGCCCTGGGGCGCGGAACTCACAAGCCAGAGGTTCAAGCCGATTACTGTAAAGAGGACGCCAACTGCCAATTCCGCCAGGCCGTCTTGATAATAGTAACGGAAGGTTTGTTTTTGGATTTTTGTGATATTGTCCATGACACTTTACTCCATAGTTGTAATTGGTGACTGGTTTGTACTGTAGACTAGTCTATGATTATTATACATTATCAAAGACAGTTGTCAAGTTAATAAAGGTAAGTTGTTTATAGTAGAAAGTACGTCGATTGTGTGAATAGTGATCGGCAATCTCGCCTCTAGAGGGCGCTGATGTCCCATTTTACCCAGATGATAGCTTGTTGATATTCAGGCTGATAGGGTCAACCGTGATGCAGATAGGCGTGACCCTGGTCTTTTAGAGGAGCAGTAATTGTTAATACAGATTGCTTCGCTGCGCTCACAATGACAATCAGCGGTCCCCTGTCATTGCGAGGAGCCCGAGTCCAGCGAGGGGGACGCGGTAATTGGTATGAATACCGGGAATGATTTCCTATCTATGGGCAAAGCCAACCGTCAGCACAAGCCGACGGTGAACTATTTGTCTGTTATATAGATATCGAGAAATAATAAGCGTCCCTGGAGAGGGAGGCTCGGTGAAGCCAATCAAACGACTTCAGTCGTGGGATTCAGGATTTCAGGCTGGGGAGAGCACCCGCTCTCCCCGGAGCTTAGAAATTGACATTAATCCTTCAAGGTGATCCTGGGTTTTTTTCTGGCAGCCGGTTTGGCTTTGGCGGCTTTCTTCTCGGCCGGTTTGGATAACAGGTTGATTCCAGCCGGGATCAACAAAAGCACGATCAGGCCAGCCATGATGGCCCCAAAGAAGAGCATCGGAACTGGCTCGGAAACTTCTGGTACCAAGCCGCCGGGGTTATAAACGATAGACTCCTCATCCATTTCAGTACTGGTCATTGTTGAGTCGGCTAACCTTACAGAGAGAGCCCGGTTCACACCATCACGCAGATTGGAAGGGGAGGTATAGGTCAGCTGGTATTCACTTTTAAAAGCAACAGCATAGGATTGATAGATCTCACTTAAACTATCCTGGTCGTTGGCGTAACTGTATACCCCACCGGCATTTTCTGCCAGATACATCAAGGCCTCTTCATCAATGGCTGAATATTCTGCCAGGTCCTGATCCGGGTCGCCCAGGCCGATGGTGGAGATCGATAATCCAGCCGGTCCGATCTGTCCTAAAACATCCTCCGGAGTTGACTGGCTCAAGGTGTCTATCCCATCTGTAATGGCCACGATCGCTTTACGGCCTTTGACATCACTTAAGATGCTGTTGGCCTCAAGGAGCGCGTCGTACATGACAGTGTCTTGATCGCCCTTCAAACCGTCGATCGCGCTGAAGATCAAGTTACGATCTGTGGTAATTGGCTGTACATAAAATATTTCAGTGTGGAAGGCCAGTAAACCGATCCTATCGTTGGGCCGGAGTTGGTTGACAAATTCTTTGGCCGCGGATTTAGCAGCGTCGAGTTTTCCGGCATAGAGCATACTGCCTGAAATATCCATCACCAGCAGGGTGGTGATCGGATCGATCTGGCCCACCCCTTCAATCTGATCGAGTGGAATTTCACTCTCGTTTTCCATCAGTTTGATGCGAGACGGATCTACCCCAACCGCTTCACCATTTTCGTCTGTAACCGTGACGTAAACAGTGACTTTGGGGAAGTCCGAGGTATCGATCTGGGTGATGCGGATGTGGGCTTCTTCCGTCTGGTGATTAGGACTGAACCCGGTCAGCGTAAGTAAGGAAACCAGGACCAGGGTCAAATGGATGATCTTTTGCTTCCACATGGTTATTTCCTCTCGTGATAAACCAGTTCGGTATTTCCGACTTTAAGGGTCTGGTTTTTGCGTAATTGGGCCAGTTCGATCTTCTTGCCATTGATAAATGTACCTGTCAGGCTGAGATCCTTGATGTTAAAGTGGCTGTCTTCTCCCTTAAGCATGGCATGCTGGGGATCGATATCAGGATCAGGCAGGACGATATCCGATTTAAGGGGACTGCTGCCGATAAATGCTGAGGGTCCGTTCTTTTTTATAAACTTATCCAGGATGAATTCTGATCCCTTCATTTTTCCACTAATTACCTCAAACCAGGCCTTGGACAGGAGCAGGACGATCAGGGCGATGAATATCCCGATCGATGCGCCAAGAGCGGTCAGGCCGATGGCCTTTCCAAAAAGCGGATCGGTAAATAGTGAACGAATACTTTCCAGAATGATCCCTCCTAACAGGCCGCCGATGCTGCCGCCTAAAGCGGGTTTCCAGGCTTGATTACCGCTGGTAATGGCAAAGGCAGCGCCGATCAACAGGCCAAAGACTGCCCAGCCGATTGCTCTACCCAGGACACCTCCACCAAGAAACAGGAATAAACCCTCGGCGATGGGCAGGCCAATTGCTCCTCCAACCAATCCCAAACCTCCGCTGAATAACCCTGACTTCAGGATCTGGAGGAAATTACCAGAGTTCAATCCTTCCGCTAATCCGATCAAAGCGCCAATGCTCAGGCCGATCAATCCTCCCACGACGATCTCGCTCAGGTAGAGGTTTGACCAGAAGGATAATCCAGCCATATTGCTGGCCTGCCAACCGATCAATCCCCCCATCGCGCCCAGAACAGCATAATAATAGAGCCTCATCGTTCTACTCATCTTCATTTTCCATCACTCCTGGTGATTCAGTAATTTCTTCTTTCATATTGGTCCAGCGGACCACGCTGTGATATTTTCCGAGGGTCAACTCATGAAACCCGTAATAGGCTTTGTTATCCAAATTTCCAGCTGCGTCCCTGATAAAAAATCCAGCTGTGCTGCCATGGGGTTCTATCACCAGGGCAACCTGCCAGGGGTGGGGAAAAAAGGAGTTATGTAAAAAGAGATCATAGTTGGACAGGAAGACACTCATCTTGGGGTGGGAGTGGTACCAGCCCACCAATTCCTTGTCCGGGAATTTTTCTTCCATGATCTCAAACATGGCAACCTGGCTGTCCTGCGTGAAGGTCACATAGGCACTGCCGCGCAGGACATGCAGCGCGGGCAAACATCTTTCAACGACAATAAATTCTTCACCTGTGTTCTGATCTGCCCTCCAGCTGCCAATCATCCAACCTCCGATTTCGTTATCCAGATCGCTCTGGGCATGAACATTGGCCCGAATGTAAGCTTTCTGGGTCATAAAAACAGCGATACCTGGCTGGAGGGGATTAGCCCGTTCGATATCGGAGCGCCAGTGCCGGGCATACCTGTAGGGGATATAACCCGGCCGGGGTGTCGGCGTCTCTAGCGGCAGTAAACGAATATTGGCGGTAGTCATAATAGGTAATAATTCCAGAGGTGGGGCGTTTTTGAAGTGCCCCACACTTTCTTAACCAGCTGTTACGTCAGCGGTCATCACAAGATGGTCATCCTCCGGTACTCCGGCTTCTGCCAGGGTTTCTTCTTCCTGAAGTTCACGTCCCAGTGCTTTGCTGTCCAGGCGGTAGCCCATGGGCCGGCCGTCTGGACCGGTGGTGGGAAGTTCAAGGGATGTGGTCAATTCCGGGATCAGTTCCTTTACTTCGACATCATCGGGAACTTCGGCAGTACGGGTCCCTCCTGAGGGCAGTACAAGTGTGACTGTAATTTCAGCCATGTTTTTCCTCCATTTGAGA
>CAZVIH010000081.1:0-18293 GCA_964627755.1 uncultured Anaerolineales bacterium
AGCTTGGAAGGCTGATGCCTTACCACTTGGCCACACCCGCTGATCTTCTCTATCCCCCAAGCTCCAAGATTATATCAAAGAGGGGTTTATCAGTCAATTCGGGAACGCATTCTGGCCTAGTATGGATAATCCAGCCAGCACGATTCGTTCATCCACAAAACACCCGGCTGCCAGCCTGCTTCATCGAACATGATCAGGAAGGTAGCTGTTGTCGTCAGCCCATCTTCAGTGGAGATATAACGAATAGTGTGAATCCTGGATTTGACATCGTTCCAGAACGTGGTGGAATAGGTCCCCTGCATTTCCTGGACAAATGGCTGGGTCGCAAACCAGCCCTCCACGATGGCAATTGTGCCGATTGGGCTATCATATCTGATATTACTCGGCCTATCTTCACATAGGAAGTTAGCTGGCTCTGCCCCTTCAGCCTGACCATCACTTGCAGCCAGCAGCGCATCGTTTTTCATCTCCAGGCTGGCCAGCTGTTCTGTCAGGTCTTCAACCTGGTACTCCAGCACTGCGATGGTACCCTCCTGCTCGGTTATCGTGGCTGCCAGGTCTGAAGAGTCAGGGGATAAGGCTTCTTCCGCGGCCGGGGCAGCTGAGCATCCAACCAGAAAAACAAGCGAAACAAGAAGCAACATTTTCTTCATTTGAACATCTCCTTGATAGGATTTAACCAGACCTATCATTTCACTTTTCATAACTTGCTACTTAAGATCCTGATAGTTAGGAAATACATCCCGGCTATCGGGGGCCAGAATAAATGATCATTTTGTTGTGGATCTGGTTTTAATTCTTTTTTACCCGCTGATTAAACCCTGGGGACATTTAAATACATCAACCCAGGACCCGAGCGACTTCACATCTGAAAATGTCTTCGCCTTACCATCACACCACCAGGTGTATTTCACAGTATATTGCCCGGGGATCAAAGTTATCTGACCAAAAGATTTACTCCGGACAGAGAAAAATCCCGTAACTCCGGTATCTGACTCCTTTAATTCAATCTGGACCCAGGAATCTGTGCGATTCCGGACGCCATATTTAACACAGCCAATATGATCCAAACACCAGTTCTGAAGCATCCAGGGGTTTTCTGGGGTGGGCTGGGGGTCTTGGATTTCTTCCCCCTCGCCATTATCCCCGGTATCGTCACTTCCGTCACTTTCCTGGGTTCCTTGGGTTTCTTCAGAAGCCGGAGTGCCATCAGGAGTTGCAGTGTAAGACAGACTCGCTCCAGCCTCCTTGGCCCGCTCCGCAATCAGGGTTCCAGCAACTGAGGTCTTGATATATGCCTCAGAGACCTGCTGGTTGGCCGTGTTTGGATTGATAGGAATGCAGGCGGTTATACAGAGCGATAATATGAAAATTATCGAAAAGACAAACAGAACTCTTTTCATCGCACCTCTCTAGTTAAAATAAATTATCTCTGGAAGGTGATTAGGTTGATTATAACATTCTAACAACCCCTCTCAAATGATTTTTTAAGGACCCTTCATAAATGTAAAGGGCTTTGAAAATATCACAGAAAACCATAATTCTTAGAGAATGTTTATTTCCCCCCAGACCCTGTTTGTTATAATGAGGACTGCACCTAATCAGGGTATTTTACGACGGAGGAAGCATGTTAAAGGAATTCAGGGATTTTGCTCTGCGCGGTAATGTGCTTGATATGGCGGTCGGTATCATCATCGGTGCTGCCTTCAGCACCATTATCAACTCCTTTGTTACAGATATTCTCATGCCCCCTTTTGGTTGGCTGTTGGGTGGGGTCGATTTTGAAAACTTTTACCTCACTGTCAAAACCGGCTCTCCTGTTGGACCCTATACCTCCTTGACCGAAGCCCAGGCGGCTGGCGCTGTTACTGTCAACTACGGCCTTTTTATCAATGCAATTATCAGCTTTTTGATCGTAGCGGTCGCCATGTTCCTCTTGATCAGGGCCATTAACCGCCTTCAGGAAGGCCATAAGAAAAAGCAGGCTGAGGCAGCTCCCACATCCAAGAACTGCCCCTTCTGTTTCAGCTCCATTCCCATCCAGGCAACCCGCTGCCCTCACTGTACCTCCAGGTTGGATTAGAAAAACACTATGTCATCCAAACCATCCCGAGACCGTGTAAACCCCCAGGAAGAGAGCGGACACAAACGTTTACCTCCCTGGCTGCGGGTTAAATTCAATAACACCCAGGCCTATCATGAAGTGGATTTGTTAATGCAGAACCAATCCATTCATACAGTCTGTCAGGAAGCGCTCTGCCCCAATCGGGGAGAATGCTGGGGCGCCGGCACAGCTACGTTTTTACTCCTGGGAGATGTCTGCACCCGGGCCTGTAAATTCTGTGATGTAAAACACGGTCAACCCGGCCCCCTGGATTGGGAAGAACCTGAACGGATCGCTCAATCGATCAAGGCTATGAATCTCGAACACGCCGTGGTCACAAGCGTTAACCGGGATGAAAGGCGGGATGGCGGTGCGCCAATCTTCGCCATGTTGATCCGCAGGATCCGCCAACTCCAGCCCGGTTGCTCCATAGAAGTCCTCATCCCTGATTTTAAAGGCAGTTTAGAGGCCTTAAAAATCGTCATGGATGCTGGACCAGATATCCTCAATCACAACCTGGAAACCATCCCCCAGCTTTTCAAGACGATCCAACCCCAGAGTTCCTATCAGGCATCTAGATCTACACTGGTGAATGCTAAAAAGCTCGACCCCGGAGCTCTCACAAAGTCAGGATTAATGGTCGGTCTGGGTGAATCTCTGGATGAGATCAAAGAAACCATGCAGGATATCCGAAGCTGGGAGGTCGATATTCTTACTATCGGGCAGTACCTTCAGCCTAGCAGAAACCATCTGCCGGTTGAGCGTTTTTATAGCCCAGAGGAATTTGAGGCGCTTAAAGCGTACGGCCTTGAACTGGGTTTTAAATGGGTCGAAAGCGCTCCCCTGGTGCGTTCCTCCTACCACGCCGCCGAGCAGGTACGGGCGCTGAAAGCCCGCTAAGGACGCCAGCAAGGCCCGATCATTCCCACTAGTTTAAGGATCCTTATGGAAGAAACCCTTTCCTTTCTACCTTTATTAATTGTCATTTTTCTGGCTTTTTTAGTGCCCATCGTCCTTTCCCGCTTTAGAAAATTCCGTTTACCGATAGTGGTAGGCGAAATTATTGCCGGTATCGTTATTGGCAGAAGCGGTCTTGGCTGGGTCCAGCACCATGAAGTGGTCCTGGATCTGCTGGCTGAGTTAGGTTTTGTTTTTTTGATGTTCCTTTCCGGAATGGAAATCGATTTTTCAAACCTGGGTCTATTCACCAATAAACAGAAGAGTGAAAATCAACCCGCAAGTCCCATCCATCTGGCAGCGATTTCCTTCCTCTTGACCCTGGTTCTCTCGACTTTGATTGGTTTGGCATTTACCGGGGCAGGACTGGCTTCCAGTCCCTGGATGATCGCCTTGATTCTCTCAACCACTTCCCTCGGTGTGGTGGTGCCGGTTCTGAAAGAACAGGGTCTCAGCAACGGCAGGTATGGCCAGACTCTCTTGATCGCTGCCCTGATAGCAGATTTTGTGACCATGCTCTTGATCACAGTTGTCGTAGCAGCCCTCTCTCAGGGCTTGACTCTCGATATCCTTTTGATCGGCCTGCTTTTTGTGGCCTTTTTCCTTGTGTACTATTTCGGTGGTATTTTCTTCAATCGTATTAAAGGGGTCCGGCGTGTTCTGGAAGAGCTCAGCTCCGCTACTTCCCAGATCAAGGTCCGGGCTGCTTTTACAATGATGTTAATATTTGTCGCCCTGGCCGAAATGCTTGGGACAGAGATCATTTTGGGCGCATTCCTGGCCGGAGCGATCATTTCCTTGTTAAAACGGCCTGAAGACTCCGAATTGGTTCACCAGCTGGACGCAATTGGATTTGGCTTTTTTATCCCGATCTTTTTCATTATGGTGGGGGTGGATTTTAACCTGGCTTCCCTGATCAATTCACCAAGCGCTATGCTTCTAGTTCCCTTGCTGCTGGTATCGGCCGCAGCTGTGAAATTGCTCCCTGCCCTGGTTTATAAAACAAGTTTTAGCTGGAAACAGACTCTGGCCGCCGGCATACTGCTTTCCAGCCGCCTCTCGCTGATCATTGCTGCCTCGGCGATAGGGATGCGCATCGGTGTTATCAGCGAACCTTTTAACGCGGCAATCATCCTGGTTGCTATCTTAACGGTCGTGATCGCCCCAGCGGTCTTTATTAAATTGGTCCCTAAGAATGAACTGGAAGAGGACCCTGCCATAGTGGTTATGGGCGCCGGGCCGCTTGGTCTCCAGGTAGCCCAGCACATCCAGGGCCATGGTGACCCGGTGATAATCATCGACGAGGATCCCGATAGAATTGAAAGGGCAGCCCGCAGTGGGCTGAAGGGTGTCCAGGCAGCCACAGACAGGTACGACCCGGCCACAGAAGAGCTGCTCAACCAGGCAGACCGGCTCGTTTGCGTCTTCAGCGATATTGAAAAGAATTACCGCATCTGCAAGCGAGCCAGGACCACATACGGTATCGATCATGTGGTTGCCCGCTTAACCGTCCCGGGTGAGATCCCCCGTTTTGAAAAGATAGGAGCAACACCCCTTAATCCCGCCACTGACCAGGCCGTGCTGCTGGGTCTGGTCATCCGCAACCCAACCATGTATGAGCTATTGACCCGGACAGATGATTCCAGAGATCTATGTGAAATTGCCATCCGCAATCCGGATTTTCTCAATAAACCTCTCAAAGAGCTCGATTTTCCGGGTGATCTATTGGTGGTAGCGGTGAGAAAAAAGGGAGAGCTGATCGTACCCCGCGGTGAAACGATCCTGCAGATGGGGGATCATATAACTGTTCTGGGATCAAATGACTGCGTCGGAAATACCAGGGATCTGTTTGGGTAATTTATTGAAGTTCCCAGGGTGGTGTGCCTGAATCGGAACTCAATTCAGGATAGAGAGAATTCCGGATCTGCTCTCCGATCAGGGGGAGTTTGTCAGCGGCTGCGGCCAGAAGGCCAAAACAACCCGTTAACATCATATCTCCATAAGGAGCTGCAAAATAGGTCCGCAGGGTTGATTCCCGCATCAGGTTCCGCCGCGGCCCGGTGATCACCACATCATAGTCTCCTTCCCCCAGATGATAAGGTTCATCGGCATGGATCAAGGACCCGTGACCGTGGTCAGCAAAGATCTCCTGGTGCGTCAGCGTTCCGGACGCAAACAACCTTAAGAACCGGTCCATTTTTTGTCTATCAATTAATCCTGTATGGTGTTCAAAGATACCCTCAACCTGATTTTCCATCAGCCGGAAGGCCAGGGTATGGAAATTTCCCACATTAGCCACCATTAATCGGTTTCTTTCCCCCACAGCGGGGTCCAGCGTTGCTCCCAAAACCGCAGCAGGAGCGGTATCCATCACCAACAGCGGGGCATCCAGATCCTTTGCCGAATCTTCCACAGCCTGAAGCCTGGTCATTTTTTCCGGGATCTCTCCCCGTTGAAAGGCGAGGTTGCTCAATAAAGCTGGGCTAGTTCGATTATCCAGTCGTTCAGCCAGGTAATCAAACCGGAACTGCCGGTCAGAGTAACCCGGAGGGGCGGCGCCGTGGTCAAACACAGCCACTGCTGCTCCATCCAGATCCGCCAATGAGACATCGAACTGTGTCAGAGCTAGGGAGATAGACGGAAGATCAAAATCCTTCAAGCAGATCTGCTGGACATCTGGTGAAAGGGTTTTTACCTCATCATCGGAGATGATCTTTATTCCGCTGGCCTGCAGGGCATCGAGGTCATCGTCAAAGGTTCTGGCAGCATCAGGTGTAGCAAATATTTTAAATCCGGCTTCCAGATGGTCTCGGGCTGCCCAGTGGCTGGGCCCTCCACCCATGGTCAAACCAGTAAGAACAAGATCATCGCCTTTTTTTGTGGCTTCCTTGATCTTGCGAAAAACGAGCATGGTGGGGGATGGTACAACCATTTTATACCCGTTCTCTATTGCCAATCCTGATTGGTAAAGATAAATGTCCTGAGTGCCGGTGCCAATATCTACCGTTAGAAATTTCATGGATATTCCTTATTATTCACTACCCTCAAATTGGCCCAGCCAATAATCAACTTCCCCGCCGGAAATCTCCGGAGTATCTTTTTTATCTGGATCATTGGAATTCCCGGAATTCTCTTTGATTAACTCGGCTGCAAATTCCCCTGATTTCAGGGTCTGGCTGTGTGCGCTTTTAGCTTCGATCAGGATTTCTCGGTCAGATGTAACGACAGTCCAATTTTTAGCGTCTTTTCCCATCCGGGACAGCCGCTTGATTATTGCCTGATCCGCAGTGGTATCTTGACGAACAAAATGGGCTTTCACAGCCCCATAGGATCGGCTGTCTGCCCAAGCTGCTGGCGCCTGATCAAAATATACCTCTACCCTGGTTTTATGCTGACTGGCAAAAACCTGAAGGATCTGAATCAAGGCGATCTCGTCATCCAGATCCTTCAAAGAAAGACCAGGAATACAGGGGATCAGGTTATGTCCGTCTATCAGGTATGGCATATCTTTGTCCAGTCTCTATCCCGCTTAAAAAGCGGTGTCTTAAAACCGATAATATGCTATGATGGAGTACAACTTAGACCATTATACCAAAGGCGATTTTTCCTATGAACCAGGCGAAAAAGCTGTTATTTTATGTTGTTCTCAATATAGTTGTATCGGCGGTCACTATCATTGGTGTGCTCTACTTATGGGAAAACACCAAACTAAAAAACATGCTCTTTGATTCGAGCGATATAACTGCTGAAGACAGCTTAACAGACCAGGTTTCAGACGAAGCTGCTGCGTCCGATAACCTGTTGATTGAAATCGGTGAAGTGGGCGGCATTGGCAATTTAGCGACAGAATATGTCCGCCTTGTACGTCCCGGAAGTGAACCGGGAGATACTATCTCCCTACAAGATTGGTCGATCAAGGATGAAAATAACCATCAATACAACATCCTGGAACAGTCTGGCGTGGCCAGTCTGGACCTGCATGGCCAGGGAGCTGTGAACATCTACACCAAAGAAGGGGACAGCAACCCGATCGAGTTATACCTCGGTCTGACAGATCCGATCTGGCAGCCTGGTGAAACAGTGACCCTGATCGGTCCTGGGGGTGAAGTGCATGATACCTATTTAATACCTTGATAATAGGATAAGAATTGCTCGAGTTCCTGATTTCCGGTTATATTATGCAAAAGCTGTCTCGTACATCTGAGACAGCTTTTTGAATAATGATCTGGCTCAATCCAATAACATCTTATTTTCCCATAGTTAAGGGAATCCAGGTTGAGAAACTTTCCAGGTGGCCCCAGAGAGACGCATAAAAGGTATAAGCCCAGAACAGAGTAACAATGATCAAAACCCCGGCAGCGATGTAGCGGAATAATTGAGATTTTTTTAACAACCCGAAACCCGGGGCTGCTGCAATTCCTCCCAAGCCGGCCAATATAAATCCGATCCCGGAAGCCAGCGGATTTTTGGTCATTCCCAGATCAATGATCCTTATACCAACCAGCAGGGCTTCTATTCCAGCAAAAAATGCATAAATTGCGACCGGCAATAAATCCCAACCCTTCGCCAGCGCTAAGGCAGCCCCCAGGAAAACCACACCGAATAAGACTGTACTCTCTCCAAAACCGATGTTATAACTGCCTGGTAAAGGCCAATGGGTGACCATATAGGCGCCGCCCAAAAAAGCGATCAGCCCCACCATAGCAAATCCAGCAGCAAAAGGCTTTGCATCTTCTGCTGTAACACCCTTGAGAACAAAATAAGCCAATAATGCAGTTCCAGCTACCATGTTAATCATTAACAGGGTTAAATAATCAATAAACATAAATAAATCTCCTTATTATTATGATATTATTCATGTTTATTATAATCCCGAAGAAGGAATGTGTACAGGTCTGCTTTTAACAATACTGGGCCAGGGATTAAAACAAAAAAGGGCTGCCAGGTGGCAGCCCTAATGATTAGAAAATACTTTATTTAGGCATTTACCAAAGGGCGGAATTTATAACCGTATACCAGCAGTCCCCGTTCATCACCATCGGAACGAAGTTTGCGGGTGATCATTTCCACCGGCATGCCAATTTCCACTTTCTTGTCCCCGAAATCAGTTAATTGAGCAGTTACAACAGGACCCTCGTCCAATTTGATCAAGGCTACAGTATAAGGAATGGTCTCTTCAAAACCTTCCGGGGCATTATAGATATCAGTAAATGAATAAATCTCACCTTTTCCGCTGAATTCAAATTCGGTTTTGGCTTCATCCCCACATTCCGGGCAAACATCCCGGGGTGGAAAGATCTTCGCGCTGCAGTGCGGGCAAATTTCACCTGTTAAGGCATATCGTTGTTTATTTAATCGCCAGTGGCGTGGAATATCCATTCGGTCAATATCTCCTGTAAATGATGTTATTCCTATACATCTGCATCAGTATAACGGGGAGTAACTATCAGGAACTATCAATTTTCAAAGAAAATACTCGTTACAGGGTTAAAATCCGAAGTCATGAGGGGAGAGTCAACTCTTTCTGCTCATGATCTGACTTCGGATTTCTTCCTCCCTATTCAAACTTCCGAAGTCAGAGGACAGACAGAAGGCTGAGGATCACCTCCCGAAGGCTTCGGAAGTGGAATTATAGGACTACTTCAATGTAATCTTCCCCCGCATCCGGACATATTCTGCATAATCGATCTCTGTCCGCCGGTTAATATAGTCCTCCGTGGCAGGTGCCTTGGTTTTCTTTTCCAGGATTTGATCTGTAACCTTGAAAGAAATCGCATCAGAGCCAGCACCAGAACCAAAGGAAGCCATCAGGATCTGGTTTCCCGGTTTTGCCTGATCCAGCACAGCAGTCAATCCTATTAATGAAGAGCCCGCATAGGTATTCCCGATCCGGGGAGATAACAATCCCGTTTCGAGTTGGGCCTTTGAGAAACCCAGCTCCTTTGCCACTCGTTGGGGAAATTTTGTGTTAGGTTGGTGAAAGACCACAAAATCGTACTCATCCGCTGTCTTTTCCAGCTCCTTCAGCAAACCAGTGACTGCATTGATAATGTGTTTAAAATAGGCCGGCTCTCCAGTAAATCGCCCGCCGTGTTCGGGATATTTCTGATTTTCTCGCCGCCAAAAATCAGGGGTGTCCGTGACAAAAGACAGCACTCCTTCAATCTCTGCCAGGGATTCATCTGCAGGACCAATGATAAATGCACCGCCGCCAGCCGCGGCTGTGTACTCCAGGGCATCGCCTGGTTTTCCCTGAGCCGTATCCATACCCACCGCCAGTGCATAATCACCCATCCCTGAACCAACCAGGGACATAGCGGCAACCATGGCTTCAGAACCAGCCTTGCAGGCAAATTCAAAATCAGCTGCCTGGGTATAGGGGGTGATGCCCAGCGCTTCGGCAACTATCGTTGAGGAGGGTTTAACCGCATAGGGATGGGATTCCGATCCTATCCAGACAGCCCGGATCTCCCGGGGATCGATTTCTGCCCGCATCAGGGCATTTCGGGCCGCTTCTACTGACATGGTAACCACATCTTCATCAATGCCGGGCACTGATTTTTCTTGAATGGGCTCCAATTCTAATCCCCCCCGCCAAATGCGGGAAATCTCAGTGGCAGGGAGTCTGTAACGGGGAACATAAGCGCCGTAGCCAATGATCCCTACTGGGCGGGATGGTTTCATTAATTTTGTTTTTGTCATGTTTTCCATTATGTTAATTTTCCTGGTTCCAGACCCGCAGGATCTCTTCTGCCCGATCGACCCGGACCTTATTTTCTTTGACCAGTTCTTCTGCTAGTTGATCGATCTGATCGCCTTCTGCCCCTGCCGCTATAGCTACCTGGCGGGCATGCAGCTGCATATGTCCTTTCTGAATCCCATCCGTTGCCAGGGCCCGAATGGCAGCCAGGTTTTGGGCTAATCCCACAGAGACGACTATTTCAGCCAGTTCTTTAGCAGTTTTCACATTCATCAATTCCAAAGCAGCTTTTGCTCCCGGATGTACCCGGGTTGCACCGCCAACAATTCCCAGCGCCAGCGGAAGCTCTAATTCACCCTCAAGATCTCCAGCCGGATTTTTAAACCAGGTTGATAACGAACGGTAAAAACCGAACCGGGCAGCATAGGCATGGGCCCCGGCCTCAACTGCCCTCCAATCATTTCCGGTCACCAGGGTTACTGCATCAATGCCATTCATGATACCTTTATTATGGGTCGCAGCCCGGTAGGAATCTGAGTCTGCAAATGCCCAGGCCTCAATGATCCCATCCCGAACCTGCTCCCCGCTATAATCTTCAAAAGCCAATCTTCCAACAGGAATCATACATTTTGCCCGGGCCAGGCGCCTGTCCGCCAAATTGGACAAAATCCGCAGATGAACCCGGCCCCCTGTTAGTGCTTCTAAGGAAGGCGCCAATCTTTCACAGGCCGTGTTGACCGCATTGGCCCCCATTGCATCCCGGACATCGATGTACAGGTGAACAACCAGAAAAGGGCCAATGGCAGAATTGTTAATGATCCGTACTTCAAGATCTTGAGGCCCTCCACCTAATTTTTTGAGAATGGGATCCAGATCTTCAAGACTGGCAAGGAGTTCGTCTTTCTTTTCCAGGATATTATCCCGGGCAGCAGATAGATCTTTCACTTCCAGGACCTGGATCTGACCGATCATGATCGGATCGCCGACTTCAGCTTTAAACCCCCCGCCTTCCCGAACCAGTTTAGCCATGAACGAAGCCCCGGCTACGATGGATGGTTCTTCAACAGCCATTGGAACCAATACATCACGACCGTTAACCTGGAAATTCAGGGCGATACCAACCGGTATGCTGAAAGTACCAATCACATTTTCAATCATATTTTCAGCTATTTCAAGGCTTAAGCCATTCTCTGGGTCAAAATTTTGCAGCTTCTCGGATGTTGAAAATCCAAGATCAATGAGTTCCTGGCGCCTTTTTTCAAGGGGGAGGTTATAAAAACCCTTTAAACGAGAGCTCTTATCTTTATTTTTCATAAATAATCAATTTCCAGGCGTAGAAGGGGTAAAAATCATTCTCCTAGATAAGATAAGCCATCTGGACTAGCAAAAACTATCAAAATTGGAACGGATAAGGTAAAATGTCTCTGAAACCATGGCTCGTAAAACAAAGGAAGAACTCGAAGGACAAATAGGATCCCTTTACCAGGCCAGCAAAGACCTGGTGGGTGATTTTTCCCTGGAAACTCTCCTGACCCGTATTGTCAGACTGGCTCAAGAGCAGGTTCAGGCTGAATATGCCGCCCTGGCGATTCGGGATGAAAATGGGAAAGTAGTGAATTTTATTCACTCTGGTATGTCCGAGGAAGAATTACATCTCATTCCGCACCCCCCGGAAGGGAAGGGACTACTGGGAGAACTTCAGCAAAAACACGAAGTGATACGCATCCCTGAAATCACCAAGGATTCTCGCTACTCCGGGTTCCCTCAATACCACCCTGCCATGAATTCCATGCTGGGTGTGCCAATTACTACTGGTGAAAAGATCCTGGGACAGATCTACCTGACAAATAAGATCGGTGGAGCAGAGTTCACTCTGGATGATGAACGATTGATGAAAACACTGGCCGCTTATGCCGCGGTTGCCATCACCAACACTCAGCTCACCAATAATATCCTCGATCAGGATAAAGCCATCAGCCAGCAGTATGAAGACCTGACCCTGATATATGATCTTGCCCAGGGTATTGCCAGCTCCCTGGATATCAAGGAGATCATGAGCCTCACCCTCAAGAAAGTTCTTAATTACCTGGAGATTGAAACCGGGGAGATCTTCCTCAAGGACCGGGGTGAGAGGGATCTCCGGCTGGCGCTTTTGCGTGGGGATGATTTTGAAGCCTTTTATACCAAGAACGTTTTCCGGTTCGGAGACGGAGTGATAGGCAAAGTCGCCGGGTTGAACAAACCCCTTGTTGTCACCAATCTGGAAACCGATCCCCGAATTTTGCGGCCGGCAATCATCAAAGCAGGATTCCGATGCCAGGCTGTGATCCCCCTCCAGGCTGCCCGGGAAGTTGTCGGGGTAATGAATCTTTCCAGCAAAACCAACCGCCCCTACTCGATCCGGGAATTGGATTTATTGACAACCATTGGCATGTGGGCAGGTACAGCAATTCAAAATGTCCAGCTCCAGCAGCAGACCAAACATATAGCGGTGCTGGAAGAGCGAGAAAGGATCGGAATGGATCTTCATGACGGTGTGATCCAATCCCTCTATTCTCTGGGACTAACCCTGGATTATGTAAAAGCTATCCTGGAAGAAGACTCTGCTGAAAGCATGGAAAAACTGAATTTTGCCACTGACAGCATCAACAGCACAATTGTTGATATCCGGACCTATATTTCTGACCTGCGGCCGCGTCAAATGCAGGAAAATCTCAGTTTCAGGGAAAACCTGGAGGTTCTACTGCAAGAGTTCCAAACCAACTCGCGAATCGCAGCTACCATACAGGATGATATTGATGGCCAGATGAAATTGAATTACCAGAATACGCTGACCCTTTTCCGCATTGCCCAGGAGTCACTCTCCAACACTGCCCGGCACTCAAAAGCCAAGAACGTTGAGTTGAGGATCTGGGAAGAGGATTGTAATATCTACCTGGAAATCAAGGACGATGGAGAAGGTTTTAATATCGATAAAACTGAAGCCAACCTGGGCCACGGCCTGGCTAATATGCAGCGCAGAACCCGCAAAGCAGGCGGAGGGATCCAGATCGACTCCTCTCCAGGCAACGGCACCAAGGTGATCGCCCGGGTTCCAAACGAGTAAAACTTAAATCGAATATGTTTCAGAGAAGCAATCAAGGCGACGCACTGGGTCACCTTTTTCAATGCCTGTAATCTAATCGATTAACTTCTTACGGTTTACCTGCCTCGGCTCGCCTGCCGCCAGCCAGAAGGGACAACAAAATACTCAATCCATATAGCAAAACTAGAGGAACCATTACCAGCATCATGTTCAGGGGGTCAATGGTCGGTGTGATCACGGCTGCCAGGATAGCACTGACCACCACAGCAATCCGCCAATTTTTGATCAAATCCCGGGGAGAGAGAATCCCCATTACAGAGAGCAAGTACGCCAGCAGGGGAAATTCAAAGAGGGCGCCAATCCAGAACAACAAATTGGTGGCAAATTTGATATAGGAAGATGGACGGATCTGGGTTGAGATATCAAGAAAATTCAACAAGACAGGTAAACCAACCGGGAGAATCAAGTAATATGAAAAAGCCATTCCTCCAAAGAAAAAAACAACAACAAGCGGAATGGAGATCAAACTGATCAAACGGACCCTGCGGGACAAAGCTGGAGCGATAAATAAAAAGATCTCAAACACAATATAGGGAAGAGCCGCTGTAAAAGCTGCCAGGAGCACGACACGCATGGCCACGCTGATAGGTTCTGTTACGTCTACGGCTGTTAATTGGTCCAACCCATTTATGGGTCGGGAGATGAATTCCAATAGCGGGGACAGGAATACAAAAGCTGCCACGGCACATAATATCAATACTAAAAAAGCTCGTACCAGGTGTTTTCGGAGAGCCCCGATATGCTCCAGAAAGCTGGCTGGTTCGTCAAATGCCATTTGAAGGCTCTCGGCCATAGGAGAATCTTCAGGTTCTTCAGTGAAAAAGGCTGAGATCCCTTTAAATGGCTTTACAATCCAGGATCCTAATTTCCTGAAAGGTTTAACGATCGCTTTCCAGAAATCTTTCAATTTTCCCACTTATCCCTCAATCCTTAATATATTCATCCAGTAATCAAACGACCGCTAATATAAAGCGGTCAGAATGAAAAACCCTTCTATGCTTTTACTGCAAAATAATTAATTCCCGAACAAGCGGAGCGGTTTTATTCCTCTTCCGTTTCTTTTTCTTTTTCTTTATCTTTTTCCTCATCCCCCTGCAAGCCCTCCTTAAATGCTTTGATGCCACTGCCGAGCTCGCCTCCAATCTTGCTGATTCTGCCAACGCCAAATATAATCACCACGATCACCAGAATGATGATCAGTTCAGGTCCACCAAGCCAACTAGGCATATTTTACCTCCATAAAATACAGGTTCAGTACTGATATTATACCTTGAGAGGATTGTTTTTTTCCGGACGTAATCTGCCTATTCAAGATTGAGAGTATTAAAGAGATCTTTGCCCGTCAGGACTTCGGCTCCGACAGCGCTCAAATCAATGATTCTTGATAATTTCCAGCGCTGGAAAGCTTGTTCGATCAAGGACGGACGGATCACAAGCAATGCCGCTGAATAATCCCCGCTTTCTATAACTGCAAATCCATTCACCCAGCCTTCACTCCGGTGAAACTCCAGAGGACCCAATTCGTCGACAATCAACAAATCACAGGGGACTGCTTCCAGGAGCATTTTATTGCCCCAATCAACTGTTTCTTGGAAAAAGGACCAATGTTGAGTCTCCAAATCAGTTTGTGTTTGTGTTTTTATTTCAGCAAGCCGTTTTCGTATTCCACTCTTTAAATCCAATATGTCTATAGCGGTTTTTTCTTCCTCCTCAAAAACAGCGGGGGATAATATACCCCCCACCTGGAGACCCGCTTCTTGAGCTT
The DNA here is from genome assembly GCA_964627755.1 of uncultured Anaerolineales bacterium. GTDB lineage: Bacteria > Chloroflexota > Anaerolineae > Anaerolineales > UBA11858 > B10-G9. The sequence goes on from CAZVIH010000081.1 coordinate 14,672, forward strand.
TGCGATACAAGTCCAGGCACAGGCTGGTCTTTCCAGACTGGATTTCACCAGTTATTAGGATGATCTCAGCCATGATATTCCTTCGTATCCATCACCACCATTGTATAACCGTTGATCTTTTCGACCCTGATGGGCGTACGGTAGATGAGGGACAGATTTTGGGTGGTGATCACTTCCTTCAAATTTCCCTCGGCCTCAATCTTCCCCCGGTTCATAAGCACGAAATGATCCGCTGCGAATATGGCAGCATTTGGATCGTGGGTTGTTAAAACGGCTGTAGCCCCCTGAGCAGCCATTCTTTTTAAAAGAGATAGAATCCTGTTCTGATTTTCAAGATCGAGGTGCGCGGTGGGTTCATCTAATAACAGGATCCGGGTTTGCTGAGTTAATACCCGGGAGATATGGACAAGCTGCCTTTCCCCACCACTGATCTCGGACACAGGTTTTTCAGCTAGATGGGCGATTCCCGCTTCTTTCAGGGCGTTTTCTGTAATTTCAAGATCCAAGTCCCCCGGCAGCTGAAAGGGATTCAAGTAGGGCGACCTGCCCAGCAGTACATATTCAAAGACTGTAAAGTTAAATGGGATGGATTCGAATTGGGGAACGAGGCCAATCATCTGGCTCAGTTCACGCTTGGAATATTCCTTGTGGGATTTTCCAGCCACTTTCGCACCACCCCGGGATGGTTTTAATAATCCCAGCATGATATGCAGCATGGTTGTCTTGCCAGTGCCATTTGGTCCCAGGATCGCGGTGATCTTCCCGGTCGGGATCTCCAATGAAAGATCAGCCAACACAATCGGGTCCTCGGGCCCATAGCGAAACTGGATCCCATCCAGGGAAATTATATTATCCATCCCGCCTGACCTTTATTCCCATACTGACCATCAGATAAATAAATAAACTGGCACCAATTGCAGAAGTTAAAATTCCCAAGGGAATCTCCCCGGCCAGCAGTGTTCTGGCCAGATCATCCGCGATCACAGTAAAACCACCGCCCAGCAGCATGGCCGCCGGAATTGATTTTTCAGCGCTGGCCCCGAATATCCGTCGTGAAATATGGGGCACAATCAATCCCACCCAGCTGATCACACCGCTGATCGCCGTCAGAGCGGCGGCGGCTGCAACCGTGGTGATTAACAGGACCAGTCGTTCTCGAGTCAAGGATGCACCCAGCGAAAAAGCCGTATCATCATTCAAGGAAAGTAGATTTACACGCCAACGCATCACGTAAACGACCACAATTCCTACTAAAGCAAAAGGCAGGACAAAGAGCAGTTCCCGCCAGGTAACACTGTACAACCCGCCCAGGAGCCAAAACGTCAGTTCGGGCAGTTCAGTTAAGGGGTCAGCAATATACTTTAGAATCCCAACCCCAGCTGAAAATAGTGCTGAAACAGCAACACCAGAAAGGATCAGCCGCAGCACCCATCCACCATATCGAATTCTTGTGGAGAGATAATAAGTGGCAGCCAAAGCCAACAATCCAAAAAAGGTGGCGCTCAATTCGATTACCAGAGGATGGTGAGTTAAGAACAAGATCGAAACCGCAGCGCCAAAGGCAGCTCCCTGGGAAACACCCAGAAAACCAGGCTCAACCAGTGGATTCCTGAAGATCATCTGCAAAACAGACCCGGCTGCCGAGAGGATCATTCCCAGCAGAAAAGCGACCAGCAGGCGGGGAAGCCTTAAATTCAGCACCAGCTGCCGGGCCAAATTATCCTCAAAAAGCAGGCGGGGTGACATTCCTGGAGGGCTGGGATACCGGCCAATAAATACCGATATCACCAGGACCAACAATGTACCTAATCCTAAAAGGAGGAGAACTCGCTTATACCGTTCTTTTGTCATGATCGTGGGATCAGGGCAGATCCCCAGTCAAATTCGGAATCACATCAGCATCAATTGCTTCTTGATCCAGCCCATACAGGAACGAATAAAAAGCATTCACTTCTTCCATCATATCAATATTCGAATTTAATTCAGGCTGGATCTTTGTTGCCAACCACTGCAAACCAAGAATCCAGCGTGTATCCGGCTGATCCCAACTGTAAAAATCGTATGCAAAGGCAAAAAGCTGGTCGTTTTGAACCGCTCGAAAGTTGCTCCAGACCGGGTTTTCCATCAAGTTGGCCTTGACATCAGAGGCTTTCCCATCGTAGCTGATGATGTAAACCTGATCGGGATCCCAGGCAGCGATCTGTTCAACGTTGACGACAATCCACCCGCCACCAACTTCCAGATCCTTCCAGACTGGGGTACCGCCAGAAATTTCTACCAGAGTTGTTTGCAACCAGGATATAGGCGGCACCTTGAATGCTATTTCTCCACCTACATCAGAATATTCCAGCACCAAAACAGATGGCTTTTGGTCTTCTGTAACTCCAGCAAGGTTCTCTTCTATTCTTGAAACACGGGATTGATAAAATTCAGTGATCTCTTCTGCCCGGTTTGGATTTCCGAAGACCTGCCCCAGCGTATGAATATCCTTGTAAAAAGCCTCAGGCGTTTCCAGATCAAGGTATAAAACCGGCAGGCTGAGCTGTTTCAGTGGTTCACCCAGTTTCTCGGCCATAGAGCTTTTCATCAGGATCAAATCAGGCTGGACAGCAGCGATCTGTTCCGGTCCGACGTTCTTTTCAAAGATATCTTTCCCATCAAGGTTTGGATCCACAACAGGTAAAAAGCTATAGGTAGATTGATTTCTATTTTCCAGGGCAATTACCTTCTCTACGGCATCGTCAAAGAGATAGATCGCATCCTGCACCATAATTGTTGCTTTTCCCGCGATTGCAATCCGCTCAGGGAGACCGTTCAGTGTTTCAGTATGTCCGGTTGAATCAGTGATCTCCACTGGCTGATTCAATCCCGGGATCACGCTGCAGCCTGCCGTCAATAAGATAGTGACTATAAATAAAATTTTCTTCATGTTCGTTGCTCCTGTGATTGGATGTGTGAATGGATATTAAGCAGGAATTGTCTCCCGAAGGTTTTTCAGCCATTCAAGCATTGCTTGAATCTGACCCATTCGGAATAAAAATACCTGGGAATTGATATATTCAGTATTATCAAGATCCTGATATTGGCGTTCCAAATTATTAAGCCAGCCCTGACATGCTTCCATTTGTTTTGTGATCAAATCAGCAGCCAGGTCTTTATTTTGCCTAAGGACGAAAAATAATTTTGATAAAAATGCCAGGCGGACATATCTGCTGCTCAATACAGGGGAATACATCCATTTTTCCAAAACCTCTAAACCCCGGCTGGTAATCTGATAGACCTTTCGATCGGGGTAAATGCTCTGGCTAACCATCGAAGACTTCAGTAATTGATCTGTTTCCAGTTTATCGAGCAAATAGTAGAGTTTACTGCGTTTAACCTGCCAGATCAGTGATAGTTCTGCTGTGCTGCGCAGTTTTTCATACAGGGCGTAACCATGAGCAGATTCTTCCCTGATCAATCCTAACAAGATATATTCCAAAGTATGTGCGGATGATTTTTTGGGCATACTATTCAGATATTGACTATACAGATACTGAATAAATTCAATTCATTCCCGGATCCATGATAGGATCCGGGATTCTTTTGTAATTTCCTTATTGTAACAGAATTAATTTCCGAA
>CAZVIH010000082.1:0-3925 GCA_964627755.1 uncultured Anaerolineales bacterium
GATATTGAACAGCTGTGTGATATCGCTATGGACGGAGACCGGGGCGTGGCGGGGGAGTTTGAGGATTTCGAGTTTACGCTGGGCCACACGATTGCAGAGGGGAACGTTGTGTGCCAGATCCGGTTTGACAAACGGAGTAAGTCGTAAGAAGTAAGTATTAAAGCGATTAAACCCAGTGATCGGTAATCAGTAATCGGTATTCAGATTGGGCTATCCTGATTCCAAGGTGTCATTGCGAGAAGCGAACGTAGTGAGGGACGATGCAATCTCGCTTTGATACTACTCTTCAGCTTCCAAAGTTAAATCAAGCCAATCTGGATCACAGTTGACCATATTGGTCATGATATAGACAAAATATTTCTTCTCCCCCAAAGGCTCATCATAAAATAGGATATTACCGCTGTCTACAGGCGAGATTGCCGCGTCCCCCTCGCTGGGCTCGAGGTCCTCGCAATGACAAATAAATGGCAATTGTCATTGGTCAGGTAAACAAAAGAACCCTCCTGGGAGGGTTCTCTTTTTTGGAATATCTGTGTAGTTCTGCTAATCGGCGGCCAGCAGGTAAGGATAGCGCTCCCGCACGGTCAGCATGATTTCAAATACGCCTTTCAGCTGATTATCTTCACGGAAGTCTTCAGGGATTTTCAGATGCCCATTGTCATATTTCAACTCAAGGATCTCTCCCTGGTAGCGAATTCTAACGCCGTCATCCGGCAGCGGCAGGTAGCCTTCGTTATCGCTGTCAAGGAAAGCCTGTTCGTCCCAGAAGAGGGTGAACTTGTCCTGGTAAGGAGCTCCCTGGTAGGGGCAGAATGTAGCACAGTTGCCGCATTCGTTGCAAAGGGCATCGAGATGCAGGATCTGATTCTGGTCCCTGAAGAGAGGGGAATCCACCAGGATTTCGAGATTGGCCCGGTTGGGGCAGACCTCAACACATTTATTGCAGAGATAGTTGCATTCCAGACAGCGTTCGGTTTCTGCCAGGAAGTTCTGATCAAAATCCTGAACCAGCAATCTGGGGGTGATCAGGGCAGTTTTAGCTATGACTTTTTTGTTCTGGACCTCCCGGTCAAAGGATACCCGGGGGATGGTCAGGCGCGGCTGTTCAATCCCTTCTTTGGCCAGGATCCCATCAGCAGCTTTGCGGGCATCGGCAATCGCTTCAACAATAGAGGCGGGACCACGGAAGGCGTCTCCGGCGATGAAGACATTCTCCAGATTGGTCTCATGATAGGCATCGATCTTGATATTGCCCTTTTGATCCACATCGATCCCGTTTTCGGTCAGGAGATCATATTCCACCAGCTCTCCGATCGCGGAGAGAACAGTATCAATGGGGAATTCAACCAGCTCTCCTTCTATGGGGAGCGGACGCCTGCGTCCGCTGGCATCGGGTTCGCCCAGCTGCATCTTCTGGCAAACCAGGGTGCCCTCTTTGAGGGAGAGCGGGGAGACCAGCTCAACAAATTTCACGCCATCAGCCAGGGTGTGCTCCAGTTCTTCCCGTTCAGCCGGCATCTCCTTGATGGTCCGCCGGTAAAGGACGCTGACGGATTCCACACCCGGCACCCGCAGTGCTGCCCGGGCGCTGTCCATGGCGCTGTTTCCGCCGCCGATCACGGCCACATGCTTCCCCAGCGGAACGGAGGCCGGGTCCTTTTTAAAGTCGAGCAGGAATTGGATCGCTCCCTTGACTTTGTCCTGCTCTCCCTCCAGCTTCAGGGTGCGGGATTTCCAGGCCCCGATGGCCAGGATCAGATAGGTAAAACCGTCCTTCTTGAGCTGGTCGATATTCAACCTGGGATCGCAGTTCATTTCGAACTTGACTCCTGCTTTTTTGATCAGGGCCAGGTCGTTTTCCAGAGCCAGATCAGGGATCCGGAATTCGGGGATGCCGAATTCCACCATGCCTCCCGGACGGTCATTCTTGTCAAAGATCGTGACCTCAAAACCTTCCCGGGCCAGGAAATATCCTGCTGAGAGCCCGGCTGAACCGGCGCCGATCACGGCAACTTTGGCGTCGCGGATCAGATCCGGGGCAGGAATGGTTTCCAGGACAGATTCAAAACCGCGTTCAGCCGCAATCCGTTTCAGGTCCCGGATCAAAACCGGATCTTCATAATCATTGCGGACACATTTCAGCTGGCAGTTATGTTCACAGATATACCCTGTGATATAGGGCAGGGGATTTTTGGCGATGATCAGCTCAAAAGCCTCGGCATACCTTTCCTCTCCAACCAGCCGGATATATTGGGGGATATCCTGGTGGATGGGGCAGCCGACTGTGCAGGGAGCGATAAAACAATCCAGCAGCTCCAGGGACTGGTCGACCTTCATCGGCGCAGCAGATTTTCCCTCTTTGGCGTAGCGGGGATTTAGCAGGGCATCTTCAGCAACCCGGGTGAGTTCTTTCAGATCGACTTCTTTGAGCTGGAGGGCTTCTTTTGCTCCTTCAGCCAGCTCCGCCAACTGGGTCATGCGGGCATAACCACCCGGTTTGAGGAAATAGGTGGCTAATGTGATGGGTTTGAGGCCGGCCTGGAGCAGATCCACCAGGTTAAAGGCATCGGCCCCGCCCGAGTATGAGATCGTGAGCTGACCCTTGAATTCCCGTGAGAGTTTTAATGCCAGGTTCACCGTCAGGGGATATAAAGCCCGGCCGCTCATATACATTTCGTCTGTGGGCAGCGTGCCCTTGTCGTTCACTACAGCGAGGGTGTTGGAGAGCTTAACCCCGAACTCCACCCCGGACTCTTCAGCCTGGGCCAGTAAACTTTTTAACATCTTGACTGCCGCGGGGTACTGCATGTCATGGGTGAAGCTTTCTTCCTTGAGGGAAAGATGGTCATATCCCAGCTTCTCAAAGGTCGCTTTGACATATTCATAACCGTGCAGGGTGGGGTTGAGCTTTACATAGGTATGCAGCCCTTTTTCAGCCATCATGTAGCGGCAGATCTTTTCCTGGTCTTCGGGCGGTGTGCCGTGCATGGTGGAGAGGGTCAGGGAATTGGAGATCTTGGGTGAGATTTGATCCACAAAGGAGGCATCGGACAGGCCGGGGATCTGTCCTGCTTCCACTGCAGCCTTGAGGGTGTCCCGGCATTCCCGGAAGATCTCTGTCCCGGAGGCATCCTTCAGACCTTCGATAAAACCATCGATCTTGGGGGATTTGATGCCTTCCAGGTCATAACCAACACTCATATTAAAGACAAAGGCCCGTTCAGCTGACTTCGAAAATCCGAACATCTCGTTCAGAAGGTGAAGCATAAACCAGGCTTTGACATACTCATCAAAGGCCTGGGGCACGGTCAGTTCGGTGGACCACTCGGTATTGAAGGTTTCCTGTTCGGCGTCAATGCAGGGTTTTTCGATCTCAAGTTCGTCCATGATCTGGACCGTCTTTAATTCAAAGAAGCGCCCACCGGTCAGATAGGCAGCAGCCAGGTTTTGAGCCACCTGGGTATGCGGTCCGGCAGCCGGGCCTAGAGGGGTTTCGCATTTTTCACCAAAGACCAGAAAAGAGGAATCGTCTTTTTTATAGTAGAACTTCTCTTCCGGGATGCCGAAGATGGTCTTCTCAGACTGGTATTCCTGGACGATCCAGGTAATGAGATGTTGGATGGGGATGGGGACCATGATGTCGCTCATGCTGCTCTCCTGTTAGACTAAACTAATAATGGATCCGGAATTACCCCCATCGTAGTTTTATTTTAGCTAAAAAGAGCGGATTGTGCCATGGACAGATATCACGGATGTTCGCTGCGCGAAGGGCTGCTCCGCAGCCAGACGGGATGTTCGCTGCGCTCACGACGGGGGTGAAGAGACGGGCATGAAGAGACCGGTTTGGATAACAGTTAACCGGTCGGAAGCGCAGCTTCCATTCGGTCTTCCGTCGAGCCCGCAGGGCTCTATCCGGTCGGGCGCG
>CAZVIH010000083.1:0-49349 GCA_964627755.1 uncultured Anaerolineales bacterium
GGGTGAATAGGGATGGTTATATATACCCACAGCTTCCTGATAATATTCAATCCGCTTCTGGATCAAGGCTTCTTTTTCGGCTTTTTGGAGAGTTGTTATAAAATTCTCCACATCATAGGAATAAGATTGTTCCTTGTTAAAGGAATATGTTCTGGTTTCGGGATCAAAAATAATAGCATCCCGGCCAATGGACCGGCGTAAACGGTACATAGCATTCTTAAATTGACAGGTTAACTGAGATGGTGAACTGTCTGGCCAGAAAATTACTCCAATTTGCTCTTTTGTGGCGCCCCGGGGTAGGGTCAGGAGATAAAAGAACAATTCCCGAACGGTTTTTTGATATATCCATTCAGGGGAAGTGATCTTTTTGCCCTGAAAAAATACCTGGTTCCTTCCAAGAGCGATAATCTCCAATTGATCAACTGGGAGAGAATCCTGATTTTTATCAGGAAAGATCTCTTTCTGTAATCGGGGAAGATCCTTGCGATAAGTGTTCAGATTCGCGATCAGCGCAAGAAGGGCTGGATCCTGTGAAATATTATTTAGGACATCTCTGAACTTTTGACCCTGGAAATGCAGTTCAGGCAGAAGCGGCTGATTGGTTTCGAGCGATTTCAGGCAGGTGATCAAGCCCTTAAGATGCTGCTGCATCGCGCGGAAATTATCCATTTCTTGATATACCAGGATCAATCCGATACAGGCCTTTGCGAGTTCTATAGGTTTTCCTGCATTTTTAAAGATTTCCTTGGCCTGCAGAAAAGATTTTAATGAGAGTTGATAATCTTTCAATGCTAATTGGTGATACCCCTTTTCAAGATGCCAATTTCCAAGCTCGTTGCGAGAGGATCCTTGTAGGATAAACGTATATGCGACTTGAAGATTGTCAGCGGCTTGTTCTAATTTACCAAGATAGCGATATGCTATGGATCGATTTAAAGCCAGATATGAAAGAAGATACCCTTCCTTGATTCGATCAGATAATTTATGGGATGCTTCAAAATTAATTAGACTGTTATTGAATAAACCAATAGATAAGGATAAATCTCCTATACTGGCGATGGCCAAGGCTTGCAGACGGATGTTTGCCGATTCTTGCGAGTATTTAAGAGCTTTTTGTAAAAATTCGTTAGAATTTGTGTAATCACCATTTAATATAGCTAAATACCCTAAATTGTTATTGATAATAGAAAGTTTGTTTTTATTTTTTGATAGACTCCAATATGCAAGAGCTTCTTCAAATTGCTGTTTGGCATTCTCGTAATTACCTACTTGCATAAAAGCATGACCTAAATCTATAAGGACCTGGGCCGCATTTATTCTCTTGTGAAGCTCCTGGTATTTTTTGAGTGATAATTTAAGGTTATTTATCGATTCGAGGTTGTTTCCTAATCTGCCATTCGCAATTCCAATTTCTCTATATGCTTCTGCAATGAGATTGTTATTATCTGTCTCGGTTTGAGAAAGTTGGATTGCATGCAAACCATCATCTAACGCTTCTATATATTTACCCAATATCCTATTGGAAGTTGCTCGCCATGTGAAAGCCGTAATAAGGAAATCAGTACTAACAAATGCGAGATGCTCTATAGCATAATTTATCTGAGATTGCCCTTGTAAAGGTTTCCCTAATTCAGTCAAAGTAAAACCATGCAATAAGTGTAACCAAGGTATTAAATCAAATCCCTCTTCCGGCAGCAGCTCTAGCCAGGATGATAGCAGCTTTATTCGACCTTGATGAATGAGCGTGGAATTGGCCTGATCGATAACTTCGGCCATTAACTTCGGGCTGCCTATTTGCCTGGCCATGGCAAATGCTTTTTCCCAGGCTTCTGATTTCCGGTATTGATCTAATAATCTGAAAAAGAGCTTTTTTTCATCATCGGGGTATAAATCATGGAATCTAGCCTGAAGAAAATCCCTAAACAGAGAGTGGTAGCGGATCCAGGCGTTTTCATCATCTACTTGCTGAACAAAGAGGTTCTTCTGCTGTAATACAGCGATTATATCTGCCCAGCTACCTGAGTCTGGCTGCCCAAAAAATTGATCACAAAAGTCGGCATTAAATTCATCAAATAGGGATGATTTCAGTAAAAAGTCCTGGATCGGAAGGGGTTGTTTTTCAAGTACCTGTTCCGCAAGGTATTTAAAAAGATCTGCGCCAGAAATCTTCCCTTTTTTGTCTGACCCGGGTAGATGGGCCAGATCAGTATCCACTGAAAAAACCAAACCCGTAATCCATCCTTCTGTTCGATCTAAGAGAGTTTCTATCTCTTGGTCAGTGATCTCCTGCTGCAAGATTTCATGAAAATAGGATTTGATCTCTCTGGTTTGAAATGCTAACTCGTCAAATCCGATCCCTTTAACCATCCTTCGACCAATCAATAAAGCGAGGTCAGGAAAATTGAATAATGTCCGGGAGGCCATGACCAAGTGAGTGTTGTCGTCCATTTCCTGCCCAAAACGGCTGATGAATGCGCATATCCCTTGATCGGAATTTAAATGATGGAAATCATCCAGGAATAATACGAAGTGTTCAGAAATTGTCTGATAGATCTCATTGATAATAATACCGGCCACTTGGCTGGGATCTTGAAGAGGATTGGCCTGGTTCTCTAACAGGGTAAGAGTTGTGTTTCCAAATTCGGGGAACTGAATTTGAATGGCATGAATAAAATGAGTTAGAAACCGGTTGGGATCCAGATCTAACGGATCTATCGAGTACCAGCAAACCGGGTAATTTGATTGGTGTGCCAGATCGATCATCAGGCTGGTTTTTCCATAACCGGCAGGTGCAGAGATCAGTGTGAAAGGATAGTCAAGCACATCATCCAATACTGATATAAGCCGCGATCTGCTTAATAGATCCGGCCGGCGTCTGGGAACGAGTATTTTTGTACGAGTAACAGTCACGCTCATAAGCGGTCACCCCCACGGCATTTAGAAGAAGAAACGTGTTACTATTTCCATTATAGACTTAAAAACCAGCTAATTGCAATATCTTGAAGAAAAATCTAACGATAACTGGGAAACCATCTGGTGAAAGACTTTGGCTTCTAAACAAACAGAACAAAAAACCATCAATAATCTTTGGAAATCTATATTTTGGATATCTTTTCCTTTTGGCGTATTGAGCTTTTTACTGCCAATCTATGGGAGGGAGATTGGCGCCAGCGCCCTGGAAATTGGCGGATTCTTTTCGGCATTTTCCCTTGTGCCGGCGATCATCCGGCCATTTTTAGGAAAGGCTTTAGACCGTTGGGGAAGACGACCGTTTTTAATCATTGGCCTGGCGGGTTATTTATTTTCCACCCTGGTGTTCTCGTTTTCTGAAACGGTATTGATGTTGACAGTTGCGCGATTCCTGCAGGGAATTGGCTCTGCATTTTTATGGATCGCAACTTTTACAATGATCGCAGATCTGGCCAAGAAATCCGGTAGGGGACATAACTTCGGCTCAATTGACGAAGCAAGTTATCGGGGTGGGATTATTGGAACCACTATAGGACTCACATTTGTTTTTACCATGCAGGGAGCAACTGGCTGGAGCTTCCAGAAAATTTGGTTTTGGTTATTTTTAATATATCTTGTACCGACTGTTATTGGATTATTTTACGGATTGAAGGGAACAAAAGAGACCCTGCCAGATAACGAACAAGGTATCCTGGAAAGTAAACCAATCTCAAGGCAGCTTCTGGTTTTAATGGGAATTGTTCTTCTAACCGGAGCATCCCAAGCCATGGTTTGGCCTTTATTAATGATATTTTTACAGGATCATCTGAAAGCTGATATGGTATATCTTGCCCTGGCTTATTTACCAGCCGCGCTGATCAGTTCTTTTTTACCTTCTCGGATGGGGAAATTAACCGATCAGTGGGGAAGAAAAGGACCAATGATCACTGGTTTATTAGTTGGAGCGGCTGCCTCATTGGCGATACCACATTTGGGAAGTATCGTGGCTCTTACGGTTTTATGGTGTTTGGAGACCGTTGGATACACGATTTCTGTTCCGGCAGAACGAGCTTTCGTAGCTGATATCGCTGGAAAGGATATCAGGGGAACAAGTTATGGTTTTTATACTTTTTCGTATTTTCTGGGGGCTGCTATAGGTCCCTTGGCAGGCGGATGGTTATATGACAATATAAGCAAAGCTATGCCTTTTTATCTTAATACTATCGTACTGGTGATAGGCGCAATTTTAGTCGGGCTGGCGCTTAAAGAGAGCCATCCTGCGAAGAGCAGGGATGAACTGATCGAAGATTGATATACACCTATTGACGATTAGAATATCATCTACAATCTCCACCTCAGAAAAAATCTGAAATCTGGTATATTGGAACAGAACAAACGTTCTATTCTAGTAGAGGTGGCTTATGAAGCAGAGTAGTTATTACCAACCGGATACTTGTATCCCGGGAAAGCAGTATTACATTAAAACCAAAGGGCCGGGTTCAGCAACGCAGTATAAGGGTGTGAAATTTATCAGTTATCGTCCCCATCCCGCTGAAGTCCTGATCCGGGAAGATAATATCACCAGAGTTATCCACCGGATTTATTTACTTCAAAAGAATGGCAGGAAACAGGAAGGGGAAAATATCTGACGCAGTGGTCAGGGTCAATACGATTTAAGCTCGTCTTCGGTGAGGGGTTGAGAAGATTTATCTGTTGCATAGGCTGAATGTTCTGAATACAACCAGATCTGGAACTCATTGAGATTGGTGATTATCTTCTGGGTGGATTTCAGATTGGACAGGCTATTCATTTCTCTTTCTACTCGGGCTGTCAGGAATTGGCTGGATAAACCCACGTCAGGCGTGTTATTAAAAGCCAGTTGATATTCAATAGGAGAAGGCGGCAAGTGGTACACCCATTCGAATATAGCCTTGGTCCGAGGCATGTGGAATTCTGAAGTGACGACCAGTATTCTTTTTAGATTGAGCGGTTCTGCAAATAGAAGCCTAGAGATATAGGCATTGCCAATTGTGTCGTAGGAACAAATCTCAGTTAGTATTTTTCCTGGATCTAGACCGAAATTAACCAGGTATTCAGCTCCTTTGCGAGATTCAAAAATAGGGAATCCATTAACATTTAGAGGAAGCGGTTTGTGGACAGTGCCGCCTGATAATAATATCAGCCAGCGGCATTCATCCTTCAAAGATAAGGCATGATCTAAACGGGCAATTGTCCAGGGCGGAAGTGATCCATCTGGCGTTAATCCGCCGCCCGGAATCAAAATGGCATCAAATTGAGTCATCGTACTATACCAAGTACGGTAAGCTCTAGGCTGCTTACCGCACTTGGTATTATATATTGGAATCTTATTTAGGAACACATTTGCTGGGAATAAGGCCCGGCGGAGTCCATTTGCATCCTGCAGCACTACATGTTGCTTCGGATGTATACGACGAGCAATTTGTGCTTGACGGACGATCTGACGGCTCGGGTTCTGATGGCTCAGTTTCTGTGGGAACAGGATAGGGGTCAAATACCTCCAGTTCCATTACATTTCCTTCAGGCTCGCCGGATTCAATGGAGATCAGGCAAGGAATGCCATCCACAAAGGTCTCGAACCAGGTTGCATCAGCGTTCCGGCGCAAGAGGGGGATCGAAGTTCCTTGTTCAACGACAGCCAGCTTCTTATGGAGTATCGAATCGCCTGCCCGGCAGAAAGAGGTCAAATCTACCGAGAAGTCAATCCTCAAAAAATCATTCTTATCCCAGCCGAAATTCTGAAAGATGAGGTCGTCACCGGGGTTAAATGCAATTGTTGCTTCTGCGATGTCTTGGTTGGTCAGTGGCAGTGTCCAGATCCCATGATCCAGGTCTGGATTCTTGGCTTTATCGATCGATACACAATACTCTCCCGGGGATTGAACCATAAAATAATAGTTCCCATTTTCCACAGTTATAAACTGATCTAATCCCGAAGAAGGACATGGGCCAGCGCCCAGGTCTACCACAACACCGGGGATCCCAATTTCTGCAGGATCCGTTAATCCTGTTACTTCGTTTTCCACATCCACCCGATTACGATTGCCATCTGCGTGTACACCATACGGTTCTCCAAATGTGCAAGGAGGCCAAATGTCAACTCCTTCAGGGATATAAGGTTTGGTTGTTTTGCAATAGTCTTCAAATACGTAACCCTTGAGCAGAGCGGCGTCAATAGAGGTTTGATTTTGCCAACAGGTGCCATCCAACATAAAAGTAAAGCGTGAGGGAGCAGAATAACCGCCAGATGAATTGCCAGTTCGAGCTTCAACTCGCCAGTATATACGGGCGCATTCCGGGACAGCTATCCATTGAGAGCGATCATCCCAGGCAGTGATTCCCGATGAGATGATGTTAGTAAAACTTGGATTAGCAGATAACTGGTAATGATAATGGTCGGGATAACAATCACCTGGATATTTCCAGCGTATTTCCACTTGAGTTGAACCAGAGCCCCAATTGTCCCCAACCCAGCTGCCATTTTCTGGTTTTATTAATACGGGGGGTTCGAGCTCAGATGGAGAGCAGATGCCGTCAGCAAAAAACGTATTGACTGGAGATGAGTTACCATAAATGTATTGCACGTTCACTTCGCCGGATCCATCCCCAACAAAATCTCCAAAGGGTTCGATATACCAGTCATATTGCATACCAGGGATAAGAGTGTTTTCCATTGTAAATGTCGTTGTGTCTCCAGGGACGGTACTCTGCCCGGTTTTCCCATCTCCGCGTTCGATATGGACAATATAGTATTCAGGGTTGCAGGACTCTTGATGTGTCCAATCCAGTGTCGGATGAGAGTTATAATCCAAAACTGCGCCGTCTGAAGGTGATTCTAATATCGGAAAGAATGTGGAATATTCTTCTATCGAGCAATCTGGAGCGCAGCCAACAACAAAAAATAGCAGTGGAAGAGCTATGATATGGAAAAAGAGTTTTCTATTCATTGATTCCTCCGGTAATTGATGAGTTAGAAATTAATATTTCTGAATATGAACTATAAATCGAAAGATTTACTGTTCTGGGGTTAGATTTCCACCTGGTAATTCTCATCATATAAACGAAATAATCAAGAAAATTGTTACACCTGAAACCGAGCTGACTGGTTAGATTACAAAACCACCATCCTTCATGATCATCTTATTATCCAGGTAGATCGTGCAATTTACAGGAACAACATCTACATGAACGTCTGAGCTCCAGTCTGCGCCAGTATCATGACCGCTGGGATTTCCAAATGCGACATGGATACCGGGAATCTTTTCATCTTGGAGCAGGTTGCCGCTTAGCTCCGTAACAGAGGTATTGGTACCGATGGCAAATTCCCCAGCCCGCAAGCCGTTCTCTGAAGACTTCAGATAGGCCATGAACTCATTAGCGATGGCTTGATTCTGACAGGCAACATCTTTAACTACTCCGTCTTTGACCTGAATAGTCAGAGGTGAATCCAGCACACCGTATTTTGGGGAAAAATAATCGCCCAGTACGTCTGCAACAATAGTTCCATCCAGGGTTTGCGGACAAGTAAATACCTCTCCCTCTGGTAAATTTCCCCAATCGCCTGCTGAATGGTACAAACCATGGCACGGCACCCATTTATAATCTGGGTTAAAGGTCGCTGTGATGTTGGTTCCTTTCTGGGATGTAACTTTAATCGTTTTGGCGTTTTTCACCAGATCGAGGATCTCAAGCGTTAGACGGTTTATCTCAATATAATCTGCAGTCATACCTTCCCGAATCAGTTGGGATGTGATACCGATCATATGCCCATGACGCGGTAAGGGAAGACCAAGTTTATTAAATGTATTTCGGATCTCAACAGTAAGAGCCATACGCATCTTGACTTCACCTTCCTGGCCATCAGCAGCAAAGAAAGTCACCGTGGGTTGGAATTCTGCAAGTTCCTTGATCATCGCCGGTGGAACATCTATCATCGGTCGGATTCCAAACTCCTCTAATTTGATGAGTCTGGATTGAGCTCCAAGTTTATTGGATTCGGTTGCAAGGGCTTTTCCTATGGATAATGTTTTTAGATCAGAGATCACCAGCACTTTGTCTGCCTGGGTGACATTCATGCATACTTGGACGGCATTTTGAATCCCTAGATTGAACTTTTCATCTGTCATTGATACTTCCTCGTAATTTGATATAAAATTATTTATACATTAAATCTGAAATAGATCACATCTCCATCCCTAACAGTATACTCCTTTCCTTCGATCTGTAATTTGCCGGCTTCTTTTGCTGCCATAGTAGTGCCGAGTGTGTTAAAGACTTCAAACGGGATTACTTCCGCTTTGATGAATCCGCGTTCGAAATCCGTATGGATCTTTCCAGCTGCTTGGGGGGCTTTGCTTCCTTTTTCCAGGGTCCAGGCTCGAACTTCCTTGTCATTATAGGTAAAAAAGCTGATCAATTCCAATGTTTGGTAACCTGTCCGAATGATTTGCTCCAACCCGCTGGAAGAGATGCCTGATAGCTCCATATAATCAAATTTCTCTTCATCTGTGAGCAGATTCAGCTCTGATTCGATCAGAGCGCTGATCTGAACCCATTTGGCGCCTTCTCGGGATGCGATCTCTTGAATGGTTGAAAGCTGGGGATGATCTGCCGCTAAATATTTCTCCCCAATATTTGCTGTGTAAATAACGGGTTTGGCGGACAGAAATCTCATTTCGTGGTTCAGTTCCACATATTTTGAATTTCCTTTTTCTGGAAAAATAGAAAGTGGCTTGCCATCCTCCAAGAATTTCCGGACTCTTTCAGCCATATCATAATGAGCAGCAAGAGATTTATCACCTTTCATTTGCCGCAGCAATTTATCCTTCTTGTTAGTGACCTGTTCCAGATCTGAAAGGATCAATTCCAGCTCTATGATCTCTATATCTTCCCTGGGTTGGGGGTTTTCGCTGATATGAATGACATTTGGATCATCAAAACAGCGTACGACATGCAGTAAAGCATCGGTATTTCGAATATGTCCAAGGAATTGGTTTCCGAGGCCTTCTCCCTTACTGGCACCCTTTACCAGTCCGGCGATATCAATAAATTCGATCGTAGTCCGGATAATTTTATCTACACCTACCAGCTCGGCCAATCTGTCAAGGCGCTGGTCTGGAAGCGGTACTATTGCCTGATTGGGTTCGATAGTACAGAAAGGATAATTGGCGACCTCGGCATTTTGAGCTTGGGTTAAGACATTAAAGAGAGTGCTTTTACCAACATTGGGTAATCCAATTATCCCTATTCGAAGGGCCATGATATCCTCGGGTGATCGCTGCTTTACCTTTGAATAATACCAGAAGCCAGCTAGTGAGAAGAACTGAATTATTAACTATGGTAAGATGAAACTTAATTTAAAAAATATCATATAAACGTACCGATTTAGCGGGATATTGGTTTTATTAGGCAGGTATATATAACAAGCAGCAGCAGGAGGATTGATAAATGACAATTGCTATTATTTCTGATACAGATACAAGTCTGCCCCAGGAAAGTTTGGATAAATACGACATTCGCCAGGTTTCCATTACGATCCATTTTGGAGACGAGATACTTAAAGCATGTTCTGATATCATTGACAAGGACCTCGTTGAGCGCGTAAACCGGGACGGTGTATTACCGACTACAGCAGCGCCTTCCCCCGGTGATTTTTCTGGAACATATCAAGAAGCATTTGATCAAGGAGCAGATGAGATTATCTGCCTGACCGTGAGCGCAGGTGTGAGTGCTACCTATCAATCTGCTCTTACTGCTGCGGAGTTATTCCCAGGAAAAAAGATTACAGTTGTGGATACGGAAACCATAAGTATGGGCCAGGGTTTTATGGTCCTAAAAGCAGCTGAGTTGGCTCGAGCAGGAAAAAATACCCAAGATATTCTGGCAGAGGTGAGAAAGGTCAGGGAAAGAACCCATTTATTCGGAGCTCTTGATACCTTGAAGTTTATGGCGATGAGCGGAAGAGTTGGCTCTCTTTCTGCTGAGATGGCTGCATTGATGAGCATCAAACCCATATTAACAATCAAGGATGGCAAACTAGAGTTGCTTGAAAAAGTCCGCACCCGGAAAAAAGCCTGGGCTCGAATCCATGATCTGACAGTTGAACATCTGGATGGTGGGGAATTTGAATCGATATTTATATTACATGTTGCGGCTAGCCAGGCAGCTGATGAATTTGAGCAACTTCTTAGAGAAGTTGTGCCTTGTCCCGTTTATATTCCAAAAACTGAATTAACACCGGGTCTTTCTGTTCATACTGGAGGTGGGTTTGTGGGCGTGGCATTTACGACCAAACCTTGATTTGATAAAATAGCTGAATTCAGAAAAAATATAGACCTTCTCAAGGAACTGTGAGAAGGTCTATTCTTGAAAGATAGATTGCACTATAATATTTGACGAAATTCGGAAGGCAAGTCGAAATTATGAGGAGAACGCATGGAAGAATCAAAATATAATGCCACAGTGGTTGGGAAAATTCTGCTTACTCCAGATATTATGACCTTGCGGATTAATACAGATGAGCCTCGGGAAGAATTTAGCGCCGGTCAGTATACCTTGCTCGGACTATATGGAAGGGAAGACCGCTCGGCAAATTCATCAGAGGAAGCCGACCCAGCAGAACCGGATAAATTAATCCAGCGTCCTTATTCCATCGCCTCAGCTACTGAACAGGTGAAACAATTTGAATTTTATATTTCACAGGTAAAATCTGGGCAGCTGACTCCCAGGCTCTTTAATTTAAACCCTGGTGATAGAATTTTTGTTAGTAAAAGAATTGTAGGGGTGTTTAAGTTAGCTGACACACCTGAGAATCAAGATATTGTGATGATAGCTACCGGGACAGGATTGGCCCCCTACCTGAGTTTTCTCCGTTCCTATTTAACGTCTCGGCCAAATTCAAAGATGGCAATTATCCAGGGGGCTGCTAAACAATGGGACCTTGGTTATTACAGCGAACTCTCTTTCCTGGATTCCACGTTTGAGAATTTTACGTATATTCCTACTCTACCGGAAGCAGATCAGACCTGGAGTGGTTATAAATTATGGATCGACGATATGATAAAAAATGATGTTTTAAAGAAAGAGACTGGGATCGTTACTGATCCAGCGAAAACTCATTTTTTCCTTTGCGGAAATCCTAAAATGGTCGAAAGTGTCTCTAACTTGCTCAAAGAAAAAGGATACACAAAACATACCCGCCGAGAACCTGGATCACTGCATGTTGAAGACTTTTATTCCTAAATTAGTTTTTATTTTTGATCAATGAGCCTGAAACATAATGGAATGTTTAAGGCTCATTTTGTGTTAATATGAGCGCTATAAAAAAAGTGATCGTTGGGTTTAGAATTCTACCATGACCTTGATGAAATTATCATAATACGGATGGCCATGAATTATAAAAAAATAGCTGCTACGGGAAAGAAGTATTTGAGCGACCTTATTTTGATTCTTGAAGCGGCGGTGGTAAATTTTCAAAAGAAAGGCGCTGCGAGGGGAGCGGCTGGGATGGCCTATTACACTCTGCTTTCACTTTTTCCCTTGTTAATTGTACTGGTTACCATTGGATCTTATTTTGTGGATAGCGGAGAGGCCAGCAGCAAGGTCGCTCAGATGATAATAAGCGTTATTCCGGTCTCGCAAAATTTTGTAGAACTAAATATTCAAAGGATCATGGTTATTAGAAGTTCGGTCGGTGTAGTGAGCTTGATCGTTTTCGTCTGGTCTGGATCGAATGCATTTTCTATGATGGTTCATCATATTACAAGCGCCTGGCCTGAGACAGAACAAAGGACATTCTTTCAAAAACGGCTTTTTGGTCTGGCGATGGTGATCCTGATAATTCTGATCCAATTTATTTTAATGGTTTCTTCTACGTTGTTAAATGCCTTGGTGAAATTTCGATCTCTCATCCCGGGTTTGGAGTTTCTCTTAAACTCATCGTTGTGGCATTTTGGTGCCAAATCGCTTTATTGGGCTGTGCCATTTTTATTCTTCTATAGTCTTTACAGGATCATACCAATGGGAAGGGTGCCCATTAAGGCAGCGGGTTTCAGCGCCCTGGGTATCACCTTATTATGGCGTTCCGCATCCGCATTATTTCAATGGTATCTCAGGAGCGGATTTGCTCGATATGAGGTCATCTTTGGGTCTCTGAATGCTGTCGTGGTCCTGTTGTTCTGGATTTATATCAGCACTATGATCCTATTTTTTGGAGCGCATTTGTGCGCAGCTAGCTCTGGGAAAATATCCCTGAAAAATAGGGAAACGGTCAATCTTACAGAATTGAAGTAGCTGAATAAATAGAATTGTAAATAAAGTGGGGGATTTATTCTGGATAAGACCAGTCCAGAAACACGCTCAGAATCCCAAGATTAATTTCAAAATCGGAATCCTGATGGTTGGTCAGTTCAATATCAACCCCTGCGATGCCTTGATCAGAAACCCAGTCGACTAATTGACCTGTAAACATACAGCCTGCGTCAATAGGCGGGTAGGGATAAGGACTTACCCCTGCTATTGTCTCAGCCAGGGAAAGAGATCCTTGATCTGGCGGTTGGCCTCCGGGAAAAATTCCCAGGGCGGCACTGTGGTAGCTAATGAATGCCTTCAGATCATGTGCTTTGACAAAGGCCATCAAGGCTTGAGTTTCGGGTTCGGAAGCAGCTGAAGTGCCGCCGGTTATAGGGATGTAATCCCAACAGCCAGGTCGGGGCCATTCGATTTTCCAGTTTGATGGAAAATTCCTGTTTAGATCGACGTTGTTTTCATTAGCTCTACCCCCGAAGCCTCTTGAGCGCTCGAAGCCATCAGGGTTGAAAGCCCTAAGGATGAAAAGCGTATGGTCTGGGGGAATAATCTCTTGGTGGGATTCAAGGTAACTGATCAGCTCGTCTGCCAGAATAATTGTATTATATTCATAGCCCCCGTGAATGCCGGCAACGATCATCTTCTCAACGGGTCCATACCCAAATTGGTACACTTCCAGTGGTCTCCCGGCTACGGAATGACCAATAACCTGGGGCTGTGGGATCGCGGGAGTTGATGATGGTGGGAGAGGGCTTGGTGTGGCCTCTGGAGGAGGAATTGAAACTAGCAATGCGGGTGGGAGTGAAGAAGGAGTCGTAGTTGGATACGCAGTTGTTTTAATTGGTGTTGGGCTAATATTATTTAGAAAGGCAGGTATCCAGCTTTCTCCTTGAAAGTAGAAAGCAGCTAACCCTCCGATAATGAGGATAATTATTGACCAGAGCAAGATAACTATCCTGGGCAAGCCTTTGCGCATAGGCGAGTTCCTGGAGTTCAATCTTCGGTATTTTCTATAATGGAAACGGATTTAATTAATAAAGTATTGCAACCAGTGTCAATCCATGTGCCTAAAAAGGTATCATCTGATTGATAAGCCTTAATTGTGTAAATTTCTCGTCCTGTGATCTTTACTGTATCCCAATTTTGGATCTTTAATAGCTCTTGATAGATCTCCTTATTAGCGGGAAAAGCATGGATCAAATTGATCGATCCATTTGGGGCACTGGTTTGAATGGATTTCCAGAAGAATTTGTGATCAAATACATTTGTATCAACAATATCCGGGTTAGAAAAATCTGCTGTTGTGATCAGAATATCATGAGTCAGGATCCTGAAATCATCAATTCGTATTGGCGAAACATGTCGAACGATTCCAATATATTTTGATTCACCGATACCTTCAAACTGCACTTCCCAATACATATCACCGGATGAAATAGTTTCGTAGGAGTTGCTGACAACTAGATTATCAATATCGTTTCCAATCAATCCAAAGAAACTTGTATTGACCCGGAAATAGAAAAACACAATAGCTACGATCACGGCAAAGAGAGCAATAAATCCGCATGATACAGGAAGGTTTGTAATCCAATCGGCAAATAACCTGATAATGCCACTTACCCGGCCCGGCTCAGTTTTGCTTTCGGCCGATTGTACAGCACTCTCTATCCTTGTCTCTTGCGGAGAGGATTCAGGAGCAAGCCCAGCAGATTGGTTAAGCTTCTTTAAGTACTGCAATGCTCCTTTATGAGTAGGATCCAATTTTAGGATTTTACCGAGGATGGACCTTCTTTCTTTATCTGAATTTGCAACCTCGAGGGCCCAAAGCCAGGTTGTAAGATTATCTGGATTAGCTCGGAGATCTGCAAGAATTAAAGCCCTGGCTTGTGTGCGATCTCCATCACGCAAGGCAGCAACTGCTTTTTTTAGTTGTGCTGAACTTATTTCGGCCATTACTTCTTTTATTGTGATTTTTTGATTAAGCGGCCCATTTCTATATGCCAGATATTACATCATAACATGAAAGATCAGCATAATTTGGAACCTTTAACACTGAATAATTTACAAAACAGTATGTTTGTACTCTTGCCTGATCTAGTATCAGCGTCTTTATCAATTCCCCAATGTGGAGTAGTGATTATTAATATTTACCCCGTAACTAAATTCTATAATTAAGAAAAACAAGTCTCAAATAAGGCTATTTTCGGATATGATTTGTTTATGATCCGCCTAAGTTCTATAAATCTCCCATTTGACCATTCTGATCAAGAGGCTGTCATTGCAATTCTAAAATACCTTCATATCTCCAAGGAGGACCTGTTATCTTACAGGATACTTAAACGCAGCCTGGATGCTCGCAAGAATAGACCGCTGCAAAAAGTATATAGTTTTCTTGTTGAAGTAAAGGATCAAGATGCCCTGATCGGAGTCATAAAAAAATCCGATAAAATAACGATTGAAGAAGAAATAAAATACGAAGTTCCTTCTTTAAGAAAAGCAGTAATTGGAGATCGACCTTTAATTATTGGTACCGGACCGGCTGGGATCTTTGCAGGTTTAGTCCTGGCAGAAACCGGATTAAATCCAATTCTCCTAGAAAGGGGAAAGTCAGTTATTGAGAGAACAAAAGATGTTCGTAATTTTTGGAATAATGGATTATTGGACATGGAATCCAATGTGCAATTTGGAGAAGGAGGAGCGGGCACTTTCTCTGATGGTAAACTACGAACCCGCGTAAAGGATAAATCTCAACGGACTCAAAAAATTCTCGGAGAAATGATCAAAGCTGGCGCACCGGAAGAAATACTATATGACCATAAACCGCATGTTGGCACGGCGAACCTGGTTCAAGTAGTAAAAAATATCAGGGCTAAGATCGAGGCATTGGGCGGTGAGTATAGGTTTGAATCTAAAGTTGTTGAACTCCTGGTTGAGAACCAACAAATTGTTGGCGTAAAACTCAATAACGGTGAACAGATCTGTTCTGATACTGTAATCCTGGCTATCGGACACAGCGCTCGGGATACTTTTGTTATGTTGCATGACACAGGTGTTCAACTAACACCAAAACCCTTTTCTGTAGGTTTCAGGATTGAACACCCTCAGGAGTTGATCGATAAAAACCAATATGGAAAATATGCTGGACATCCTCGATTAGGTGCGGCAGAGTATCAGCTTGCATTCCGCACTTCAACGGGAAGGTCTGTATATAGTTTTTGTATGTGCCCGGGAGGGACAGTAATTGGATCGTCCTCTGAAGAAAGTTCAGTCGTAACCAACGGCATGAGCCAGTACGAAAGAGCTGGTGCCAATGCTAACAGCGCTATTGTGGCAGAGGTATTTCCAAAAGATTACGGACAGGAACCACTGGATGGATTTCTGTTTCAAAGAAAATGGGAAAGGAATGCTTATATTATGGGTGGGGAAAATTATCACGCACCTGTGCAGCTGGTCGGAGATTTCATGGCTGGCGAATCGGTATCCGCTATAGGCGAAATAAAACCATCTTACCTCCCAGGATATAAATTGAGTGACCTCAGACATGCTTTGCCGTCGGAGATAGTGAAGGCAATATTGGAGGCGCTCCCAATATTTAATAGGAAAATTTCAGGTTTCTCAAGATCTGATGCGGTGTTGACAGGAGTAGAAACTCGGACTTCTTCGCCCCTGCGGATTTTAAGAGGGGAAGATCTTCAAAGTGTTTCTTGCATGGGATTATATCCAGTCGGGGAAGGGTCTGGATATGCAGGGGGCATCATGTCATCGGCAATAGATGGGATCAAAGCCGCTGAAAAGATCATAGAACAGATCAATGCCAGATAAACATTAAATTCCCGGTGATATTAAGAATGATAATTGAAGGCTCTAATTTCAAAGATGAATACGGCAGGACATTGATGTTGAGGGGTGTAAACCTGGGAGGCAGCAGCAAAGTTCCATTTACTCCCGATGGCGCCACCTACCGGCAGGAGAATTTTTACGAGCACCGAAACGTTTCTTTTGTAAATAGACCTTTTGCCCTGGAAGAAGCCGACGAACATTTTGCCAGATTAAAATCATGGGGTTTTACTTTCTTACGTTTCCTGGTTACCTGGGAGGCCATCGAACATGCCGGACCTGGAATATATGATCTGGATTACCTCGGGTATGTCAGAGCTGTGCTGGAAAAAGCATTAAACCACGACATAAATGTTTTCATTGATCCTCACCAGGACGTGTGGAGTCGCTTTACGGGTGGGGACGGCGCTCCGGGTTGGACTTTTGAGCTTGTTGGTTTGGATATTACGAAGTTCCAGGAAACTGGTGCAGCATTTACACATCAAGCTCATGGCGACCCGCTCCCTCAAATGATCTGGTCCACAAATGCAACTAAACTGGCTGCAGCAACCATGTTCACTCTGTTTTTCGGAGGATCAGATTTTGCTCCTTTAACGAAAATCGAAGGTGAACCTGCTCAGGATTATTTACAAAAGCATTTTATTGGCTCGATCCAAAAGTTAGGGGAATATATTTCAGATTTGCCTAATGTAGTTGGTTACGATTCGATGAATGAACCAGTTGAAGGGTGGATTGGCATTAGGGATCTCAATAAACGTATCACGACGGTTGAAAAAGGCTTAATTCCAACACCTTTTCAGGCTATGCAGCTGGGATCTGGAATTTCATTGAAATTAGAAAATTGGGAGAGAGGTATCCTTGGCCCTAGAATAATCAGTCGTGAAATCGTGAACCCTGAGGGTATAAGTGTTTGGAAGGATGGTTACGATCCGATCTGGCAGCACAATGGCGTTTGGAAAACGATCAATAAGGCTCCTGTTTTGCTCCAACCGAACTACTTTGGTTATCGGCAAGGTCAGATAATCGATTTCAACCGGGATTATTATGTGCCTTTTAACAATCGATTTGCAGAAGAAATTCGAAAAATCCAACCCAAAGCTTTGATTTTTATTGAAAAAGGGTTTGGCCCAGAGGGACCAAATTGGGGACCCGGTGATGCGAAGGATATTGTTTATGCACCGCATTGGTACGATCCGGTAGTTCTGGTTATGAAATCCTTTAACAAATGGCTTAATTACGACCGAAAGAAGAAAAGAATTTTGGTTGGAGAAAAGCGGATTAAACGGTCTTTCAAGGAACAGCTGGCAAGGCCGCTGGTTCATGCCCGCGAAAAGATGGGTGAGGTTCCGGTAGTGATTGGTGAAGTAGGTATAGCTTTTGATCTGGACAATAAAAACGCCTTCAAGAGTGATGATTTCAGCATTCAGGAAAAAGCGTTAAACAGGACTATGGAAGCCCTGGAAGATAATCTTCACCACTTCACTCTCTGGAACTATACCTCGGATAACACCAATGCCCGGGGGGATCTCTGGAATGATGAGGATTTATCGATTTTCAGTAGGGATCAACAAGATAATCCATCAGATATCAATTCAGGCGGGCGGGCGCTTTCCGCTTTATTGCGGCCTTACCCATTGGCTACAGCTGGACAACCTCTGGAGATAAGGTTTGACTATGTTACAAAGTTGTTTACCTATAGGTTCCGGAATCAAAACTTCATCTCTGAACCAACACTGATTTATCTTCCTGCTTATCAATACCCCGGAGGTTGCCAGGTCGAAGTTTCTGATGGAAGTTATAGGCTAGATTTCAAAGAAAATATCTTGTTCTATTGGCACGGCAAGGAGCTGTTAGAACATAGAATCACAATCAAATGTTCGTAATTTAATCTTGAACGGAATTGTTTGATTGTTACTCGATAATTGATCTCTCCCTAACTGCATAGAATTCTTGAATAACCCCGTTTGTTGAAAATTTCATTCCTCAGAAGGTGTTTTTAGGTTATTGGGGGGATAGATCTTTTCAGGTTCATGCCTGCGTTTAGGTCGTTCGATCATCTCATACGTGATGCCAAAAAGCTCTTCAGTATTCAAATAGGCATAGTGACCGTCCCCATCTGGGCCAAAACCACTGCCTTCCTGAACAATCTCAAAACCTTTTTCTCTTGCTTCTTCTATCGCTTTAGCCATATCGTCGACCAAAATACCCAGGTGCTGCACACCGTAGCCGTGCTGCTGGATGAAATCTTCCTGCAGTGCAGGACCTTCTTTGATCTCAATCAATTCGATCCGAGTAGGACCAAAATACGATAAAGCAATCCGCAGGGCATTATCTACCTCTTTACCATGATACCGGCTCATTTTTAACAGTGGACGTTTGTAGGTATAAAAATGCCAGGGACCAACTCCAAAAGTGTTCCAATAATTCTCGACGGTTTGGTCCAGGTCCTTAACGAGTATAGCGATCTGGTTGATGCCGTTTTCCAGTAATCTAAATGGCACTGGGATATTTTCCATTATCATCTCCGCGGATTTTAGTTTGAATACAATCCTGCCTGGATTATATACATAAATGAGGATCTGGAAATTATCAGATTTTCTGGACATGGCAGGATTTGAAAAAGGTAAACTTGATTAGATGATAGGTAGTAAAAAGAGGAGATAAACATGTTAAAGAGCAAAACCGCCCGTTATGCCATGTTCGGCTCATTATATTTCTTCCAGGGGACTGTCTTTTATTATTTCACGTTCCTGAATGCTCTGTTTTTTTTAGCCAGGGGCTTATCTATCGCAGATGTAGAAATCTTTAGCGCAATTGCCCTGATTCCTTTTGTGATCAAGATTTTCCTTGGTATGTTAAGCGACCGGGTAAATCTATTTGGCTTGGGACACAGGAAACCGTATATCATCCTGGGGTTGCTTAAACAGACCTTATGTCTTGTAATCATTCCCTTGATCGATCCGGGCGGATGATTATTGGCTATTTATGGCACTGGCTTTTATTCTTCGGCTTGGCATGGCTTTGTATGATACCTGCATGGATGGCTTGGCGTCGGTTCTGCAATCGCCGGTGGTTTGGCGAATATCTCAGGGATTGGTTTCAGGTGGGATTTTGAAGTTTTGGCCCTCTTTAACCTGGTTGCCCTGCCTCTCCTGCCATTAGTATTTAAAAATTGAGATTAGAGAATAAATTATGGGTTAATCTAAAAGAGCCGGATACTCCGGCTCTTTTAGATATCTGAATTCTTATTTTAACTATTTATTTAATTCGACCTCCTGGGACAAACACAGGTGCTGGTCTCTTCGATATAAGTCCCACCAGCGGCTATGCAATCTCGCTGATCCAACCCGCTGTGGCAGCCATCGGGCTCATCCGTCGTGGATGGTTTTGCGGGGTCAGCCGGATCTGCAGGAACTTTTGAAAAGATGCTGACCTCATCGACATAAAAAGGAGGAAGGCATAAGTTGCTGAATACCTTTACTGTTTGTTTGGTGTTAAAAATTGACGCCGGGATGATGGATGAACAATAAAGCCGATCATCAAAACCCTGGAAATTACAATCAGCCGGGAACTCCCCCACAAGTCCTGAATATTCCAATTCACCCTCCGGACCGGTGATTGGATACGGGAAGGAATTCTTGATATAGAAAATGAATTGGCCAGATTCGGGCCTTACCTCAAAGGTCATGATGGACATCTCGTCCTGGTTGAACTGATCACAGAGATTTTCTTCCAGCTCCTGGCTGTATGTAACCTGGCCTTCTGTGACTTCGATACACTCTGAGAACTCAGAGGTCTTCTTATCCGCTGTTGCCGTGGCCGTTATGAAATGGCCAGCGGGAACCACGGCGCCAAATGTTGTAGAAAATATTGCGTTTCCGTTACTGTCAGTAAGTTGAGTAATTGAGCCGAGATATGTTTTCCCTTCTCCGTGATATCCATATGGATCGCAAACATCATTGTCAAAGAATTGGATCACAAAGCTTGTACCAGGCAGTCCGTTAAAAATACTGCCTGATATCGACACCGATGCTGGTATTGTGGTTGCTTTCGTAAGCACTGGGTAGTTCATCAGATCATTAGGACCGAGATCTATATCACCTGGATCGTTCGGTGTAAAAAATGGGTTGGTTGGAACGGGTCCATCAAGGGAGATCCCGTTTCTGTCATTCGAGTGGATCGAGTTGTACAGGATCTCGACATTATTTGCATTCAAGCCGGATACACTTACGCCTATATTTTTATTAAATGCGATAATATTTGCTTTTTGAATTGAGCCACCAATAACATTGTCTGTAGTGTTGTCAGTGACGCTGATCCCGGGGAGGCTGTTGCCAAGGTCAGCTGTTCCCAAATTATCAGTTCCTATAAAGTTGCCTGAAATTTTGTTGAAGGACCCCGATATGGAAATTCCGTATTTGCTATTGCCGCCGATTAAGTTACCTTCATAAATATCTGAAAAACCATTCGCGTTAGTTCCAATCGTGTTGTAATCTGCTCCAACCCCAATCATAATGCCCTGAATGTTACCTAGGACTGAGCTTCCTGTTACATCAACCCCGATATAGTTTCCCGCCAAGATATTGTGCATCGTATTTGGTCCAGTTAAAAAGATTCCTGCTTGGCTATTGCCGCTAATTATGTTCCCTTCTGAGTTATCATTCTGGCCATCACTATTGGTACCAATGATATTTTTACTGGAGTTGGCTGCAAGATGGACTGCTCCGAGCCCGGAGTCGTTGTTGTGGCCATTAGGGATAGCTGAAGTACCGGTTAAATCAGTTCCGATAAAATTACCTGCGATAGTATTGGATGAAGCTGCGAATAAGGCTACCCCAGCACGGCCATTTCCACTAATCAAATTACCTTCGATCAAATCTGACTGCCCATCGCCATCAGTGCCAATCAAGTTCCCACTGGCACCATTGATCAGAGAAATACCTTCGTGATAATTTCCCAATCCAGCAGTACCCGTAACATCGGTTCCGATATAGTTTCCAGCCACAGTATTTGAGTTGCCTTCAATCCTTATACCTGAACCTGAATTCTGATTGGATGAATTGGCACTAATGATATTTCGCTCATCTTCATCTGCGATTCCATCGCCATTTGTGCCAATCAAGTTGTCGAAACCGTAGATTGAAATACCCCCCATGGCATTTCCCAGTTCAATTAAACCTGTAATATCAACACCAATTAAATTTCCAGATACCTGATTTCCGTTTGATGATAAATTGATACCAACAGTGCTGTTTCCGCTAATAACGTTTCCTTCAAGCTGGTCGAAGGATCCATCACCATTGGTTCCGATGCGGTTGTCAGCGCCTCCTACCAGGATGCCAGAACCGCCATTCCCAATAGCTGCTGTTCCATGAAGATTCGTTCCAATGAGATTGCCTGCGATTATGTTTGTATACGAATCCTGGTCAGAGATCTCTATGCCTCGAAATGAATTACCGCTTATCAAATTGAGAACGCCTTCACCAGCTCCATTAATACCGATGATGTTGTTTTTAGAACCATTAATCAAATTGATTCCAACATTATTGGCTTTTATACTTGTTCCATTGATATCTGTCCCAATTAGATTCCCCGAAATATGATTCTGGAAACCTTCGGAGATCTGGATGCCCATGCTAGTATTCCCGCTGATTAAATTCCATCCCTGAAGGATACCTTCGCCTGTTAATGTGCCGATCAGGTTGTCGCTGGCTCCATTTGAGATGATAACGCCATATAGGTTAGAGCCCATGGTTGATCCGTTGGCTTTAATGCCAATATGATTACCGGCAACAGTGTTATGAAATGAATTGGATCCAGTTATCATGATCCCGACTGAATTATTAATAATGATATTTCTTTCAGATCCGTCTCCTGGGTCTGTATCCAGTAATCCGATCACATTATATTTGGCAGTGCTGTTTATACCTATAACGCTTATGCCATAATGAAAATTTTTAATTATCAAACCCTGGATTATATTGTAGCTAGAGTCATAAATCCTGAGGCCGCTGATCGATTCTTCTGAAATCTGGCTGCCGTCTAAGGCGACAATGCCTTCGCCATCAATTTTTGTATTGCTGGCTGACAAGTCAGGCAGGGCAGAAGTTGGATAGATTGTCGAAACATTTTTAAACGTGATATTGCTCACATCATCTGATACGTTGGCCTCCATGATCGCGGCCCGCAAGGTACAGTCATTATTAACTGTTTTACAGACGCCGTCGGTTAGATTGCCGTCAGGTTCATCGCCAGCTGAATCCACCACCAGCGCTGATCCGCAGCCAGCGGCAAATAAACAAATCATTATCGAAAGGAGCAGGGCAAGTTTCTTTTTCATCTTTCCTCCAGAGATAATCAAATATGAAACCTTTAAGTCTAACCATTCGGTGGTTACTTTCCAGACCTAAATCAACTATTAAAGGAACGAAAAAAAATAGGGAAATGTTACGAGTAAGGGTGCCAGGAATCAAATATTCTCGGTGCAGAATCAGTTTTTATCTCAATGATACGCATAACTAGCGGATTTCTATATCATTTCAGAAGCCTGGAGATGATCCAATAACTATCAATTTGTTTGGAAACGACAAGGATCTGAAGTCAGGCTGTTGACCAACGATCGACCAGGCCACAGAGGTTTATTACTTATTCTGCCTCTAGGGTGATCATCTCTTCTTCCATGACAATGTCTGAAATATCCCATCCTTTTTGAACCGCCAGGTCAATAAAGGCTCTGCGGAATAACAGCCTCACAATGATTTTAATTTGATCGTCAGTGGATTGGAATATATACTCGCTTGTATCAGTCTCAAAAGCGGCTAACCTGTTATCAGCGATGATTATAGTTGGGTTCCAGTAAGAACCGGTTGGTGAGATCTGGGTCCATTTTTCTTGAAGTATTTTTGCATATACTTTCCCAGGCAGGCCTGCAAAATAACCCTCGGCGGGATCTCCAATTCCAATCCAATCGGGTAGCGTGGAACCAGAGGTCTGTGTTAATTGATTACCGCTTCCATCTACGACATCAAGAAGCAGGATTAGATGTCTCAGCGGAGAATCGGTTGGTACATGGTGGCCTGCCTGGTCATTTGTGATATTTACGATAACTTGAATTTGATCATCAAGTCTATCCGCCTGGATTTCCATTGTAACTGAATTCTGCAAGAGATCTTCACTCGCTGCGCCTGGCATTTGATGGCTGAAAATTGTATCCGGTTCTCGTTTTAACCCACCTGCTGCCGGGAGAGCGAAGTAGGTGTTTCTCAGGGGTGGCATGTGGCAGTCCTGGCATTGCTTGCCGCTGATTGGGTCGTTGTAGGGGCTTTCCAGCCATTCACCGTAGGAATTGTAAATTACAGTATCCCAAAATGTCCCGAAATGACATGGTGCGCAAAACTGGCTTTGCTGCTGAATAGGTGAGTAGGTGTCTTCGCCCGGAGCCACATCATCAAGGGGACCAAGGAATAATTGGTGGCCGTCAGGTGGGCGGCGAAAAGCATAGGATAGAACTCCAGGCATATTTTCATTTGGCATACCTTGATTGTTTAATTTGACATCCCAAATCTTGTGACAGAAATCGCAGGGGATGCCTTCTTCCGCAACTCCCGTTACAGCTGAGGGATCGATCTCGTACGGAAGGTTTACGGAAGCTGCTGGTGTGTGGCAGGCGGCGCAGTTTCCGTTGGTCTCAGGAAAGTCCAGTTTATAACCAGGGCCAAAATAGGGTTGTTTTGGGTCCGGAAGAAGAGGGAATGTGCCATAATCCCGGCTGTATTCATAACGTGTGAAGGGGCTTTGATTGCCGTGTACGTCCGTTCCACTGAACATGGATAAAAACCGGGGATTGACTGCGGATTGCGAGTGGCTGTCCAATAACCACTCATCAACAGGAAGTGAGGAAGGGTAATCTGTGCCGCTGGTGCTGTGACACTCGGCGCAGCCCTGATTCTCTCCTTCTCCTTCATGGTACAGGGAAGGCAGCCAGGCATAATCGGGATTGTCGATATCGCTGTGCTGTTCGAGATGGATCTCGAGGTTTTCTGTACCAGTCTTAATCCCTTCCTGACCCGCAATAAAATACCCGGATTTCCAGGCTGTAACGGTAAAAGTATCCCCTGGAGCAAGACCGTTTAAGATGAAATATCCCTTATCGTTGGTAGCCGTCTGGATATCTGCGGTTTGAATCTTCACAGTCGCACCTGCCAAAGGTCCATTTTCATCAATCACAGATCCCGAGATGTAGTCTGGTGTCGCAACCAGTTGGCAGGACGGCAACAGGATGAGAATTAGAAAAATTTCCAAGAAGAATTGATTTTGGATCTTCCTTAAAATTTGCATCGCTTCACTTTCTGTGTTTATAAAATACTGCCAGGCCTGCAAACGCCAGTGGAACAAAACCGCCAAGGCAGGGAAGGAACTTAGGCTTCTGATCCTCAGACTCCTGGGGGATGGGCCCGGTTTCCGTTTGATTTTCCTCGGAATCAGATTGTGGATGTTCTTGGGAGTCTTCCTGATCCGGGTCTGGATTCTCGGCATTATCCAAGATTTGCTGTGGGGGTTTTCCGTTCAGATCAAGTCGGAACACACCGCCTCCAGCTGTCCCCGTGTATAAATGCTGACCGTCGGATGAGATCGACAGGCTGGTCGCTGCCCTGTTGGTCAAACCCTGATTCAATTTTACCCAGCTTTCACCAAGGTCCCTCGATTGATAGACTCCGCTGACGATATCGGAGAGATAAATTGTATTCGGATCTACGGGATCGAAAATGATATCCCTGTAGTCCCCATTAGGTTCAAGGCCAGCGTAAACTTGCTTCCAGCTAATACCACCATCACCACTGAGGAAAAAACCATATCCAGGAAGACCGGCAAATATTTTGTTGGAGTCTGATGGATGAACGGCGACGGTCCTTACCGGTTTACCGGGTGATGAGATTACCAGACTGGTCCAGGTGGCTCCAAAGTCTGCTGATTTGTAGAGTCCGGTTTGTGCCGCCGCGTAGACAATACCAGGATGGGAAGGATCTACAGCAACGTCTGTCAGAATGGAATCACTGAACTGATCGCCAGTGATAGCTTCCCAAGAACCACCACCGTCCCTTGAAAGGATGATACCTCTCCCTGACTCATAGTTATAGGCATGGATCATAGAATTATGGTTGGCAGATACTGCATAAACAATTTTTGGATCAGAAGGAGCAAATTCTATCTCGCTGGTCTCTGGTCCATAATCTCCACCTGGTATATGATTTTCCCATCGATTTATTGCTGGGTTCCATTCCAAAATAAATTCACTGCCCAGCAGGATGTGATCCTGGTTGAGTGGATCGAATGCTACACCTCCCCATTCTCCACCAGCCAGGGGAGTAGTATCGTCCGGATTGTGGATACCAGACCATGTTGCGCCTGCGTCAGTGCTGTGCCACACACCGCTTCTTCCGGCTGCATAAACACAGGCGGGATTAAAAGGGTCTACGGCTATGCCAATGATTTGAGCTCCAGAATAACCTGTGCTGGCATTTATCCATGTCCGGCCTCCATCCTCGCTGAGGAAATTCCCACCGCTGTAGTTATTGGCAAAGACGCGGTCCGGGTTGCGAGGATCGCACTGCATGTCAATCGGCCATCCCGCCCGGACCCCTGCCGGGCCCCAAGTTCCAGTACTGCCCGTCATTAATGTCCAGGTATCTCCCCGGTCAACGCTGCGGTAAATGGCTGCGTCGCTGCCGGCGTAGATGATGTCTGGATCGCCGGGGCAGATCTCTACCGAGCTGAAAGTCTGGACCAGGATATTGCCTTCCGGTTCAAGGATCTGCTGCCAGTTTTCCCCGCCATCGGATGTCCGGTAAATGCCCAGCGGGCTGTGATTCTCTGCCATCATGCGCTGATATGCGAGTTCCGGAACGACGTGTCCTGCTGCGGCAAATAAGAGGTCCGGATCATCCGGATGCATGAACAGACTGCCGATATAGCGAAAATCAAGGCCGTTTTCTTCGCCCAGTACGACCCAGGAGTTGCCGCCGTCAGTTGATTTGAGAACTCCCAGGCCACCGAAGGGTGTTGGATCCGTTTCGGGATCTGTTTCGCCAATAGCGCCGCGGTCGAATATGCCAGTTGATACGTAAAGCACGTCAGGATTGTCGGGACGGATCCACATATAGCGGGTAAGGCTGGATGGAATTTTTCCGTACCAGATCCGGGTCCAATGCTCACCACCATCGGTAGTTTTATAGATAACACCGCCAACTCCCAGTCCCCAGACATTATTTCCTGGCCTTTGCAGTTCTCCCATGGCGTAGACGATATCTGAAGATTGGGGATGGACTGTGAATCCCCGAAAAGACATGATGATCTCGGGTTCGTGGATGATCCCGGTGGTCTTCTTTTCCCAGGTCTGGCCTCCATCACTAGATTTGTAGATATCGCCGGTGAGATCGGTGCCGATCCAGATGATATCAGTATTGTGGGGGTCGATTGTCAGGGAAAACACTGGAATTCCGTCTCCTGCTGGGCCTCCTACAGTGTCAATGCCCTGGTTGCTCTGGTGCCAGGTTAGGCCGTTATCTGTACTGATATGGACTCCCGAGCTGGCGTCCGTTACGTACCATGTATCAGGATCGTCAAATTTATATCGGATATCATAACCAAGTCCGCCAGGAGGGCCGCCGAGATGCACCCAAGCAAGTTCTCTGGTATCTGTCACCGTTTGGTCTGCTGCTGGTTCAGTGCTGTCTTGTGGGGAAGGTATACCGGGTCCCCAGACTTCCAGATTGTCGATCTGGACCTGGCCTTCGGTCAGGGATTCAAAGGCAATGCTGCCACTGAGCAGGGGGTCAGGATCGGTGTAGCTGAAAACCTGCTGGTCATTGACATAAAGGGTAATCTGGGGACCACGGGCTTCGATTCTAATCTTGTTCCAACCAGTACCAATACCTCCGGAATCAGCCAGACCTTCATTAAATTGATCCGGTCCTGTTTGTTTTGAAAGGTATGTGAAAGACGGGTTCAAGCCAATAAAATAGCGGGCTGATCCTCCGGAAAAACGGCAATTGGCATGCAGGCTAGCATCGCCGGATAATTGGAGGTCAAAACGCAGGGAATAATCCTCCCAAGTTCTCGAGTTAAGTAATACCCAATTATGGCCTGAGCCAAATAGAGCCAACCCCCTATCACTTTCACCTACTTCCCAACCGCTTTCTGACTGCCATTCAGCTGGCCATCCGGATTCAAAATCCTGGAAATAGAGCAGGGAATCCTCCTGAGCAAAGACTAGAGAGGCTGATAACAGAATAGATGATATAGCAATTCCCAGGACAACAGACAGTTGGAAGATTTTCCTGAACATGGGGGCTCCCTTTCTAAAATCAATTGAGCGATGCTGTTCCACCGAATTAGATGCAACTTCTAAATGGATTAAACTGGGAGTTGCAATGAGATTTTGAATCCGAAGCGCCGGATACACGTTTGGTCTAGATATAAATTATTTTACATCGATTAATAAAGATTACAATGGAAAAATGGGTCTATGAACCCGGAACTGTCAGTATACTATTGTTACATATCCGGGAGCCGTGATAGTGGGTCTGTTATATATATGACTATATTCGGTGATTTTATTGGGGCCAAATAAATGATATTCTTAGTTCATATAAAGGAAAAAAGAATGGCAAAAGACCAGTGGTGGAGATACACAACGATTTATCAGATCTATCCTCGATCATTTTATGACTCGTCGGGAAACGGAATCGGGGATCTGGCTGGCATCATTTCGAAACTGGACTACATCAAGGATTTGGGATTTGAAACGATCTGGTTCTCACCGTTCTTCAACAGCCCCCAAGAGGATTTTGGCTACGACGTGAGCGACTATTATCAGGTGGCCCCAGAGTATGGCACCCAAGCTGATATTTTCAAACTGATCTATGAGGTCCATAATCGGGATATGAAGATTGTTTTTGATCTGGTATTAAACCATACTTCAGATCAACATCCCTGGTTCATAGAATCGCGGAGCAGCCTGGAAAATCCCAGGCGGGACTGGTATATCTGGCGCGACGGCAGGGGAAAGAAACCGCCCAATAACTGGAAAGCTTTGCCGGGGGGTTCAGGATGGCACTACGATAATAAGACCGATCAATGGTATTATGCTTCTTTCCTTCCCTTTCAACCCGATCTAAATTTCCGCAATCCTCAAGTCAAACAAGCCATGTTCGATATAGTGGAATTTTGGTTGGACAAAGGCGTTGATGGATTCCGGCTGGATATTTTTCACAGTATTTATAAGGATGAATATTTCCGGGACAATCCTTTTTCATGGCATTTTATTCCGTATCAAGATAAAGCAGGATTCTTCCAGGAATGGAAATACACAGTCAACCAGCCTGAGACACTGACTTTAGCCAGGAAACTCAGAAATCTGGAGAAATCTTACGAACCTGAGCGGTTCCTGCTGGGAGAGATCTTCGCCAGCGATGAGATAAAACGGGAATATTTGGGAAAGAATCAGGACGGTTTAAACCTGGTCTTTTTATGGGATCTCCCGGATGCCCGTGTGACAGCAAAAGGTCTCCGAAGTGTAATAAAAAAATACGAGTCAAATTTTCCTGAACCTTATTTGCCGGTTTATGTCCTGGGAAACCACGACCGCAAACGGGTTTTAAGCAGGGCTGGGGGAAACATTGACCTGGCGAAATTGCTGGCGGTCCTGATCTTCACTGCTCGGGGAATTCCTGTAACGTATTATGGTGAAGAAATCGGCATGCAGGAAGGGGATAGCCTTATTAAAAACTGTTTGGATCCTGTTGGACAGCGTTATAAATATATCCCTTCTATTATATTTAAAACTCTTGATCTTTATGTGAACCGGGATGGGTGCCGCACACCAATGCAGTGGGATTCCAGCAAACATGCTGGTTTCAGTTCGAGCGAAGGTGATTTATGGCTTCCGCATTCTTCAAATTTTAAGACCCAGAATGTGGAGAGCTTAGCGGGCAACACTGAATCGATTCTGAATTTATATTTGGATTTAGTAAAGCTGCGCAAGAACTCTCCAGCCCTCCTTCAGGGAGATTTAAAGTTGCTTAAGGCACCGAGAGATGTATTAGCGTTTGATCGAGAGATTCCTGGTGAGAAAATTGGGATCTTTATAAATTTCTCTACAAGAGAACGCCAGACGGTATTGAATATACCTGTTAGGAAGATATTGTATTCAGTTACCTCTGTTGAGGTTAAGGCTGAACGTGTTTATCTCCCTCCGGTTGGTGCAGCAATAATTCAGTATGTATAACTTGAACAGTAGAATTGAAAATAATCTATATTCAGGATATATTGGAATATAGTTACAAGCTTGCCTAGCAAAAACCTTTTTATCAGCTTTGCATTGAAAAATAATTTCTCGGTGAGTGAAGAAAAAAGGATAAATACAATGGGCGCAAGCATTCTGTTAAATCCCAATCATCTTATTCGACAATATCCCGATCAACGATCGAAAGAGATCATGGAAAAAACGGTTGCGTTTTTTGAGAATAAAGGAAAACTTAAGATCAAGGAAGATGATCATTCCAGAACGTGGTACGCCGACTTCCTGGATTTTATCAAAGAAGAAAGAATATTCTATACATTATTAACCCCCTCGAAACAGGGGAAAGGTGCTACTCGCTGGGATACTTGGCGGAATTGTGAGTTCAACGAGATATTGGGATTTTATGGTTTAGCATACTGGTATACCTGGCAGGTGACTATTCTGGGATTAGGCCCAATCTGGATGAGCGATAACGACGAGCTTAAAGAAAAAGCGGCAAAATTCTTGGAAGATGGGGAAATCTTTGCCTTTGGGCTATCTGAAAAAACTCATGGTGCTGATGTTTATTCAACTGAGATGACTCTTGATTTAGAAAGTGGGGGAGAATTTAGTGCTAATGGGGAAAAATACTATATAGGCAATGCCAACCAAGCCAGAATGATATCCACATTTGGAAAGCTGGCAGATAGCGGTGAGTACACCTTCTTTATTGTTGATTCCCAGCATGAAAAATTTGATTGCATTCAAAATGTTACTGCAAGCCAGAACTATGTTGCCCAGTATGCCCTGAAAGATTATCCCATCTCAGAAGGTGATATTCTATCAATGGGCAAGGATGCCTGGAATACAGCCCTGAACACGGTCAATATCGGAAAATATAATTTAGGATGGGCATCTATCGGGATTTGCACGCACGCAATGTACGAAGCGATCACGCATGCTGCCAACCGGCGCCTCTATAATATTTTTGTTACTGATTTTCCGCATGTAAAGCGCATGTTTACTGATGCGTACTGCCGCTTGATTTCAATGAAATTATTTGCATTGCGTGTAGCAGATTACCAGCGCATTGCTTCGCTAGAAGACCGGCGATACCTGCTCTACAATGCGTTAGTAAAAATGAAAGTAACCACTCAAGGGGAAGAGGTCATTAACCTGCTTTGGGATGTGATCGCAGCTAAAGGATTTGAAAAAGACACCTATTTTGAGATGGCCGCGAGAGATATTCGGGCTCTCCCTAAACTTGAAGGGACTGTGCATGTCAATATCGCGCTGATCATGAAATTCATGCGCAATTATCTTTTTCTCCCGAAACAATATCCTGAAGTTACTCGCCGTGATGGGCCTGAAGATGATACTTTTTTGTTCGAACAGGGTCCCGCCAGAGGGTTGGGAAAGATCAAATTCCATGATTGGAAACCGATATTTAAACGCTGGGATCTGCCGAATGTTAATTTATTCCAGGACCAGATTGCCGTTTTCAGGAAAATGCTTCTGCTTGCAGCTCCCGACAAGGATCAGCAGCTGGATGTTGATTTCTTGCTGTCTATGGGAGAGATCTTTTCATTGATCGTTTATTCTCACTTGATCCTCGAAAACGCCGAGATCTATAAACTGGACCCTGATCTGATCAATCAGATATTTGATGTCATGGTAAGGGATTTTTCAAAATATGCTCTGGAACTTCACAACAAAACCAGCAGCAGGCCAAGACAGATGAAATATTGCCTCAAGATCATCAGGAAACCAATTGCCAATCATGACCAGAATCAACGCGTGTGGAATGAATATGTCCAGACCCTCAACGGTGCCTATGAAATGAGCGAGTGATTAATTAAGTTATCTGGAGTTCATTATCGTTTTCTCCTTTATCTGTTTCTAACAAGTAACTATCTGGTTAGGACGTAATGGTTCTCTAAAGCAATTCATCAAAGAGGAGGAGGAGATGGCAACTAAAGACTACACAGGGACCAAGCCATGGCTGCAATATTATGACGAAGGTGTGCCTGCCAGTATAGATTACCCACCGATACCGCTTGATAAATTACTTGAGGAGTCTGCAGAAAAACACCCTGAACACCCGGCAATCGTATTTGGGGGGAGTGTGGGCTCAAGGGTAATGGACAGCGCGTTATCCTACAGCGAACTGAATGATGCTGTGAATAGATTTGCGGCGGCGATGCAAAACCTGGGTATAAAGAAGGGGGACAGGGTAGCCATGTTTATGCCCAACTGTCCCCAGCTAATAATTGCTTATTATGGGACTATGAGGGCCGGAGGAATATCAGTTCCGAGCAACTTTTTATATACGGCAAAAGAGATTGAAAAACAACTTCTCGATTCCGGTGCAGAGATAATAGTCGTTCTAAGCTCTTATTATGCGCTGGTAGATTCAGTAAGAGAAAACACCAGACTGCGGCATATCGTGGTTGCAAATGTCAAAGAATATTTCCCTCCGTTGCTGAAATTGATGTTTACCTTGCTGAAGGAGAAAAAAGGTGGACATGCGGTGAAAATATCCAACGAGAATGATATTTGGTTCCAGTCGTTGCTCAAAAATGCAAATAAAACTCCCCAGTCAGTAGTAACAACCCAGGACGATACAGCTTGTTTAATATATACTGGTGGAACAACTGGAATACCTAAGGGCGCAGAGCTTACTCACCGCAATGTATTGTCAAATGCTGTTGCTGGCAGTTATTGGTCGCACTCAAGGGAGGCGAAAGAGGTTTCTATTGGCGCTTTGCCTTTTTTTCATTCCTACGGCATGACGGCTGTGATGAACATGACAATTGCAACGGCAGGAACGATGGTGCTGATCCCTGACCCGCGCGATGTACTCCATATCATGGGATCCATCAGCAAACATAAAGCGACTTTATACTCAGCGGTGCCTTCAAGCTACACTCGTATCAACACTCACCCTGATGTGAGTAAATTCGACCTCAGCTCAGTGCGTGTTTGTCTGAGCGGTGCGGCACCTCTCCCGAAAAAAGTTCAGGAAACATTCCAGGATATAACTGGCGGCAAGCTGGTTGAGGCCTTTGGGATGACTGAATCCAGCCCGGCCACCCATGTTAATCCCTTGGATCGGAATAAAATCGGCACCATAGGGACGCCATGGCCAGATACAGATGTCCGAATCGTGGATATTGATACAGGTGAAGAGGAACTGCCCCAGGGTGAAATTGGGGAAATGATCATGCAGGGTCCCCAGGTTATGAAAGGTTACTGGCGCATGCCAACTGAAACTGCTAATATGCTGCGGGAACACCCTTCCATAGGACCGGGCAAATGGTTGCACAGCGGTGATATAGCTTTTATGGACGAAGAAGGTTATTTCCGGATTGTGGACCGCAAGAAAGACATGATTATCTGCGGCGGCTACAACGTTTACCCCCGGAATATTGAAGAGGTTTTGTATCAGCATCCTGCGGTAAAGGAGGCTGGTGTAGTTGGGATGATGGATGAATATCGAGGAGAGACAGCAATCGCTTTTGTTGTGCTAAAAGAGGGAATGTCTGCTTCTGAACAAGAAATCATCGATCATTGTGCTGAGCATTTGGCGAAGTATAAGGTCCCATCAAAAATAATATTTAGAACATCGCTGCCGATGACAGCTGTAGGCAAAGTTCTCCGGCGAGAGCTGGTCAAGGAGCTTTCAGACCTGCAATGAAATTGAATAGAGCCAGATATTGCTTTTACCATGACGTGTTTAATGGATAAAAAGACCGCTCAAGAATAAACTTGAGCGGTCTTTTGTACCCCCACTGCGACTCGAACGCAGGTCTTCGCCTCCGGAGGGCGACACTCTGTCCACTGAGCTATGGGGGCTCGACTGATATTCTATCAGACCTGGGGATGATGGACAAGACCGCTATAAAAGGGAGTAGGGAGTTTCTCGAAAATAGGCGGAGATTCTAACTAGGGCTTGAATATAGTTGACTTGTTCAACACCAAACTGCTCTTCCATTTCGGATATAGCAATCTGATTTTCCAATCCCCACAAAATCTGATCAGCATCTTTAAAAGATCCCAATAGTTCTCCTTTGTCACTCAATCCGGGGAGGATATCAGGATCGGCCTTCTTAAACCGGATTTCTTGTGGTAGATCTAGGTATTCGGCGAGCATTTCAAGCTGGCTGCGATAAAGGTAGAGCAGAGGCATCACGTCCGCGTTGTGATCGCAGCCCCATTGAGTGAAGGTTCCCGTCAGCCATTCTGTTTTATTAGCAGCTCCGACAACCATACCCCGAAATCTTTCAGCTTCTCTGTATAATACAACGCTCCGGACCCGGTGTTTGGCACAGGCGTAGGCATTGCCTCTTGAAACCCAGGATCCACCGCTCCCTTCCAGGCGTACACTCAGGAATTCTCCCTGAGATCTTTCCAGGAATTTGGACCTGCCAAACTCGACAGCTCGTGATTTGAGCCATTGACCGGGAATGTAGTTAAGAGGAAGAAGAGAATAGATGCGCAACGCTCGTAAGACTGGAGTAATTGAAAGAATTTTAAGATCCACTCCCAATTTGCGTGCTAGCGATAGAGCGTGTTTTTTATGAATGGGCTTGCTGTCTCGCTCAGGTAAATAGTATAACTTCACTTTTTCAGGGCCCAGGCTTTCTGTTGTTAATGCAGCCGTAAGTGAAGAATCCAATCCACCGCTTAATCCAATTACAGCGTATTTGCGATTGAGGTATTGGAAACGATCTTGGATAAGAGCGATAATTTCTTTTTTTGAAACCACGGGATCAATCTGGAGAAGATCAGACGACCATTCCATTTTGTGCTCCTGTCTAGATTTGAGAGATCAGATTTTCTCCGCTAAATCCTGCAGCTCTGACCGCAAACGCTGGACCTCCAGCGCAGCACCAAGCTCGTCGCCGTGCCTGGCGAGCTGGCGTTTTTTGTGCATAAGATCTCCGCAGGCTTGATAAAATTGGCGAGTCTGACGGTAAGTACCATCAAAAAAGGCCCGTAAAAAAACCAGGCTTTGTTTCCAGGCAGAACAGGCGACCAGGTAATGGGCTGATGATAAAAGAGCCTGATTGAGTTCTGCCGCTAAGTATTCTTTCATCCAGCGCTGTTCACGTTTGATCAGCAGGTAAATTAACAATAGCAATCCTAGATAACCGCTCCAATCCCAGATCGCGGTAAAAACCAATCCTGCATTACTGTGGAACAAACCAGCAAAAAGATTATGTAATAGATGGAAAATCACTGCTGCAGTCCATCCGATAAAGGGAGCAGTCCACTTCAGGAGCGGCTCTCTTGCACGCCGGGAAAATGCCAAGCCTAGGCCGATGAAGGAAGTATAAAAAGGATGCTGCCAGCCAACCATGATGACCCGGATGAAAGTCATTTTTATCAAGCCCGCCCATCCATTTTCCAGGAAGCCCAACTGGTGGATATACCAGGCGTTTTCTGTGGCAGCAAAACCCAGGGCGGTGATTCCGCCGTATATTAAACCGTCTAAAAGGGAATCAAATTCTGAACGGAAGAATAAAAATACCATCAGGACTGCAGCCCCTTTGAGAGTTTCCTCAACAATTGGAGCTACTATAGCAGAGATCGTAAGTTGGGTAGCAAATTCACTTCGGGTGATGAAATAGATACCGCTGCTTGTGATTGTGTTGATCACAAAAGCTGCACCTGCAGCTATGATAGCTCCCCAGAAATAAACTCCCACCAGCAGTTTGACAGGCTCCCTTT
Source organism: uncultured Anaerolineales bacterium (assembly GCA_964627755.1). Taxonomy (GTDB): domain Bacteria; phylum Chloroflexota; class Anaerolineae; order Anaerolineales; family UBA11858; genus B10-G9. Next base: position 35,144 of record CAZVIH010000083.1, read on the forward strand.
CATACCTATCCAGATAGTACAGGATCCAGGCATAAAACGCCATCGGAAGAACTCCGGTGATGATTGAAACCAGAATACCCATCAGGTTGCCTCACCTGGTTTGAGGATTAGAGCAGTCCTGCAGATGATCGCTTCGTATACAGGGATATCAAGAGCTAACAGGACTTCATCGGCTCGGCCTGTGGCGGTGGGCAAGGTTAATAAGCTGATCCACAACGAGGGAAGTGTCCCATCATGATTTGTTTCCAGTTTGATATCATGGATCAGCGGCCTCAGATCGTATTCTTTTCCCTTTCTTAATCGGATACATTGAGAAGATTCAAGTAACAGATTGATTTTCTCAGTCAGGTCGGAATAGTATTCAAAGAGAGAAACTGAGTATTCGGATCTTTCAACAAGAGCGGGGAGTTTACCGCCGTGGAGTTGAGAGATTTCCTGGATATCATGGATAATCAATCCTGGCGGCAAAGATCTTTGGAGAGACTCGAGAACTTTATCACGTGCTATTTTTTCTGACAACCAGAAATCTCCGATCTCTGCTGAACTGATAAATCCGAGAGGAAGTGGGGCGGCTAGATTGATAACTGGTCTGGGATTAAAACCTTCGCTATATGAAAGGGGCAGAACGGCGCGACGAAACGTCCGTTCCCAAGTAAGGATCAGATCCAGGTGGCCGGTAAAGCGCATGGCCTCAGTTTTTGAGAATGTGATTCGATAACGCTGTATCTTCATAATAATTATTTACGAGACACTTCTGGGCATAACCAGAGAGGACCCGGGTTTTGATGCCTTAGATCGTTGTAGGCAGGGAGAATTCCGCAGGCATAACAATCACCTCGGCAGTCACCTCTTGTTTTTCCCTCTTGGCTCCATTGATAATCCTCAAGCAAAAAGGATTTTTTAACACCTGTTTGGATATGATCCCAGGGAAAGACTTCGTCAATCGAGCGAGTCCGTGTGGAGTAAAAAGAAGGATCAAGGCCGACTTCGGAGAATGATTCCATCCAGCGGGAAAAATCAAAATGCTCCTGCCAGGCGTCAAATTTGGATCCTTTTTCCCAGGCTTTATAGATGACTTCAGAGAGTCTGCGGTCGCCTCTGGACAACCAGGATTCAAAATGAGTTTCGCGGGGATTGTTCCAGTTTAATTTTAAACCTCTGCCGCGTAATTCTTTTTGAAGAAGCTCAAGTTTTTCAGTAATGTCTTCCTGAGGTGAAACACCGACCCATTGAAAAGGAGTATGGGGTTTAGGCACAAAGGTGCCAACGCTGGTATTGACTTTAGCCCGGTTTCCTATAGTCTGGATGCCTGTCTGTAAAACCTGTTTGGATAAGTCTGCAATTGCCTGGACATCAGCGAGCGTTTCCGTAGGGTGTCCGATCATGAAATACAGTTTTATTGTATGCCAGCCATGTAGGTAGATCTCTTTGGCCGTATCCAGCAGCTGCTGGTCGGAAATGGGTTTATTGATGATATTGCGCAATCGTTCCGTGGCAGCTTCGGGGGCAAGTGTAAATCCACTGCGCCTCTTGCCGGCCAGGGCATCCATCAGTGAAACAGATACAGATTCAATGCGCAAAGAGGGCAGGGAAATAGCAATATTTTGCCCTTCAAAACGTTCATTAATGGTTTCGACTAATTCCACTATTTGCGTGTAGTCAGAAGATGATAATGATAATAGTCCGATCTCTGAATAACCGGTATTGGGAATCAGAGATTCCATGGTTTCAATTATCTCTTCAAGCGAGCGTTCGCGAACTGGGCGGGTAACAATCCCGGCATGACAGAACCGGCAGCCGCGTGTGCAACCCCTCATGATTTCTAAAGGTGCACGGTTGTGGACCGTATCAATATAAGGAACAATAGGATTTATTGGTGGTGGTGGGAGTTTACCAACGATCCTTTTACGGATCTGATCGGGAGCTTCCGAATTTGTTTTTTCTAATTTGGAAAATGTTCCATCTGCGTGGTAAACAGGATTGTAAAAAGCTGGAATATATAGACCTTCTATCCCTTTTAATTGGTTGAGTTTGTCGAGCCTGGTTAATCCCGATTGTAAACATTTGTAAGTTTCCAATATCTCAAGAATGATCTCTTCGCCTTCTCCTATCACAGCGGCATCAATAAAAGGAGCGATAGGTTCAGGATTGAAAGTTGAGTGGCCTCCCGCAATGATAAGCGGATGATCCTCGGTCCTTTCTTTGGCGTAAGCAGGGATCTGGGCTAAATCTAGTGCATTAAGAAAATTAGTATAAAGACTTTCGTAGGGAAGAGATACAGCTAGGATATCAAAATCATCTAAAGGGTGTTTGGATTCCAGGGAATAGAGGGGTATGTTTTCTTTCCGGAGAGCAGCTTCCATATCAATCCAGGGTACAAAAGAGCGTTCCGCAAGGTAATTTGGATCTTTGTTGATGAGATCATAGAGGATCATCAGCCCAAGATTCGACATGCCGAGGTCATAAATCTCGGGAAAGAGCAGCGCTAAGCGAACGTCAACAGCCTGCCAATCTTTGGTGATCTGGTTAAATTCACCGCCTGTATATCTACCGGGCATTTCAACAGTGGGGAGAATTTTAGCCAATTTTTGATTAAGTTTTATATTATCCATAGCTTGTCCGGATACTTCCGGGCATTATACCAAAGGAGTATTTAAAGAATAAAGTTCCAGGACTGACTCCTGGAACTTTATTCTTATTAAAATCCAGAATTATTATTCAAAGACCCAGGGATCAATTGCCCGATCCCAGTCTACCAGTTCTTCACTAGAAAACCATAAGGCCACTTCCTTAGCACCATTGTCTGGTGAATCTGAGGCGTGGGTTAAATTTCGGCCGATCTCCAAACCAAAATCGTGACGAATAGAACCTGGTGATGCTTCCGTCGGTCGGGTTGCTCCCATCGTTTGACGGACTGCTGCAACAGCGTTTGGGCCGTCCCAGGCAGTCGCCATCACGGGAGCAGATGTAATATAGGCCAGCAAAGATTCATAAAATGGTTTATCTTTATGAATTCCGTAATGTTCTTCGGCAAGCTCGCGGCTAACCTGAATGAATTTTCCTGCAATTAAACGGAGCCCTCTGTTCTCCAGACGTTTGATAACCTCGCCTATCAAACCCCGCTGAACTCCATCTGGTTTTATTAATACTAAGGTCTTTTCCACAAAATCCTCCCAAAATGAAAATTTATCACTGGATAAGTATACATGGATTGACGCTGATTGGGAATAGTATTAGCTTGATTGATAGAAAATGAATTAATTAAAAAAGAGACATTGTTTATACAATGTCTCTTTTTGTGTTATTGGTGGTAGTCTCAGTGCAGTAATTCCTCCGCATTGGTATAGGCTGCTAATGCTTCATCGAGCTTGTCAATTCGCATATAGGCATCTCCCAGGGTTTTTAAAATAGAGATATCCACAGGGTTGTCTGCTGCCGCCTGAATAAGGCTTTCGATGATCAGAGGTATAGATTTTTTCTTCTTGATCAAGTATGTGAAATGCTCCAGCGCTTCAGGGATTTGGGACTCTGCTAAGAGTGCCTGGGCTAACTGCATTCGCTCTTCAACAGAAGCATCCTTTGTTACTGGTTTGGATTTGGGTTTTTCCTTAACAGGTCGAATAAACACTTCTGGTTTCAGAATCTCGATGGTCTGTTCATCAGTGATTTCTGGAACATCAAGGAGATCCTTGAGCTCTCGATATGGACCATGTTTTTCTCTGTGTGTTACTATCCCGTGAGCAACTTGGTAGCTAATCCCTAAAATGGATTCGAGCTGCGAGATGCCTACCTTGTTGAGATCGATTGGATCTTTGGATGGTTTTTGGGGAGGTGATGTTTCTTTTTCAGAGACCCAGGCATATTCATCAGGTTCCGAATCTTCTTCAGCTGGACCAGGAGATGGAGGTATTCTTTCGTCTGTGGGCTCCTCGCCTTCGCCATATCCTGCCAGCCAAGCGGGAATCTCAACTTCTTTTTCTGGGTTTCCAGCTAATTCATCTGTGTGGAATTCTCCCTCAAGAGGTGATGTTGCTTTCATCCAAAGTGGTGTTTCTCCTCCCTCTGGTCCTTCAGTTTCAGTGTCTGACCAATCCGGTAATTCTGTTTCTTCGGATTTTAATTTTTCATCAATTTCTAGGTCGGCTAACCAACCATCGCTTGTATCACGAAAATCTTTTATTGGTTCTTCTTGGGACACAACAGGTTCTTGTGATTCCTCTTTTTCTAATTCGGCCAGCCAATCGGCTTGAGGTTCTTCCCTGGGAGGTATAGGTCGCTCAGGCGCTGGACGTTCACCGGCAAGTTTTTCAAGCCAGAGCATTGCAGTTGTCTGGGGATCCTCTTCATGTTTCAGATCCTCCATCCATTTTGGAACTGTATCTCCAGGGTTCAGTTCATCAGTGTAACGTTTAATTTCATCCTGTAGGTCGGCTTTATTCCCGCGCTCAACGAATTGTTTGAGCCAGAGGATTGCGGTTTCTTGTGGATCTTCTTCTTTTTTTAGATTTTCCAACCACTGAGGAACTTCAGGATCAGCAGACTCTGCTGGGTCTTTTAATCTGTCAAGAATGCCGCCAGATAGTCCAAGATCGTCAGATACTTCTGATTGGATTGTTTCCAAAGAGGCATCTTCATCGGGGAGATCTACCTTGATGGCAGGAATCTCTGCTTCAGGAATTATTTCATCGTCTGCCAGGTCTAATTTTGCAAGCCAATCAGCGTTTTCATCCTGGGTTTCTTCGGACTGGTTCAGAAAAGCTTTTTCCTCATCGCTGAGAGAGTGATCTGATTGGCGGATGGCGTTTTCTAGGGAGGTTGGCTCATCGGCATCCTCCCCGGCGATCTCAGACAACCAATCAGGCATGCTCTCTGTGGATTCTTCTTGTTTGAGATATTTGGCGGTTTCAAGTTCGACTGATTTTTGATCAGTATCTTCAACCGCTAGCTCGCCAGTAAGCGAATCACGCAGATCATTAAACTCACTGATCTCTTCTGGCTTTTCATCCATATTCTCTAGCCAGTCTAACACTTCACCATCAGTGGACGACACATCAGGTTCAGATCCATCTTCAACAGGTTTGTCTATTTGATCCAACCAGGAGGCAGAATCGTCTAAATTACTTATTGTGGATTCTGCTGCAGGTTCTCCACTTTCTTCTTTAATTTTCTCGGCTTCTGCAATTTTTGATAACCAATCCGGGACTTGAGTGTTCAAGGTCTCGTCAAGTGGTGAAACATCTCCCTCGAATTCACTAGTTGGTTGCGGAGATATCTCGGTGGATTCTGGCTCAATGGTATCCTCTTGGTTTTGTGGAATTTGTTCACCTGCTGCCGGTGCTGCGCCTTGATTAGCCAGAATATCTAGCCAATCCGGGTCGGAATTTTCCTCTGGTTCTGATTCCACGGTGGCTGATTCAAATTCACCCAACCAATCAGGTAAATCACTGCTTTTGTCTTCCGAAGTGAGATCAGGCTCCATTTTGGGACTGATCTCAGATACAGGTGGAGAGTCGTCAGCGGCAAGCTCAGATAACCAATCAGGCATCAGATCAACCCCGTCCAAGTTTTCCTGGGGTGATGAGGGATCTAAAGACATGGGTGTTGATTCGATACTTTCAGGTATTTGTGGGCCAGAGGGCTGAGAATCATCATCTCCGAGTTCATGTAACCAATCTGGAGTTTCGCTTTTCATGGATTGGATTTCTTCTTGGTCGAAGATTTGTTCCTCGGCACCTTGTTCAGGTATCAGCTCAGAAGCTACTAAATCCTCTGAAAGTTCTGCTTGAGTTAGATAGTCCTGGGTTTTTTCTTTTTCGGATTGTTGGGCAATTTCGTCTATCCAGGCCAATTCATCAACTGGGGGTTCAAGTGTTTCAGTTTCGGAGGACTCTGGCGCTTCTGTTTTGGGGAGCTTTGAAGCTGCGATTTCTTCATCAGTTGCACGCAGATCTTCGGGCATGTTTTCTAACCAGGCAACTGCGGTTTCCTGGGAATCTTCATCCAGCTCAAGGTTTTTCAACCAGGATGGGATATCCAATTCGGATGTACTTTTTTTAATTTCTGTTTTCTCAACAGGAACTGGCTCGGCTGGTTCAGTATCCTCTTTCTGAGGAATTCTGGGGATAAGATCTCCAGTGGTAATAAAAGAACCCTCTTCGAAAGCAGGCGTGGCATTAGGATCGATATTTATTCCATCCGGAGCCGCCTCTTCAAGCCAGGCAGGGATGTCAGCTGGGACGATATCGTCTTCATCGTCATCAATATTATCAAAGACGGGTTTCGATTCATCGAATATACCGCTGTCTTTTCCCCAACCCGCTTCTTTCATCCAATCTGGGATATTATCCTTTTGATTTCCATGATTCGGATTCTGGTCTTCCGACAGTGGAGTTCCATTAATATCTTCTGGCATAATATTCTCTTTTTCCTAAGGTTTCTAATAATTACTGACCAGGTACGGAAATTACAATCTCATAATAAATTTGGAGGTTTAGTCTTAAATACTTTGGGCACCTTCGTTCCACTCTAATTGATTGATAGTGATTGCACGATCTGGCACTAGTTCAAGGGAAGGTGCATGTTCTGATATATATGCTTCATAAGGGGAAAGAGCATATAACCTCTTGGTGCAGATTGCCATCTCTTGGGGGTGGTCATGGGTTTTTAATGATCTGGCCATGATCCGATTTGCCATCAGATTAAATGGATATTTCTTTAAAATATCGCTTGCTATATCTATTGCATTAGATAATTGGTTCCCTGCCATATAAGCCTCTGTTAACAAAGTCTTCAGATCGTATCGGTCTGGATTGTCACTTATTGCAGTTCTCAACTCAGAAATACCTTGTTTGAACAGTTCACCCCGGAGGTACATGCGCGCCAGGGCGCCCTGGGTCAAGCGAACTTTGGACGGTTCCATTCCGTCCCGTTTGCCATAAAGGCGTTTGAGCTCTACTTGGATCTCGCTATTGTACGGTTCGTTTTCAAATGCTTTTTCCATATGTACCACAGCCGCAGCTAGATTTCCTTCTTCTTCCCGGATAACACTCATACCCACGTGGGAGATAAAATCATCAGGAACTGCAGATAAAACGCGTTGGAAAATATCTGCGGCATTGCTGTTTTGATTATTTTCCAGGTAAGCTTTTCCAAGCAATCGGTAAGTATCAATATGTTTGGGAAACTTGGATAGAATGTGTCGGCAGTGCGCTATCGCTTCATCTAGACGCGTCTGATCAATATACGAATCGATCTCCTTGATATAAGCACGCAATGATATGACGGTCATTCAATCGTCTCCCCGGAGGGTTTTAAATGAACACTCACCAGAAATCTGGTAAGGAGATACAACTAATAGTAGTATGCCTTATTATAAACCACACCGCAAGTCTTTTGTGTTGTCCTAAAAAAAATGAAAAGTCCTGATATTTAGGACAAAAAACGTCAATAATGGCACCCTGGACCTTTTTTTATGACAGTTGGATGCCTTTTTAACGGGATTATATGAATGATCTGGAGGTATTAGGGATAATAAAATGGTGTTTCAACTTTTGAAATTGCAAATTAGATAAACCTAAATATTGATAATTTTGGATTTACAAGATGGGTTCCAATACCAAAAAAGGATCTATAAACCCCAGGTAAGGTGTGTAATTGCTCTGTGAACCATGGATAAATGCAAATCAACAGTGAGATATACATTCTTAGACATGGTTCACATGTCTAGGTCGTCGTTTAATTCAGTAATTTCATTTGAAAAAAAGGATACCTCTCAGGGCACGACATTTGTGGTTGTGCACGGTCTCTCCCCAGGGTGACTTTTAGATAATAAATCGGAGCTAGTTGGATGTATCCAAACTTGATTTTCTTTCCATAAAAACGGATTGGAGAGCCTCTGAAATGGGCAAAAAACCATAACCGACCCAGAAAGCGACCAGAGGTAGAAGCGGCACGATGTAGCGCTGCCAGGGAATGGGAAGAGCGATGGATATACCTAAAGTCAAAAAAATTGTAGTCAGCAGCCACAATATAAGACTTTTCTGAATAGGTTTTGATTGTGAAGAATACCTTTTACACATAACATAAAAACCACTTAGAGATATTGTGAGTTGGAGAGAGCCGGCAATCAGGCCGCGTCCCCAATTATGAGGTAGGATGCCCTGGTAAATCTGGATTTGGCGCGATAGAGGTTCAAGATATTTACTGATCTCATATACCGCCGGTGGCGATATAAACAGATTGGAGATGAGGCTAAAAAATAACGCGAAAACACTTGGACGGGCTCCTCCTAAGTGATCAGCCATTTGAAGATTGAGCAACTGGGAGCGTGTTTGATAACTAACTATGATTGCAGCTAGAGGTGATTTCCAATAGAAAGGATTCAAAAGCAGAGTTATGATTAGGAAAACTGCCAGCAGTGCAACACTTCGAGCTAACATATTTTTCAGGTGCTGATCTTCATCAGGAAGTGTGCATACTGCTATAATTCCAACAGGGATTAAGAAAGCTCCCGTTTGCTTGGCATTGAAGGCAATAGCAAGAGCGAAACCAACAAGGATTGGCTTAATTCGATCTCGTGTAATAGACCAAAGGAACAACGTGATCCCAAATAGTAGAGCAGGCTCTGCCATAGCTCTTCTACCGTGAAGAAGAATTAATGAGTTCAATCCTAAATAAATTGAAGCAATATGAGCAGGGGTTTTTGGTAAGGTCTTTCGAATACTGAAATAAAACAGATAGATGGAAATTGGGACTAGAAGAGTAGGAATTAAACGCGCGGTAGTTAACAAGGCTGACGATGGATATGCACCTGCCTCAAGATTCTGTTCCCAGGTATGTGACCAATCCCAGTCGGACAGCAGTCCCGGAGAACGAGTAATATAACGAGCGAAACCTATTATATAACGCGTAAGAGGGCCATCAATCGACCTGTAGGTCATTCTATTAGTGAGTTCAACACCAGGTGAATAAGCTAAGGATAGTGGATCTTTTATGAAATCAAATACATCCTGGCTCATAAATATTTGTGTGCTTTCATCGGGGTGGAATGGAACCAGGTCCATTCCCCACAGATAAAAAAATGTAAAAATCAAACATAATAAATGAATTATCCACTCTTTTTTTATCTGATCGATCATTAGAAATCCTGGATTAATGCAGCAAGATGTATGAATTATAAGCTATGAATAATGTAAAAATCTACTTGGGTTTATGAATAAAAAAGCGAAAATCAAAACATTTGTTAGCTACTCAATTCCGATCGTTATCGCAGGAGCGATAAAGATCATCATTTCTCCAGTTAATATTACGCCATTTAATGCAGACGAGGCGATTGTAGCTTTAATGGCTCGTCACATCAACCAGGGGAATATCCCATTATTCTTTTATGGACAATCTTACATGGGCAGTTTGGATGCGATGTTGGTCGCAATAGGTTTTAAGATTGTCGGGGAGAATATTTGGGTCATCCGACTTCTCCAGGGATTACTTTATCTGGGAACAGTTCTTACAACAATGATGCTGGCACACAGGCTGCTGAACTCGAAGCGCGCTGTGCTTTATACTGGTTTGATCATGGCTATTCCACCTGTGAATGTGACTCTCTATAGCACAGTGAGCCTGGGCGGATACGGGGAAATGCTCTTGATGGGAAATCTATTGCTCCTGGGAGGTCTATCGATTATCAATCAAATCAAAGCGTGTGGATCTGAGCTTGACCGGGCGGTATATTCGGGATTGTTTTTATGGGGAATAGGTGCAGGATTTGCGTTTTGGGTGATTGGTTTGAGTCTGATATACACGCTGCCAATATGCTTTGTTATGATCCTTTACTTATTTAGGCCTACTTCTAAAAAAATAATTCTACCTGTGATATTTTTAATAGTCGGCGGCATAATCGGATCGGCTCCTTGGTGGTTCTCAGCTCTCCAGACTGGAGATCTGAGTATCCTTACGGAGCTGGCGGGTGGAGCTATAAAAGGTACTGGAGCTGGTCCCTGGCTGATGAGGCCCCTGATTAGATTGATAAACCTGTTTGTTTTTGGCGGCACAGCACTGCTGGGTTTTCGTCCGCCCTGGGATATCCGTTGGTTGATGCTTCCTCTCCTCCCCATTATCTTGGTCTTTTGGTTGTCTGTATTAATCTTCAATATTAAATATATTAAGGAAAATCAAGAAAATAAAGGACTCAGAATATTGGGATTGATGGGTTTGACGCTAGCTGTGGGATTCATTTTTTCACCCTACGGTGATGATCCATCAGGAAGATATTTTCTTCCCTTGATGACACCAATAGCGATCTTTGGAGCTAATCTATTGATAACTGCCTTTGCTAATAAAAGATTATTGGAATATGGGGTAGTTTTATTGGTATTGATATTCAATCTTGGCGGAACAATCCAATCCGTGAAAACTAATCCGCCTGGAATAACAACACAGTTTGATAATGTTGGACAGATTGATCAAAGTTATATGGATGAATTGATAACATTTTTAGATCATAACCAGATCCACACTGGCTATTCGAATTATTGGGTTTCTTACCCACTGGCGTTCTTATCAGAAGAGGAGATAATTTTCCTCCCCAGTCTCCCATACCATGAAGACTTCAGGTATACTGCCAGAGACGATCGTTACAAGCCGTACCAAGAAATTGTCGAGACTTCAGAAGATATAGCTTATATTACAACCAAACACCCGGACCTTAACGAGTATTTAAGGGATGAGTTTACGAGTATCGGAATAAGCTGGGAGGAAAAAACAGTAGGAGATTTTCATATTTTCTACAATTTATCCTTGCCTATCCATGCCTATGAACTTGGATTAGGAGTTACTACCAATCCATGAAAAACAATAGTATCTTTCAGAAATTACAAACTATATTGATTCCCCGTCTAGGCGAAATATTTTTCATTGCAATATTTGCGGCAGTCATTGGACTTGGCCCCAGGATGATGAATATTGACGGGGATCTTGGCAGGCATATCACACTTGGAAACTACATATTGGATAGCCGGGATATCCCAACTGAGGATATCTTTTCTTTTACGAAGACTGGAGATCCATTGACTCCACATGAATGGCTCTCCGATCTGATTTTTGGGATGATCTATAAAGCAGCAGGTTTGAACGGGGTGGTTTGGTTAACAGCATTGGTTATCGCTGGCTCTTTGTGGTTCGTTTATAAATATAGTCTGAATTTGAGCAATATGAGTTTGATAGCTTTGTTTGGAGGAATTCTCGGCGCGGCTGCATCCAGCCTGCATTGGTTGACCCGGCCCCATATATTTACAATTTTCTTGGCGGCTATATGGATTGGTGAACTTGAAAAAATGCGCCTTGGTATTCGGAAATCATGGTTAATATTTCCGATCCTGATGCTGATATGGGTAAATCTCCACGGTGCGTTTATAGCTGGTTTGTTTATTTGGTCATGCTACTTCGTCGGTATGTTGATAGAACAGAAGATATCAATCCACAAGAATCAATCTTTCTTGTGGATTGGTATCACTTCATTCCTTGTTAGTTTGATCAATCCAGATGGCTTTGGAATCTGGAAGACAGGGTTTGGTTTTCTGGGAAACCAGTATTTAGTAAGCCATACAATTGAATATTTGCCACCAGACTTTCAGCAACCCGCGTTTTGGCCTTTTTTGCTGTTGATCTTTTGTTCGATGCTGATTTTAGGATTATGCAAAAAGCGAATAGCTTTTCCACACTTGTTTATTGTAGGCGGTTGGACGGTTATGGCTCTTTATTCAGCCAGGAATATCCCTCTTTACGTTGTAACTGTGATTCCTTTATTAACTTCAGAAGCCTGCGGAATTCTTTGCGATTGGAACGAATCAATATTGGTGGATAGATTCATAGATTTTCAGGAAAAAATTGCAATGACTGAAGAAAGTATAAAAGGGGGATTATGGTCAATGATTGCGGTGGTGCTGACGCTGGTGTTGCTTTTAGGCGGTATCAAACTGGATTTTCAGAGGAATGGAAACAAGTTTTCTGAAGAGGTTTTTCCGGTAGAGGCTTCAGAATGGCTTGAAGATAATCAGCCCGTGGGGAACGGTTTTAATTATTTCCCATGGGGCGGATATTTGTTGTACCGGTTTTGGCCGGAACGCAAAGTATTTATTGATGGACAGACAGATTTTTATGGTGAAGAATTAACTCGAGAATACGAAAAGATCATAACCCTTGCTGATGGATGGCAGGATATCCTTCGTAATTATCACATCCAGTGGGTGATTATGCCGGCCGGATCTATGTTAGGGTCTGCCCTTGAGGACAGCAATGCTTGGAAAGAGGGATATAACGATAAAACGGCTGAAATATGGTTTTACACTGAGGGACAGTGAGAATTCATTGAGGTTGTATATTTAGATGGGATAAAAATATGCCCTGGATCAAAGAAGAAAAACTCTATCCGATCATAGCCCTTCTGTTAATATTGATTATGGCAGTACGCACCCCTCTTGATACAGATATGTGGTGGCATTTAAGAGCAGGTGAAGAAACATTGCTCAATCAGGAAGTTTACTCAGTTGACACATTTTCGTTTACCAGAGAAGGTTCGGCTTGGATAAACCACAGCTGGCTGTCTCAGGTTGTTATGTTTTTAACCTTCAAGGCTGGTAATTATTATGGTTTATCGATTTGGGTTGGAACATGCGCGGTTTTAGCTATGTTTTTTGTGTATCTGCAAATGAAAGGACACCCACTTTTACGGAGTGCCGTTTTATTATTCGCAGCTGTAGTATCCAGCGTAGTCTGGTCCCCCAGACCTCAAATACATTCTCTGGTACTGTTTTCGTTACTGAGTTATTTGATATTCCAGTATAAAAGAACAAAAAATTCTGGATACTTAATAGGATCCTTGCCGATTTTTATTTTATGGGGAAATCTACATGGGGGATATGTGCTGGGTATTATTTTTATGGGGTCTGTGATTGTTGGGGAATTGTTAAATAAAATATTCTTCATAGAATCCAGCGAAAGCTTATCCTGGCGGCAGATGGGTATTTTTGCCATTTTTATAATGGGCGGCTTCCTGGTGGTCTTGATCAATCCATTTGGCCTTGATATGTGGAGGATACCGTTTAACACAGTGGGGGTTGAAACCCTTCAGAATGTGATTAGTGAATGGGCTTCGCCTGATTTTCATCAAGCATTCCAGCAGCCTATGCTTTGGATGATGCTGGGTGTTTTCAGTTTAATTGGCCTGTCCCAAAAAAGCATTGATGGGGCGGAGCTAATACCATTAATCGTTTTCAGTTGGGCCGCGCTAACAGCGCGGAGGAATTTTGGGCCATTTGCACTTGTAGCTGCGCCGATCTTTTCAAGATACCTTGCCGGCGTTATAGAAAATTGGCTGGACGTAGCCAAGCAGAAACTTCAATGGGTCGAAAAGTTCTTGGATAAGACAAACCAAAACAATCAAGAGTTAAAACCAGGATTTAAGAATTTATTAAATTGCGTGATCATCGGCTTCTTGCTTGTTGGCGTAGGTTGGAAAATTGTGAAGGTGAATGAAAGAGAGTTTGTCCTCCAGGCAGAGAGGGGCATTTTCCCCGTAGACGCGGTTGAGTGGTTGGGGAGTTCAGGGATTACGGGCAATATATTTAATGATTACAACTGGGGTGGATATTTGATCTGGAACCTGCGAGACAATCCTGTTTTTGTGGATGGAAGAACAGATCTGTTTGGGGACGAAATTTTAAATGATTACTTATCGATCATGTCCCCGCAATCAAATTTGCCAGAAAATTTGGATGAATATCAAATCAATTTGGTTTTGGTTAAATCGGATACTGACATAGCCAGAGCTTTACAAAATACTGGCTGGAAGATTGAGTACCAGGACTCAATATCCGTGTTAATAGAGCGGTAACATTGGCATCAGGGCGAAATCTTGTGATGAAGATTTCCAGGGTTAATATATGCTGGGGAAAAAAATTTATCAAACTCGAGAGAAAAAATCACTAAGTTACAGAGGATATGGAACTCTGTTATTTTTGATATTGGCCATATACTTCAGATTTATTGGGGGGACATGGCTTATTCACATCAATAGTTATTATCCCAGCATTCTTAATATTGGAATTATTTTCCTTGTTTTTTTTATCTGGTTCATCTGGAAAACCTACGCTGATAAAAAAATCTCATTAACTGGTTTTGAGTTACTCCTAGCGACATTCGTTTTAGTGAT
>CAZVIH010000084.1:0-17274 GCA_964627755.1 uncultured Anaerolineales bacterium
AACAAGCACTTTACACCTGTTATCCAGCAAAGCTGGTAATTCTCCTTGATATCTTTATAATTAAATTATATCAGTCCTACATTGGAATCTTTATACCGTTTTTCTGGACTGTTTCAAAGGTTCCGTCAGCGCTGATATCCACGTCGGCAATATGACCGGTTCCTACCTCCCGGCTGATATCTATGCCCGCTTCCACCGCCTGCAGGTCGGGTCGGTCATTGAATCCATTCCTCCCTTTCCCGTCTCTTAATATATAATCATTAACATCAGGTCCCGGAGGGGGTTGAATTTTTCCATGAGGTGTATGTACCTATCTCTTCAGCGGTAAGATTACAGGACTAATCGTTAATGGAGGTATGCTGTGGATCTTTTGGACCTCAAGGCATTTCATGGTTACCAGTCTTCTTTTATCCCATTTTCAAGTAGTTATTATATCTATCTAGCCAGCTGGGATTCAACTCCGACACGAATCTCTTCCTTCTCAAATCTCTGGTTAATAACACCAGACAATAAAAGAATCCTCTTTTCTGATCCTCCAGCATCAAGCGAGATTGTCTGCCTTTATCATGTCTTTGACGAGATTTGGGATGCTTCAATCTCCCTTGAATCTGACGTGGGAAAACAACTGAATATCAGGTGCGAATCGATTAATGGTGACCAAGAGATTGAGGTTGAATTAGATTTAAAAGAGACCCTTTGGTCACGTCTGATTGTTGGTCTTTCAGGGAGTCCGCCCACTTCTATTAAAGTTTCCAAGCCCATTTTGGCAATTTCGGACTTCTTGGTAAATTTATTGGTGGCCAAACAGGGATCGAAGATATTCGGGAAGACTGAAAAAGGGAAACCTTATTATCATGGGGCGACAGATCGACTTTTCACAATCACACGAGGATCTGCAACATTAAATGGTAAAACACTGGGAAATGTCACCGCCCCTACCTGGCCTCTTGAGTTTGGCGATTCGGTTCCATTTTTACAGCCGGTGATTAAAATTGGAAATCTTCATATACCATTTAAAAACGAAATGCTGGAAGGGGGCGAATAAGGTTTAACTGTCAGGCTGACACTCGGTTCTAGCCAGGGTTGACAAAATACCCCTCCCAATATAGACTAGGATAAAGTTTAAGAAAGGAAATTGCTGTGTTTATTCTATTTCTGATTGGATTTTTAGCTGCAATGATGATGGTCATGAGGAAGGGCCAAGTGAGCCCACCCTTGAATATGGCAGCCGTACGGATTAGAAAAGATCGCTGATCCGCAAATAAACTAATAACCATGGCTGTCCATCAAGGGCAGCTTTTTTTGTTAAGCATTTTATTGGAGTAACCCATGAATAGAAATATCCTCGTCGCCGTAGCCTGGCCTTATGCCAGCGCTGATATCCATGTCGGCAATATGACCGGATCCTATCTCCCGGCTGATATCTATGCCAGGTTCCATCGGCTGCAGGGAAATAAGGTATTAATGGTTTCGGGATCCGATTCCCACGGGACACCTATCACCGTCAGGGCAGATCAGGAAAACAAAACTCCTGAAGAAGTTTACAAGGAATACCACGCCAAATTCCTGGATCTTTTTCAGAAATCCGGTTTGAGCTACGACCTCTTCACCAGCACCCACACACAGAACCATTTTAAAGTTTCCCAAACGATGTTCAGCGCCCTGAAAGAACAGGGCTACCTCTATGTGGAAACCCAGAAACAATGGTATTCGACCACCCAGGAACGGTTTTTACCTGACCGCTATGTGGAAGGCACCTGTTATATCTGCGGTTACGAGAACGCCCGCGGCGATCAATGCGATCAATGCGGCAGCCTGCTGGAATCCAATGGTTTGATCAATCCCCGCTCCAAAATGGATGGCTCAACCCCGGAACTTCGGGAAACGGAACATTTTTACCTTGATCTGGGCGCTCTCCAGCCCCAAATCGTGGAATTCCTCAAAACGAGGGAAGATTACTGGCGGCCGAATGTTCTGCGCCAATCCCTGGGTCAAATCCTGGCCGAGGACCTTCACGGGAGGGCTATCACCCGTGATCTGAAATGGGGAATACCTGTTCCAGTGCCGGGCTGGGAAGAGAAACGCCTCTATGTCTGGTTTGAAGCTGTGATCGGTTATCTTTCTGCAGCTATTGAATGGGCCGCCATTTCAGGAGATCAGGAACGCTGGAAGGACTGGTGGTACAACAAAGACAGCCGGGCTTATTATTTCATTGGCAAGGATAACATCCCTTTCCATGCCGTGATCTGGCCGGCAGAGCTGGCCGGTGTTGGAAATAAATTCGGGGCCCTCTTTGATGAAGATGACTCCCACGAACTGGTGCTTCCCTATGATGTTCCAGCTAACGAATTCCTGAATATGGAGGGAAAAAAGATCTCCGGCAGCCGCAACTGGGTAGTGGACGGTCTGGACTTTCTCTCCCGTTATGACCCTGATCCCCTGCGCTATTATCTGACTGCCAATATGCCCGAAACCCGGGACGCAGATTGGGAATGGAGTGCCTTCGTGACCCGCAATAATAACGAACTGGTCGCCACCTGGGGGAACCTGGTCAACCGGGTCCTATCCTTTGCTCATAAACAGTGGGATGGTATAGTCCCGGATCCCGGGGAGTTGCGCCCTGAGGATCTTGCTATCCTGAAAATCATCGAAGATGGTTTTGAGATGGTTGGGGACCTGTATGATCGGGTTAAACTGCGGGTTGCGCTGACTGAAACCATGCGCTTGGCAGGTGAAGTGAATAAATACCTGGATGATAAAGCCCCCTGGTTTGAGATCAAGGAAGATAAGGAAAGCGCCGGAAAAACCATCTACACGGCAATTAAGGCCATTGACTCCCTCAAGGTCCTTTTTGCGCCGGTTCTTCCATTTACTTGTGAACAGCTGCATCTCACCCTTGGTTATGATAAGCCACTCTTTGGAAAGCAGTATACCGAAGAGATCAGCGACAACCTGGGTACGCATACTGTACTCCGTTATCGTGAAGGAGAGGTTTGCTGTGACTGGCAGTTGAGCGATATCCAGGCTGGCTGGCCCTTTAACAAACCCAAACCGCTCTTCAAGAAACTCGAACCTGAGGTTGCGGAAGAGGAATTGGCAAGGTTAGGGTAACAAATATGAAAAAGCGCCATCCTTTCAAGATGGCGCTTTTTTATTAACCAGGGGAGGACCTGGGACATACTAATTTTCCTCTACTTCATCCGGCAAAAATATATCCTCGATCGAACGCTCAAATAGTTTAGCCATCTTAAATGCCAGGGGCAAACTGGGATCATACTTCCCGGTCTCGATTGCGTTAATGGTCTGCCGGGAGACACCCAAGACTTCAGCCAGCTGGGCCTGGGACCAATCCCTCTCAGCTCGCAATACTTTCAATCTGCTTCTCACCGGTATCTCCATAAGGTCCATAATTTACCTGCTAACCAGAAGCCTGACATGGCTAACAACACCAGGCCTACATTCACTTCTGGGAGACCTGCAAATTGGAACAGCGCGTACCCTCCAACGAAGATTGCTGTTCCCGCGAAACCTATCGCAATCGCTTCGGTCTGAATCCGGCGCTGCATTTCATCCAGGCTGGCAATTGCCAGCCCAATGCTGACAACAAGAATCGACCATCCCAGCAAGGGGAGGGCTGCTGCCCAGTACTGTTGGGTCTGGTTTAAATTCTGATCAAGCAAATAGCTGTATCCAAAGCTGGTCAGCAGCAGGAAAGTCGCCGCCATCATGATCCGGTGGAATATGGCCATGGGATATTCCATCCTGGGAGGCCGTTTACTGATCCGAAAGCCAACAGCTGCACCAAACAGGGCACCGATTAAAACACCAAGCCACAGGCTGATTTCAAAACCATACCCATATAAAAGCCCAAAAGCCCCACCTGTGATAGCGGTCATGATAACTGTTCTGATCTTGTCATTTCCAATGGATCGCTGTTCTTTGGGATTCATTTTCGCCTTTCTCCTTATGTAAAGCATACTTGACAACCACATTCTACAATGATTTTTTCTCTGTGTCAAGTGTTCTTTACATAATGTAAAGTATTCTCGACTCATCAGCAAGGAATCTTCCATCTTACGCCGGAAACTCAACATCCACTGAGTTTCCCGTGACTCCTGTCATTTTTCCCCTAACATCTCTGTATGCTAATTATGATCCCCAGCACCTTGACCAATCTCTAACTTGGCACTAGAATTATGACCCTTCATATGCCATAATGCATCAAAGGTGCCATAATTATGAGTGAGGATCGCCGCATACTGAGAACCCGAAAACTGCTGGGTGAGGCCTTAATTACCGAGGCCCTTGAAAAGGGCTACAAGAACATCACCATCCAGGATGTCACCAACAGGGCTGATATCGGCTACCGGACCTATTTCCGGCATTACACCGGTTTGGACGAGCTGCTGGTCAGTGTAGCCCAGGACCGTTTAGATGATTTTTATCAGATCCTGGACCTTCCCCTGTCGGGTGAGATGATTGCGGATCCGGTGGAATTTTTCCAGCAGGTTGGACACACACTTTTCCAGCACATCAAGGACAATCAGAAGATTTTCTGTTTTTTGCTGCTGGATGACAACCTTCGTTTTGTGCTTGAACCGGTGATGGACCGGGCCTGCCAAAAGGCCGCTCTGCTCTTGTCGGCTATGCCCCAGGAGAATATTCCCGCCGAGGTAGCTGCCAACCACATCATCGCCTCGGTCTTTTCTCTCATGCGCTGGTGGCTCGATAACGACCTGCCAAATTCTCCCCAGAAAATGGGGGATATTTTCACTAACCTGATCATCAAACCCACCTGGCTGGTGATGACCGGCGAGGCCTGACTCCCTCAAGGGATCAGGTATTTACGACAATGAAAGTTTTAATTATTCAACCCAAAATGGATTTCAGGAACTAATGACCGACTCGATATCTCCCCTGATCGAACTCCGGGGAGTCTCCAAGGACTACCATACCAAAGCCGGGGCTTTCCCTGCCCTAAAAAGCATAAATCTGGATATATATCCCGGCGAATTTTTGGGCGTGGTTGGAAAATCAGGCGCTGGAAAATCAACCCTGCTTAATATGATCACCGGGGTCGATCAAATAACTTCTGGTGAGGTGCGAGTGCAGGCCAATGGCTCCAGTCTCAACCTGACCGAGCTCACTGAAAATCAGCTTACTCTCTGGCGTGGACGCACGATGGGTGTCATCTACCAGTCCTTTCAACTATTACCCATGCTCAACCTGGTTCAGAACGTAATGATGCCCATGGATATGAGCGGACTGTTCCATCCCCGCAGATCCAAAGAGCGGGCCCTCGAGCTGCTGGAGATGGTTGAGCTCTCCGAGCACGTTTATAAATTTCCCTCCCAGATTTCCGGCGGCCAGCAGCAAAGGGTCGCCATCGCCCGGGCCCTGGCCAACGACCCTCCCCTGATCGTGGCTGACGAGCCTACCGGAAGCCTGGATTCTGTCACAGCGGATCATATCTTCAGCATTTTTCAGGGACTTTTAGGAGCAGACCGCACGATTATCATGGTCACTCATGACCGTAGTTTACTGCCCCGATTCTCACGTTTCGTCAACATTGCCGATGGTGAGCTGATTAAGGAAGGAGGAGAGCTGTGAGCGGTCGTCTTTCCAGCCCAGCCCTTCCGGTCCAGGAGACAGAGGTGATCCAGATGCAGGGAGTGGTTAAAACCTTTAGCAGTGCGGCAGGGGAATTCACTGCTCTGCGGGGTATCGACCTCACCCTCCAGCGGGGAGAATTTGCAGCTGTGATCGGCAAGTCTGGCAGCGGCAAATCAACTCTGCTTAACATGCTGACCGGTATCGACCACCCCACTAGCGGACGGGTCCTGGTGGACGGAGTGGATCTTTATGCCATGAGTGAAAGCAAACGCTCCTTATGGAGAGGGCGAAACCTGGGTATTGTTTTCCAGTTTTTCCAGCTTTTACCTATGCTTAATCTGATGGAAAACGTCATGCTGCCGATGGATTATGTTGGCAAATACGATATTGATCAGCGGCCCAAAAAAGCCCTTGAGTTATTGGCCCTGGTCGGCCTGGAAGGACAGGCCCAGCAGCTCCCCCGGGCAGTCTCCCGGGGACAGCAGCAGAGTGCGGCTATCGCCCGGGCCCTGGCCAACGATGCCCCAATCCTGGTAGCCGATGAGCCTACCGGCAACCTGGATTCCCGCTCCGCAGGGGAAATCATCGAACTGTTTGAAAAACTTTCCGGACAGGGAAAAACCATCATTATGGTCACCCACGACCCCTCAATGACCAAGAGGGCTTCACGCACGGTCTTCATTTCCGACGGCGAACTGGTCAACGAGACCATCGCCCAGTCCCTGCCCTTGTTAACCCATCCGCTGATGATGGAACTTGGCCACCGCGTCAAACCTCTCCATTTTCAGCCGGGGGCGACCATCATCGAGATCAGAAAGCCGGTCAATAACCTCTACCTGATCCAGAATGGGGCAGTAGATATCGTGTTAAAGAAGCGCCGAAGCGACGATGTGCTCATCTCAACTTTACAGCGCAACGACATCTTCGGCGAAATGGAACTGCTCAGCGGCGGTAAGTCAATTGCCAGTGTGCGGGCCTCAGTGGATGGCCCGGTCGACCTGCTGTCCATTTCCCGGGAAGATTTTAACTGGCTGATAGACCAGTCACCACTGACAGAAAAAGCCATTACTAAGATGGTTCAGGACAGACTCAAGAAAAGACAAGCGGCTGACCGTAGAAAAAAGACCAGAGGATTATTCGGCTGAAAACCTGACAGGAGATAAGTATGCGCCCCCGCTGGCAAAAAGTGCTCTCAGATCTGATCGATAATAAAGCCCGCACGGTACTGGTGGTTTTTTCCATTGCCGTGGGTGTATTTGCTATTGGCGTCATTGCCGGGGCCTATGTGATCATCTCCGAGGACATGGGCACCAGCTATGCGGCCAATAATCCCTCCAATATGGAAATCAGGATGGATGATTTTGACCAGGATCTGCTTAATACGGTCCGGAATTTTGAGGGGGTCCAGGAAGCCGAAGCACGCCGTGTCTTTAATCTCAAGGTTAGACCCCAGGGCGAAACCCGCTGGATCACGGTTGATGTGCTGGCCCTGGAAGATTTTACAGAGAATCGCATAAACCTGCTCGAACCCGTCAGCGGTGCAGTGGCACCAGAGAAAAACCAAATCCTTCTAGAGCGTGATGTCCTGGAAAATATCAAGATATCTCCCGGAGAATATCTTGAAGTCCAGCTCCGGGACGGAACCATCAAAAAAATATTCGTGGCTGGCATCGTTCAGGATTCCTCCACTGGCGCGATCGATTTTCTGTCCCCGCCCCTGGCCTATATCACCTCCGATACCCTGAAATTCTTTGCCGAGCCGGATTTTTATAACCGTATTTTTGCGACAGTCGAGGTCGGCCAGGATGACGAGATCCAGATCCGGACTGTGTTGGCTGATCTGAAAGAGAAGATCGATAAAAACGGTTATGTTGTCGGACGAACTTTTATCTCTAAAACCCACCAGCATCCCCTGGAGCCGACCATCAATGCGGTATTAGGCATCTTGATGGCCCTGGGTGTATTGATCGTTTTCCTGTCCAGCTCACTGATTGCCAATACCCTCAGCGGTCTCCTGAATCAGCATCTGCGCCATATCGGGGTCATGAAACTGATCGGCGGACAGGATCAGATCATCTTCAGGATGTACCTGGTGCTGCTATTAGTCTTTGGTTTGTTATCCCTTTTGATCGCCATCCCGGCTGGCGGCCAGGGTGCATACTGGCTAGCCCAATATATTGCTGACAAGATGGGTTTTTCATTACTGGGATACAGGATTGTACCGATTTCCTTTATCCTCCAGGTAGCGGTAGGTCTCCTGGTTCCCCTGATCGCCGGATTTGTTCCCGTGATCAAGGGCTCAAAGGTCACTGTCCAGCAGGCCCTGGATGGAGATGGTTCCAGGGATACCAATGACAAAGATCCAGAGGGCAGGGATAAGGGATCCCGTTTTGAGAACTTCCAGTTGAAAACCACCCGGGCTCTGGCCGACCGGGGCATCCGTATTCCCCGCCAAATGCTGATCTCTTTGCGCAACACCTTCCGCCAGCGAGGCAGGTTAATGCTGACTCTCTTTACGCTCACCATGGGCGGGGCCATCTTTATCTCTGTCTTTAATGTCCGGGTCACCCTGCATGATTACGTGGATAATATCGGCAATTATTTTCTGGCGGATGTCACCCTGGATTTTGAACGGCCTTACCGTTTGGAAGAGATCAAGCAGTACGCTTACCAGGACCCGCGGGTGACCCACGTGGAAGGTTGGACCTACAGCACGGCAGAGATCCAGTTCCCTGACGGCTCGACTGCTGAAAATATCAGCATCCTGGCACCTCCAGCAGACAGCGGACTGGTATCTCCTCTGCTGGTGTCTGGACGCTGGATTTTACCCGGTGATGAGAAAAGGCTGGATATCAGTGAAGGAATTTACGATTATTATCCAGATCTGCAAATAGGGGACACTATCCCGCTGAATATCCAGGGGAAAGTTGAATCCTGGCAGGTTGTGGGTGTATTTAAGTTCATTGGCCTGGAAGGAGTGATCGGCTATGCGCCTTATGAGTATTTTTCCCGGGAACAGAACCTGGCTAACCGCTCTTTCTCCTACCGGATTGTCACCCTGGAGCATGATCGGGCTTACCAGCAATTGATGGCCAAAGAACTGGACGCTTATTTCAGGGCTGAGGGTTTCCAGGTTCAGGAAGCTACCCCCGGATTATCTACCCTGGATAAGGCCTCGGAAAGTCTCGATATTCTGATCACCTTCCTGCTGATCATGGCCCTTCTGACAGCTACTGTCGGGTCAATGGGTCTGACGGGAACCATGAGCATGAACGTCCTGGAGCGCACCCGGGAGATCGGCATCATGCGGGCCATCGGGGCCACCGATTGGGAGATTGTGCGCATGGTGATCGTGGAAGGTTTATTAATTGGTTTAATTTCCTTTGGATTGGGAATGATCTTGGCGGTACCCATCACCTATTTGCTCTCCGCCATCGTCAGCAACGCCATTTTTGCCACCCCTATTACGGTGGTTTTTACACCCACGGGATATTTTATCTGGCTGGGGCTTGTGATCCTGCTCTCATCCCTGGCCAGCGTTTTGCCCGCCCGCAACGCGGCGCGGCTGACCATTCGTGAAGTATTAGCTTATGAATAAGGCAGGCTAAAGCAGGTCTGCCATCAAAAAAGGAACAAAAAATGAAAACAAATAAATGGATGCTCATAATGGGTTTGGGTCTGGTTCTTTCCCTGGTACTGAGTGCCTGCGCCACAGAGGCCACTCCTGCCCCGACAGTGGTTAATACCATCAGCAGGGATTATGTCATCGCTGAGGGTCGCTTGATACCGGACCAATCCAGCTGGCTCAACTTCTCTGTCCAGGGCCGGGTTGCTGAGATCCTGGTCCAGGAAGGCGATAATGTCACTCGAGGGCAAGCTTTAATACGCCTGGAGGATAGTGAGGCGGCTCAGGCAGGTTTGGCAGCAGCTGAACTGGAGCTCACCCTGGCCCAGCAGGATTATGACAAGTTCACCCGCACAGCGGATCTGGGCGCCGCGGGGGCCTGGCAGGTTTACCTGGACGCCCAGGAGCTGAGGGGAGAGGCCGAACAGGAATGGGAAGACCTGGATCTGGATTACCTGGAAGATCGGGTTGACGATGCCCTGATCGAGGTTCGCGACAAGGAATCTGATTTGGAAGACGCCCAGGATGAATGGGATAAATACCGGGATGTCGACGAGGTCAACTACGCCAGGCAATCAGCCGATGACGACCTGGAAGAAGCTCAGGAAAATTACAACCAGGCTCAGCGCGACCTGGAAGAAGCCAGGCGGGAGATCGACGGGCCCCGGGCCGCTCTGGATGCCGCTCTGGCTGCTGAAGCTGAGGCCAAACGGTCATATGAGATGTGGCTGGAGGATGGCTTTGATCTGGATCAAAAAGCCCTCCTGGAATCTCGTCTCTCGAGCGCTAAAGTCAATCTGACCGCAACCCAGAACGCCCTGGACAGCTACACCCTCTCTGCTCCTTTTGCCGGCACTGTGACCGACATATCCCTGGATCTGGGCCAATTTGTAGGGCCAGAAAGCCGGGCGCTTCAGCTGGCTGATCTGCGCCAGTTTATGATCGAAACCAGCGACCTGACAGAACTCGAAGTAGTGAAGATCTTCGCAGGGCAGCAGGTGGAAATCAGGCCTGATGCTCTCCCGGAAGCCACTCTGACAGGGATTGTGGAAACCATCGGCCAATCCTTCACCACACAGGCAGGTGATATAATCTACACCGTCACCATCAGCCTGAATGAAAGCCTTCCGGACCTGCGCTGGGGTATGACGTTGGAGCTGACATTTCTACCGGAATAAAAATTGAGCCTAGCCCGAAAACAGAAGACGGGGACCGGCAGCTCGAAAATAATGGTTGAGAAAATTAACGGTTTCTTTTGACTATGAACAAAGAAGAAAAAATCCCCCTCGCGAGGGATTTTTTCTTTTTTGGAATACACTTATCTTTTTGGAATATTTTCAAAGAAAGTTCTTTTAGGGCTCCACCACCCTGCCCATAAACAGGATCGAATTGGTTTGATGGTCGCGGATCAGGAACAGGAAGGGGCGATCCACATCCAGACGTAAGGGATTCTCAGGAGCAGCGGTCAGTGTCATAACCACAGCTGTAGCAGCGGCCGCTTCAGTGCCTTCCTCATCAACGCTGACAAAAGCTTTGTGAAAAACATCGGAGATGAAGAGATCTTTGGCACCAGTCATACCTGAGAAATCCGCCCCATCACTGAAAGCGGTGGGCATGCCCATTTCAGCCAGAGTTTGTGCCAAACTGATCTCTGATTCAAATTCAAATCTGGGAAAGCTCAAATAAATGGGTCTGTAGACCAATTCTCCGATCACCTGATCGAGGGTGTCTGCGTTCAAGCCGGCCTCAAATTCATGAAAATCTCCCGGATCTGGTATCAGTACCAGCATGGAGGTCTGACCGCCCAGGTAAGGCAAGTCTACCGCCTGGAATCCATCCCCCTGGTAATAAGGCAAGCTAACATCCGAACCCAGACTCATCATCGGAGTCATGAATTCTTCACTATCCAGACCATGGAAAATCTTATCGTCAGTCAGCGATTCTTCAAAAGGTTCCAGCCAGGTAGCTTTAAAATAAATAGCATTACTCAAAACCAGCCGGGTATCGCTGTTGATCGCACCCTGAGGGATTAGATCCTGGATTCTCTCTTTGGTCTGGTCGCTGACCCAATCATTAATGGTCACCCTGGAAGCTTCTGGGGCCTTGATGTAATCCAGCAGTTTCAATCCGGCGCCGTAATTGGCAGCCAGGGTATCCAGAAAATCACTCTCAAAATGAAAATCCTTCTGCCCCCAAATGGCATTGGCAATATTAAGCTGAAATACTTCACCCACATCATCCGGTACTTCCTGGTTTGCCAGATCTTCCAGATATTGATCAAGGGCATTAAAAGCCGGATGCAGCCTGTCCTCTTCCAGCAGAAAATGGAACACTGCTGTCATTTCCTCAGCGGTTTTCCCATCCGCTCCAGCATAGGTCATTGCCAGAGCAGAGGATATACTGTAAGGAGAGTAAAACAGATTACCTTCTCTGGATTCCAGTTTATGATATAGATCCAGAGCGAAAGCCCTATTTCCGGCAGCCAATTGATCCAGATCTGCCCTGGAATTATCGTTCACATCAGCCCGGGGCAGTTCTGAAACCAGCATCTGGGAACTCGATCCTCCTGGAATCCATCCAGCGATGCCTGAACAGCCCGTCAGAAGCAAAATCAAAATAGCTAAAAGTATAAGCAATGATTTTTTATAATGTTTTAAGTCGTTCATAAGTTACTCCATCTTATTAAATTTATTATTCTAACTTATGACGAAAAATTCTAAGATTTGGTTCCCCGGAAAACCGGGTTTTTAACCAAATTGACCCATATAAATCTGGAATTGAATTTTCATTATCGAAGAAGGTCCCATTAATAAACAAAGGCCTGTCATTAGATAACAGGCCTTTGTTTGTATTATTTTCCGAGCTATTCTGAAAACAGATGAGCTCTTATTGTTGGTACTAATTTCCTCTGCAATCATCCCCATTCTCAAACACTGGATTTCCAAAACCCCGTGAAGCCACCCAATCTGTTTGTGCCTGGGTAAGCAGACCAAGATCAACAGCTTGAGTCAGGGCATCGGCCCGAGCATCAGCCATCAAGGCGCTGAATGAAGCCGCATCAAAACCCAAACTGATAGCAATATCATAGATGGACTCACCTGCGGCTAAACGCTCAGCCAAAACCTCTGGGGAAATACCAAGTTCGCTGGCCAGATTTTCATGGATGATGTCATCCAGCAAGCCATCCATGGCAATTTCCTGATTGATGGAAAGATTTTGGTTAACTGGAATACCTGTTCCTGTACCCAGTTCTCCCAGATAAGAATTTCTCCGAAGTCCCAATGCTTCAGGATCGCCGTTTCGTGGTCCACCTTTGAGTGAATCGGATGCCATTGCAGGGCTAGCGACACTTAAGGCCACAACTGCAACTATTAGAATTGAAACTACCAATAACATTTTTTTCATGATCGAACTCCTGTATTGTGAATATAGTAATACTCACAGTATAGGAGTAAAGTATAAATAAATGATTAGGGAATTATTTGGAGATTGTGAAGGTAAACTGGCCCCAGACGCCTCACATGAAGATATTAACTAACCTGCCTGGCTCCCGGCTAAAACCGGGAGCTGCTTCAAACCAAAACATCCTGAAGGACGCTTTCTAAGATCCATCCAATTCACATGTCTGGTTGAGATTCTGCTGGTTATGATGTTCTTTTTGTTTTTCAATATAATGGATCAATCTTGATAATTCTTTTTTAGAAAATGGTAGAGCACTATATCACCCTTGCCAGTGGAAACCACTATCGGGATAGATCTGGTTGGATGTTATATAAGAAGAATACACTTTTACATCACCAATGATGTCTGAAACGCTCACCGCCGGATGCAGTCTCACCAGGAGATGGATCTGATCACACGTACAACCAAAATTTAGCAGCTCAGATTCCTTTCCCTCAATCTAGTATTGAATCAACCCCCTTAGATCTTTTTCCATTTCCTTATCGATCAAATCAGATTGTTTATAAGTTCCCCACATAAAATGGTAGAACCGCTGATGGTATGACGATCCCATCGATTCCCCCTTTACTTATTAATTTTTGATTTTACATTAACCGAAATCCCTCTTTTAGAGGGGTTTGAATTGCTTAGACCGGGGATTCATACCCGGTATTTTTAAAATATTCATGGAAATCTACGATGTTTCGGAACCGCAGCTCATTCCGTAAAACTTACCACTGACACCCCATCTCCCCCTTCTCCTTCCTTCCCTGGTTCATAATGATCCACCTGGGGATGTGCCTTCAGGACATCGCGGACAGCTTTCCGAAGCCTGCCAGTGCCCATACCGTGAATGATCCGGGCCCAGGGCAGACGCGCCAGAAAAGCTTTATCCAAAAAATATCCTAGATTTTCCAGGGCTTCATCCACTTGCTGACCGCGCAGATCCAATTCCATTCCCGGCGAAACCACCTCTGTGGGCGTCCGGACTATGGTTTCATAACCAGCCTCAACCTCTGGTGCCTCCTCCTGGGCTGTGTGCTCAAGATCCGATTTCTGAGCCCGGACCCGCATATTTCCCACCTGGATTTCCACTGCATTCCCGTTTACGGATAACACAAGACCCTTTTTTCCCAGCGCTCGCAAATACACCTTATCACCCTCCCGGATAGGTCCAGTGGGTATGGGCAGATCTAGTTTTGTTTTCTTGCTTTGAACAGGTTGGGAGACCTCTTCTTCGATCAGTTTGGCTTTCTCTTCCAGCTGCTCGATTTGCTCTTCTGGTACTTGATCCTTTTTGATTTCATCCTTAATCTTTTTAAGATCATTCTTTAATGATTGCAGGGTCTTTCGGGATTTCTGGCGGAGATTTTCCAGGTTTTCCAGGCGTTCGTTCTCAACCTCCACGATCCGGTCAGCCAGTTGGATCCGCAGTTTTTCAACTTCCTGGTGGGCTCTTTCCGCAGCCGCGCGGCTATCTTCCGCCAATTTCCGCTGCCGGTGGATCTCATCCAGCAGATCATCCGCTTGTAGATCAGTGGGATCAAGTGTCCCCCTGGCAGCCTGGATGATCTCGTCCGGGAGGCCCAACCTTCCTGCAATCGCCAGGGCGTTGGAGCGGCCCGGAAGCCCGATCGTTAGGTGATAGGTTGGCCGTAAACTTTTCAGGTCAAATTCCACCGATGCATTAATCACTCCCGGTGTGGAATGGGCATAAGCTTTTAAATCTGGATGATGGGTAGTAACCAGGGTGGTTATACCTCGATCCAATAGATTAGACATCAGGGATCGGGCCAGCGCAGCGCCTTCCTGGGGATCAGTGCCTGCCCCTAATTCATCCAGGATCACAAGTGAACGGCGGTCCACCTTTTCGAGAATCTTGATGATATTGGTGATATGACCTGAAAAGGTGGACAGGGATTGTTCGATGGATTGTTCATCCCCGATATCGGCATAAATATTGTTAAAAAGACTGATCTCGGACGATCCGGAAGCAGGGATATGCAGCCCGCTTTGAGCCATCAGTACCAGCAGCCCAACGGTTTTTAAGGTGACGGTTTTTCCCCCGGTATTGGGGCCGGTGATGATCAAGGCGTAGGTTTCTTTATCGAGAGCGACATCAATCGCCACCACCTGATGAGGATCCAAAAGTGGATGCCGGGCACCAAAAAGCCGCAGGACAACACCTGGATGGCCGTCTCCCTGTTTCTTTGGGAAAGGGTGGAGTATCGGTGGAAAGGCATACAATTCGAGCGCATACCTTCCCCGGGCAAACGCCAGGTCCAACCGGGTCAGGACCTCTACCATCTCCTGTAAAACCGGTCCATGTTCAGCCACTTTAGCAGTTAATTCTGCCAGAATGCGCTGGATCTCATCACGTTCATCCAATTCCAGTTTTCGGAATTTATTATTGGCCTCCACCATCACCTGGGGTTCGACATAAATCGTCGCCCCTGAAGCAGACTGATCGTGCACAATGCCCGGCACATTGGTTCTGGCCTCCGCCTTTAACGGCAGCACATACCGGCCGTTGCGCTGAGTGACGATCGATTCCTGCAGATATTTGGCTACCTCAGGTTTCTTTAACATCTGATCCATGCGGTTTTTAAGCCTGGTGTGCTGAGTTCTTAATTCCCTGCGAATTCGGCCCAGTTTTTCCGAGGCGGTATCCAGGATCTCGTCCTGGTCTGAAACCACTTTGGAAATCAAGCGCACCAAACCTAGAGATTCTGGCAGCTGCTCAGAAATGCTCTCCAGGGCAGGGAATTCTCCCTGGTCCTTCTGAAATACTCTCTTTATATTGCGAGCTGCAACCAGGGAATCCTTGACCTGCAGCAGTCGGGAGGGTTCCAACACAATGCCGCGCAAGGCATCCTCTACGATCGGCCTTAAATCCCTGGCTCCACCAATGGTTGTGCCTGGATGTAAGGTTATAAGCGCTACAGCATCGGAAGTTTCGCTCTGTAATGCGCGAACTTCATCCAGGTCTGCAGAAGGCTGCATTTCCAGAGCCCGTTCCCGGGCCGGATTAAAGTGGCACTGGGCTGCCAGGGCAGACAAAATGCGTGGGTATTCCAGGGTTCTTAACGTTTTTTGATCCATCGCTGTCAGTTTACCATATCAATGAAACTGAGGGAGTGAGAATAGGTGAGTATTCAGTGATCAGTATTCAGTAAATTAATGACTGATTACCGATTACCGATTACTGAATACCAATTACTGGTCATATTACGAATCCCTCGATTATAATCTGACAATATCACTCAAATAAAAAAATAAATGAGCACTCCTGTCTGGTTTGTCAATTTCCTGAAAACAATCTACCCTACCCGGCATTCTCTTGCCAGGCTTACCAGGGTGCCCCTGATCGGCAGCGTGGTAGACCACCTGCTATTCCGGGGGGATGAGATGTACGTTCTGCCCAAAGATCAGACTATCAAGATCAATGAAGCTCTGGACAGGCCGGAGAGCATGATCATTCCTTCCCAGGTAGTGGAACATTATATAAACAAGGCCAACCACCACTGGATCATGAATTTTTGTATCTGTCGGGAAGGTGATGGCTGCCAGGACTATCCCCGGGATCTTGGCTGTCTCTTCCTGGGTAAACCTGTCTTGCAGATCAACTCAAAACTCGGTCGGCTGGTAACAAAAGAAGAAGCTCTGGAGCATGCCCGGCTCTGTCGCGAAGCCGGACTGGTGCATACGATTGGAAGCAACCGTCTTGATTCGGTTTGGCTGGGTGTAACTCCGACTGAAGAATTAATGACCATATGCAATTGCTGCCCCTGTTGCTGCCTATGGGGTCTTGTCACCGACCTGACGCCCAAGATCGGCAATAAAATTACCGGCATGCCGGGAGTTAAAGTACACATCACAGATGACTGCTCAGGCTGCGGTCTTTGTGCAGAGGGAATATGTTTTGCTGAAGCAATCCGGGTGATCAACGGAAAAGCAGAAATCAGCCTGGAATGCCGGGGCTGTGGTCGCTGCGTTGAAATATGCCCAGAGGATGCGATTCTTTTGACCATTGACGGGGAAGAAAATATCCAGCAAATCCTGCACCGTTTAGATAACCTGGTAGATTTGGATTAACTTCCAAAGTTATGTAACACAAAAGGACTGAGTCCTTTCATGAGATAAGGAGCAAATCCCTGAGAGGGATTTGTTCCTTTTGAATTTAAATAAAGGATCAGAATGAAGGACTTAGTCCTTAACCTGTCTGTGTTAACCGGCGGCATACTTCCGAAGTCAATCAAGCTCCACCATCTACAAAATAATCGCCAAAAGACTTCGGAAGACTGTCTGTGTTAATCAGCGGCATACTTCCGAAGTCTTTAGGAAAGCTGTTCTTCAAGCGACAATTTCCTGACTTCGGAAGACTGTCTATGTTAACCAGCGGCATACTTCCGAAGTCAATCAAGCTCCACCATTTACAAAATAATCGCCAAAAGACTTCGGAAGAAAAATATACTTTACTATTCCTCTACCTGATACGAATCATCCGGCACCCAGGCTGGCACACAGATCGCCATGAACACCAGATCAGTTTCTCCTTCGTTGTGGATTTGGTGATTTTCACCGGATTCTATCCA
>CAZVIH010000085.1:0-30706 GCA_964627755.1 uncultured Anaerolineales bacterium
AAAAACACCCCACCATGCCGTGTGTGATTTAGTCTTGAACCTGCTTTCGCAGATTGGGTTTCCGCATCAGGAGCTTCGCCTTGGCCTAAGCCTATCGCGTTACTCCATCAATATAGGACCCCTTAAAGTTGGTGTTGGCTCAAAACACGTCTATCACATCGCGTACACAGTAGGGTGAAACAACTTTACCATATGTATTCCTGGCTGAATAGGGTTTTTTTGTCCTGAAATTTTACTCCAGTGTAATTTTGATGTGAAGTTCTTCCAGTTGACCGGGTTCTACTGCAGATGGGGCATTTCCCATCATATCCCGGGCAGATTGATTCTTTGGAAAAGCGATCACCTCACGGATATTTGGCTCATCTGCCAAAAGCATGCACAGACGATCAATCCCAGAAGCAATACCTCCATGAGGAGGTGTCCCATAAGAAAAGGCGCGCAGCATATGGCCAAATCGCTCCCGGGCAACATCCATATCCAGACCTATCAAGGCAAAGATTTTCTCCTGCAGGTCTGCATTATGAATTCTGATCGATCCCCCACCTATTTCATAACCATTAAGAACTAGATCATATTGCTGTCCCCGAACCTGGGAAGGGTCCTTATCCAGCATCTGGATATCTTCCATCATTGGGCTTGTAAATAAATGGTGGCTGGGATCCCAGCGTTTTTCATCCTTGTTCCAGTTCACCAGAGGAAAATCGATTACCCAGCAAAAACCCAGCACGTCCTTGTCTGCCAGATCAAGACGATCGCGTAACTCTTCCCGTAATCTGCCGAGGCTTTCATTGACTACCTCCGGGGTGTCCGCCACAAAGAGCAGCAGATCTCCCGGCGTTCCTTCCAAACGCTTAATCAATTCTTCTTTTCCTTCAGGTGAAAGGAATTTTGCAAAGGATGAACGCTCTTCACCTTCAGTTGTGAGAGCCAGGTATGCCAGACCTCCAGCACCATACTGCTTCACATATTCAGTCAGCTCATCAATCTGTTTCCGGCTGTAGTCGCCCAGGCCCTTAACATTGATCCCCTTAACCAATCCACCTTTTTCAATTGTATCGGTGAAAACTCTGAAACCGGAACCAGGCGCCAAATCAGAAATATCTTTCAATTCTAATCCAAATCGGATATCCGGGTTGTCCTTCCCAAATCTATCCAGGGCTTCCTGATAAGTAAAACGCGGCCAGGGAGTTACTAAGACTTTTTTATCTGGCCTGACTTCAGCAACAAGGTCGGTATACAAGCCTTCGAGTAAAGCCATTACATCATCCCTCTCGACGAATGACATTTCGATATCAAGCTGGGTAAACTCTGGCTGGCGGTCTCCGCGTTGGTCTTCGTCCCGGAAACAGCGTGCAATCTGGAAATACCTCTCCATTCCGGCCACCATGAGCATCTGTTTTAGCTGCTGGGGGGACTGAGGCAGCGCATAAAATTGACCGGGATGTACTCTCGAGGGTACTATATAATCGCGGGCTCCCTCTGGAGTTGTTTTAAACAAGATCGGGGTTTCAATTTCTAGGAAATCCTTGTCATCCAGATATCTGCGAATAAAAGACACGATCTTATGCCGCAGAATGATGTTATCCCTCATCCTGGGCCGGCGCAGGTCCAGATAACGGAATTTTAATCGTGTTTGTTCTTCAACATCCTCTTCCTGATTGATAAGGAACGGTGGAGTGATGGCTGGGTTCAGAACCTCAATCCGGGAAATTTCAACTTCAATCTCGCCTGTGGGTAAATCAGTGTTTGTCATCCCTTCAGGTCTTTTCCTAACTGTTCCAATCACCTGGATCACCCACTCAGTCCGGATCGGTGTCAGGGCTTGATGAACCTCAGAGGATGTTTCCGGATTAGATACCACCTGGACGACCCCGAAGCGGTCGCGCAGGTCAATAAAGCTGACACCTCCAAGATCACGTAAACGGTCTACCCAGCCCGCCAGGGATACTTCCTGACCGACATGTTCAATATTTAATTCACCACAAGTATGCGTTTTGTACATCCGTCCTCCAACTCCAACAAAATCCAAAACTAATTGCTAAGGTAGGTTTCTGCATTATAGCATGTCAACTCAAGTCCGCTTATAGCAAGAATAATATACCAACTCCTGCCAAAGCTACCACTGTACCTGCAATAGCCCTCCACCCCACTTGTTGTTTAAAGTAATAATGTTCAACAGGCAGTAAAAAGATCGGAGGAAGTGCCATCAATGTACTTGCCACACCAATACTGGTATGCTGCAAAGCAAATAAAGATAGGGATACTCCAAGGAAAGGACCAGAAAAGGCGCCGCCAATGATTCCCCAAAAAGCTTTTCGATTCAATATTACTTTGTTGATAGTACTTAAAAATTCCTTCTGAAAGAGAGTCACGACCCAGATCACCAGCATCGCTGTGACCATGCGAATAAAATTCGCAGAGATGGGTGAAAAATTGCCACTCAATCCAACCTTGGCCAGAACCACACCCAGACCTTGACCCGCCGCGCCTCCCAACCCAAACAAAATACCTCTGAGATAATTCTCCTTTTTCAGAGATTGGTTGTTATTCTTGTCCATCACAACCCAACCAACACCGATCAAGGTGATCAGAATACCGGATATTTGTAAAAGAGAAAGTCTCTCCCCCAGAAAAATCCAGGCCGTGATGGAAGCAATGATGGGTGCCAGGCTCATCATTAACATCGATAACCTCGGGCCAACCCATAAAAAAGCCTGAAATAAGAATGTATCTCCCAGTACCAGGCCAACAATGCCGGATATACCTAGCCAAAACCAGCGCTCCCGTCCAGCTCCCACCGGCCAGGGGCTTCCTAAAAAGATCCAATGAGCGAGGGTTAAGAACAGACAGGCAGCAACTAATCTTACCCGGTTCACAACGGTCGATCCAACAACCTTTCCAGCAATGGTGAACAGGGATGAATTTACAGCATAGGTAATTGAAGTTATGATAGCTGCCAGTTCTCCCAGGTACAACATATTCATGTGTTTTCCGTATATAAGATTAAGAAGCATCTATTGTACCGGATAGTCGCTAAACCTGTAATGATATACAAATATTCAATTCCATTTAATAGATATTTTCAACTATAACCTGGAGGAAGGAATGCAGTATAAAAAAAGCGGCACGCTAATGGAATCAGTCGATATTCACCTGAAGCAAGGGGAATCAATTTACTCAGAGTCTGGTGGTATGGCCTGGATGAGAGGTTCTTTTGAGATGGATACCAGTACCCGGGGCGGATTGGGAGCCGGACTGGGCAGAATGTTAGCTGGTGAATCCTTATTCTTAACCACATACACCTGTCAAAGCCAGGATGGGTTGATCACATTCACTCCTGAAGTTCCCGGAAAAGTAGTTGACCTGAACTTGGCTGGTGGACAAAGTTTGATCTGCCAGAAAGATGCCTTTATGTGTGCTGAAGAATCCGTCAAGATCGAAATGCATTTTCGAAAACGGCTCGGCGCAGGTTTATTCGGTGGTGAAGGTTTTATCCTGCAGAAAATAACCGGACCTGGTATTGCTTTTGTAGAGATCCCAGGCGAGGTCCGCACTGTTGAACTTGGTAGAGGGGAAATTATGAAAGTGGATCCCGGTCATATTGCCATGTTTGAACCCACTGTTGATTATGATATTTCTGCAGTAAAGGGATTGAAAAACGTTCTCTTCGCTGGTGAAGGTTTATTCCTAGCCACGTTAACGGGACCGGGTAAAGTCTGGCTTCAGACCCTGCCGCTCTCCAATCTGGCACTGAAACTGTCCCGCTATATGCCCTCCAAACGCTAATTTCTTAATTCTTACTAGTTCAGGATAAACCTACTCTCGCTGTTTAGGGTGGGTTTATCCTCTTCCAGCTTCCAGAAAGGACCAAATTATAAATTAGAAAAACATGATTTTCAGTGTATACTGAGGGAAATTAATTCAGGGAGGAATAATGAAATTACTGGAAGAGCGTATCCTCAAAGATGGTCAGTATATCGGTAATGGAATTCTCAAAGTAGATAGTTTTGTTAACCATCAGGTTGATCCGATATTAATGAATGAAGCAGGAAAGGAATTTGCCAAATTATTCATGAATTTCTCCGCCACGAAGATATTAACTGCTGAGATATCCGGCATCGCACCTGCAGTTTCAGCTGGCCTGCACCTGGGCATCCCGATCGTTTTTGCCCGTAAACACAAACCCATCACTATGCCCGATCAGGTATTATTAACCTTATCCCCTTCCCATACCAAGGGTAGAACAGTTGAATTGATTGTTTCGCCAGAATACCTGGGAGCCGGTGAAAGGGTATTGATCATTGATGATTTCCTGGCAACCGGAAAGACCATTGAAGGTTTGATCCGGCTGGCAGAAATAGCGGGTGCCACCGTTGTCGGTGTAGGTGCCTTGATTGAAAAGACATTTGAAAATGGCCGTGAACATCTAGAAGCAATGAATATCCATGTTGAATCTCTCGCAAGAATCGAATCTATGTCAGAAGAATCAATTATTTTTCATAGACCATGACACAGAATACGATCTTAATTCTTGATTTTGGATCACAATACACTCAATTGATCACCCGGAGTGTAAGGGAACAATCCGTATATTCTCTGCAGCTGCCCTGGTCCACTGATGCAGAAACCATCACAAAGATCCAGCCAGCCGGTATTATCCTTTCCGGGGGTCCGGCATCGATCTATTCCCAGAATGCACCAAAATTTCCCCCTTTCCTGCTTACACTAAAAATCCCACTGCTAGGAATCTGCTACGGGATGCAAGCTATGGCAGATGCTCTGCAGGGCGAAATCACGGCCTCTACGGCCAGGGAATTTGGCTACACGCAGCTTACCACGGAAAAACCTAACCCTCTTATCCCTGCAGGCGTCCACCAGGTTTGGATGTCTCATGGGGATCAAATCACAAAACTGCCTGGTGGGTTCTCCCAACTCGCAACAACCGAAAATACTCCTCTCGCAGCTATGGGAGATTTCAACCGCAAGTTATTTGGGGTCCAATTCCACCCTGAAGTGAAACACACTTCTATTGGCACTGAAATCATCAGGAACTTTCTCTTTCAAATCTGTAATATCAGTGCCAGTTGGACCCCCGCATCAATCATTAAGGAAAGTGTCTCCCAAATTAAAAAGGAAATTGGTAATTCAAGGGTCCTTGCTGCGGTTAGCGGCGGAGTGGATTCCAGTGTGGCAACCGCTCTGGTTCATAAAGCTGTTGGAGATCAGTTGGATGCGGTTTTTGTGGATACCGGGCTTCTCCGTCATAACGAGGTCCAGGATGTGCAGGCAGCTCTGCAAGGTAATCTGCAGATACACTTGCATACGGTCCAGGCAGCAAACCTGTTTTTCCAGGACCTAAAAGACATCACTGATCCAGAAGAAAAGCGCTCCAGAATCGGAAATCGTTTCATCCGTATTTTTGAGGATCAGGCCCGCAACTTAGGCACTCCTCAATACCTGGTTCAAGGTACTATCTACCCTGATGTTGTGGAATCCGCAGCGCCGGACAGACCAGATTCGGAAACGATTAAAACCCACCACAATGTTGGTGGACTGCCAGAGAATATGTCTTTTAACCTGATTGAACCGCTGCGGTATCTATTCAAAGATGAGGTAAGGAAAATTGGGGAGGAATTAGGACTACCCCACTCGCTGGTTTGGCGTCAGCCATTTCCTGGTCCTGGCTTAGCCATCCGTTGTCTGGGTGAAGTAACCCTGGAACGTGTCGATCGGTTAAGGCAGGCTGATGCGATCTATCTCCAGGAACTGGAAAAGGGAAATCTACTGCACTATAAAAAGGGTGCTGTAATCTGGGGATCATCTCAAGCCTTTGCAGTGTTATTACCGGTAAAGACGGTCGGTGTGATGGGGGATCAACGCACCTATGAGGATGTGATCGCACTCAGAGCAGTTACCACTGATGATTTTATGACCGCGGATTGGGCTCGTTTCCCGTCAGAGATTCTGGCCAGGATCTCCAACCGGATCGTTAATGAAGTAAAAGGCATCAACCGGGTTGTTTATGATATTACTAGTAAACCCCCCGGTACGATTGAGTGGGAATGACCTTTTCCCAAAACACATTATTGGTAAGAACAACCTTACTTTGATCATCAATAGTAAGGCCCTCCACTCTACTCAGCATAGTTAAATACCAAGACCCCATGAGCCAACTCGCCATGAAATCAACTCATGAACTTCCCAAAAAAGTAATCCTGGTTACCGGTCCCGCAGGTAATCTTGGATCAGCCGTTATCGAGAGGTTTCGTCAGGAATCTGTATCCCTCGTACTGCTCGACCGTCATCCCAACCGGATCAAAGAGCTCTATCCTGATCTGGAAGATTCAAAAGACCATCTTCTCTTTACAGGTGTCGATCTGACCGATCCTGAAACCGTTCAAACTGCCGTAGGCAATGCCTTAAGAACCTTCGGGCGGATTGATTGCCTGGTTCACACAACCGGAGGCTTTCAAATGGGAGAGCAGGTTCATGAGATAACTCCAGAAAAATGGGATCTGATGATGGATATCAATGTCAAAACGCTATTAAATACCACCAGGCCCGTCATTCCAGCAATGATCAATCAAAAAAATGGTATTATCATTACCATCGGTGCAAGGCCCTCCCTGCAAGGGAAAAAGAAAATGGGATCCTACAGCGCGGCAAAAGCGGCAGTGTTGAGATTAACAGAGAGCATTGCAGCAGAAGGCAGATCATTTGGAATCACAGCTAAGTGCATCATTCCCGGAACCATTGACACACCGGAAAATCATCAGGCAATGCCACAAGCCGATACATCCAAGTGGGTAAAAACTGAGACCATAGCGGATGTTATATTCGATACTTGCTTCAATAACATACTTTACGAGAAAGACGTGATAATCCGCCTTTAATAACCATGAACAATCATCCTATTTCTATACTGATCTTTGGCGCCTCGGGGGACCTCACCCAGAGGAAACTCATCCCTGCCTTATTCAATCTTTTTCAAAAGGAAAGGCTGCCAGATATTCGCATTCTTGGAACCAGTCGATCCAGCTATACCGACCAAGAATTCCGGGATCACTTGTTGGCTGGAATCCAAGAATTCAATCCCGATTCTTATCAGGCCGACAGTTGGAAGAAGTTTTCCCAGAAGATCCATTATCAAAGCGGTAACCTGGCCGATCCTGATGATTACATAAAATTAGCAGAAACATTAGCTGGTCTGGAAAATGGCCCGACAAATCGGCTGTATTACCTGGCTATCTCACCTGAATTCTACACACAGACGGTTCAAAACTTGGGTAAAACAGGCCTTGCCGATCAGGAAGTAGGGGATCAAACTCCTTGGCGTCATACGATTATAGAAAAACCTTATGGCAGGGACCTGGTCTCAGCCCGGGAACTTAATGAAAAAATCCATGAGATCTTCACAGAGGATCAGATCTATCGGATAGATCATTATCTGGGCAAAGAGACTGCCCAGAATATTCTCTTCTTCCGTTTTGCAAACACCATCTTCGAACCCGTCTGGGACCGCCGCTATATCGACAATATCCAGATCACCGTAGCAGAGAGTGTAGATGTTGGTCATAGGGGTGAATATTTTGACAAAGCCGGCATTCTGAGGGATATGTTCCAAAATCACCTCTTTCAGCTGCTTTCCCTGGTGGCAATGGAAGCTCCAGCTTCCTTTAATGCTGATGCAATCCGTAATGAACGGGTTAAACTGCTGCGATCTATTCGCCCGCTAGAAAGAAAAGATTCGGTTGCAGGTCAATATTTGGGATATTGCTCCGCTAAGGGCGTGGCGGATTATTCCCGCACACCGACCTATGCCGCTTTAAAACTTTACATCGACAATTGGCGCTGGAAGGGTGTGCCATTTTATCTGCGCTCCGGTAAATCGCTAAAGCGCAAAGCTACAGAAATCAATATTGAATTTCAGCGCCCCCCTCATTTAATGTTCGGCATAACTGACCCTGATCAAATTACTCCCAATATCCTTTCCATTTGCATCCAGCCTGATGAGGGCATCCATCTGAAATTTCAGGCCAAAGAACCTGATTCAGAGCAGAAGATGAGACCAGTTGACATGGAATTCCACTACCAGCGTTTTTTTGGGGACAAAAAACTGCCTGGTGCCTATGAACGTTTATTAAGTGAAGCCATTGCTGGCGACCCCTCACTATTTACACGCAGTGATGGTATTGAAACGGCCTGGGCCATTATCGATCCCTTAATCAAGTCCTGGGAAGATCCCTCCACAGATGACCTGGCAGTTTACGACCCCGGCTCCTGGGGACCGGATGAGGCAGAGCAGTTACTTGACCGGGATGGAAACTGCTGGCAAATGAACTGTGGGTTACACGAAGATTGCATCGAACCCAATCCGCCCCGGGGTGAACACCCCTAAATTTATTGGACGTTTTTTATACTCTTCTATCAATCGCCCAATTAACCGCTGTGTTATAATGACTTCACCGGGGATGATAGGTATCGACGGAAGAGGTTGACCCCGGATCGCGAGCCGAGAGGCGCCGTTCTCGTAAAATCAGCGCAAAACCTTAAGTGCCAACCGCACTGAATATGCTGCTCTTCCTCTCGCTGCATAAGCCTGAGTAAGACAGACGATTACCTCAAGGTAATCTCGTTCACCTCCCTCAATCTCCTGCTGGTGGAGTCTGAACGTCAGAAAGCAGGAGTGCTGTCGAGCGACGCCGCTATACCGACTTAAGAGGGGCTTTCGGGTCCCAGCGGCTAATCAGCAGATACTTTGGGCAGTTGTAGTCCTGCTGATAAAAACAAACAATTGCCTACGCTCGTAGACGTCCGAGTGGTTAAATTTTTCGGACGCGGGTTCGATTCCCGCCATCTCCACCAAATAAAAAGAGGCTTACCTGTTTTTTAAGGAAAGTCTCTTTTGCGAATAATAACAGCTACTTGTTGGTAAGTCCGGGGTTATAAGACGAAATATTGTTTATGTTATAATCTGACTACTATGACAGAAGCCCAGCCGTTATTGCAGAATTCAATACCTCCCGAAGAAAATGACTTTGCAGAAGAATCTGGCGAGGACAAAAGATCAGCAGGAAAGAAAATAGGCCTGATCATCGGCGCTGTGCTGGTTTTGGGTTTGGTGGTTGTCGGCCTAGTTTTGTTGCTTCAACCCGGAACAGATACAGCCCGCATCAGGGATGTGTTTATTATATTTATGGCTCTGGAATTTCTGTTGATTGGAATTGTAATGATCGTTTTGATCGTACAATTAGCCCGGTTAACACTGCTCCTTCAAAATGAGATCAAACCGATTCTAGACTCCACCAAGGAAACAGCCAACACATTACGGGGCACAACTGTATTTTTAAGTGAGCGCCTAGTAGAACCTGTTCTGAAAATGAATCAGTACCTAGCAGGATTAAGCAGAATTACTGACTTCTTTAAGTCTAATAAGAAATAATTTTTTCATTTCAAATAAACTAGGAGTGTGAACCATGTCTGATAATAATAATGAGTTTGGCGCCTTCATGTCTGGTCTATTGCTGGGCGGAATTGCTGGAGCGGTCACTGCCCTGCTGTTAGCACCTCAATCGGGAGAAGAAACCAGGAAAGTCATTCTAGACAAAGGCCTAGAATTGAAGGACAAAGCTCTTGAGACTGTCGAAGATGCCCGCCAGAAGGCTGAACAAGCTGCTGAAGAAGCCAGAATCGCTGCCCAAGAATATACTCAGAAACTCCAGGACCAGGCCAAGGGCCTTCAGGAACAAGGAAGAGTAATCCTAGAAGAGCAAAAACAAAAGATCACAAAGGTTACCAAAGGCGGGAAAAAAGCTGGAGACGAAGCAGAAGCTTAACCATTTCAATTAAACAACAAAACTGATAACAAACCTGCCAGCTGATTTGGCGGGTTTGTTCTTTAACCCGGCAGTATCTGGCCGATAGAAGCAGAGATATCCCCTGCCAGAACTGCTGCCGGGCTGCCATTGATTTTTGCTGCCAGTTCGCCTGCTCTGGCATGAATCCAGCAACCAGACGACGCCGCATCAAACGGCTCCAGACCCTGGGCGATCAACCCAGTTATTATCCCCGCCAGTACATCCCCACTTCCAGCTCTTGCCAAAGCGGGATTTGCTGAAATTAGGATTTTTGTTCTACCGTCCGGAGCTGTAACCACTGAGTGGGCACCTTTTAATAAAACAATCTTCTGCCAGCGGCGAGAAAATTCTTCCGCGATTTCCACTCTATTTTCTTGGATCTTCTCAACAGACAATCCTGTTAATATTGACATCTCTCCAGGATGAGGAGTTAATACACAACCACAGGAAATCTTATCCTGCCATTTATTTATGGCCGAGAGCAGCCGCAAACCATCGGCATCGATTACCAGCGAAGGCAATCCCTCAAGATCGAGGATCTTCTCCAGGAACCTTCCAGTATCTTTCCTGGTTCCAAGGCCTGGTCCGATCAGGCAGGCCATCGCTTTGGGGATTATTTCTTTAATTAGACCACTTGCTTTTTCCGAGATTCCCCCACTCTCTTCTGGGAGAACAATCCAGGTGGCTTCAGGCAATGTTTTAATTAATCCCTGGTAAATCCCTCTTGGCACTGCCATTGTCACCAATCCGCATCCTATTCTATAAGCCGATTTTCCAGCCAGTATAGCTGCACCGGGATATTCCTCCGATCCAGCGATCACCAAGCTGGTGCCAAATGTTCCTTTATGGGCGTCCGGCGGACGATCAGGCAGCCTGGATAGAACCCACTCTTCTTCTATTATCTCTCTGGTAATCGTGTCATATTCCGGAAGTCCAGGAGGCAGCCCGATATCCACCATCTCCAGCTCTCCCAGGTATTTATAAGCTGGAAATTGAAGGGTTCCGGTCTTTACTGCAGCCATAGTTACAGTCAGATCTGCTGCCAAACAAACTGGTGAAACCTGACCGGTCTCACAATCCACACCGGAAGGGCAATCCACTGCAACGATGATTGGTCGATTCTCAAGCCTTTCCAAGATTTCTTTTACATTTCTCATCAAAAGATCAAGCGGTGGACGCAGGGGGAGTTTTATGCCAGTTCCCAATACTCCGTCGATCAGTATGTCAGTTGCTGCCAAAGCAGACCGGAGATCTACTGCCGATTGATCTGGATCAAGATAATCATCCAGAATGGCACCTCGATCCAGCACTCTTTTGATCAAAGGGTCAGATACCTGACGCTCCCGGAGGAAGATCACCCCGGCAATCCACCCCCATGATAATAAATAATCCAAGGCTACCAGAGCATCGCCCCCATTATTCCCGGACCCTACCAGGGCAGTAACTCTTCTGCCCACCGGAGATCCGTATCGTTCATGGATCAGCTCTGCTAAACCTTTACCAGCTGCTTCCATCATTGTTTGATATGAATGGCCGGCCGCGTCAGCAGCCCTCTCTATAGCGATCATTTCACTAACACTGACATATTTCATAGGCGTTCCTGAGGAAGTGTAATTTATCTTGTTAACTTAGTTTACCAGACAGCCTTTATTCTAAGGGGCAATACCATTGTTGCTTAGATGTGTTAAAACTTGTCATAAGTACACTGATCTTATTCCATTATCGGCTATACTTGAAGAGAGAGTTACAGACTACAAATATGTTTAAAAGCGACTACATCAAAGCTTTAGATGACTACAGAAAAGCCCGGCGTGGAGCAGCTGTCCAGGAACTGTTGGCACGCCTGGCAGGCAATACTGAAGGTACCGAGCTACATTCCTACGAAGAAGTTCGCCAGCAGCTTCAGGCTATCGAAAAAAGCACAGAATATCTAGAAGAAATCCCCCTGGATGCCATTGTTGGCAGTGTTGGCCGGCACCATGATTTCACTCGGAAATTTCTTCCCAAGTCTTCCATAAATGAAGATCGTTGGGCCCGGGTGATGGCAACCTCCCAGGGATTATCTGGTTTACCTCCTATTGAAGTATATCGAATTAGCGATGTATATTTTGTACGAGATGGCAATCACCGGGTCTCTGTTGCCCGACAAATGGGCAATACAGCCATTCAGGCCTATGTGACCAATGTCGAAACAAAAGTTGCTCTTACTCCGGATTTCACACCCGACGAATTGATTATCAAATCCGAACAGGTCAAATTTCTTGAAAAAACCAAGTTGGACAGAATTAGACCCAGCGCTGATCTATCAACAACCAGTGCTGGCGGCTACCCAACCTTACTACAACATATTGAAGTCCACAGATATTATCTAGGGTTGGAAAAACAGCAGGAAATCCCCTATGAAGAAGCAGCCGCCCATTGGTATAAGGATGTTTTCCTTCCGGTTGTGAATATAATCCGCAAACGAAATCTATTACGCGATTTTCCTGATCGTACTGCTACAGATCTTTACTTATGGGCGGCAGATCATCGGTCAAGCCTGGAGCAGCAAGTCGGTTGGGATATCGGAGCAGAGGCTGCTTTAACAGATCTGTCTGAGACATTTAGCTCGAGAAGAAAATCAGGTTTAAAGGTGTTTTCGAAGGTGATCAATTGGTTAATACCAAATGCCTTAGGAGATGGGCCGCCTGTAGGAACCTGGCGGGAGAAGCTGGACCAGATGACCATCCTTGAACATCTATTCAACGACTTGATTGTCGCCATGGATGATAGTCCCACTGCCTGGCAGGCTCTTGACCTGGCAATCATCCTGGCCAAATTGGAAAACAGCAGCATTCACGCTGTGCATATCCATCCTG
Source organism: uncultured Anaerolineales bacterium (assembly GCA_964627755.1). Taxonomy (GTDB): domain Bacteria; phylum Chloroflexota; class Anaerolineae; order Anaerolineales; family UBA11858; genus B10-G9. Next base: position 12,716 of record CAZVIH010000085.1, read on the forward strand.
AAATAACAGATAAAAGCCAGACTGAACACAACTCACTCGAGGATGCATTTACCACCCAGTGCCAAAACGCTGGATTATCTAATTTTGATTTTATGGTGGCAGCTGGAGAGATAAGCAGAGTATTATGCGACCATGCCCGCTTTGCAGATATCATTTTACTGCCGTTGAATCACCCCCCTGATAATGAACCAATAAAACGTTTAAGTTCCGGAATAATATCATTAATACGCAATTGTTCTGTGCCAATACTCACAGTTCCCAGTACACCTACACCTCTAAATACAATCCTGCTTGCATATGATGGCAGTATTAAAGCCAAAGAAGCCTTATTCATCGCAGCCTACTTTGGAACCCAGCACGGATCAACCGTGAAAGTCCTCACCAGTTTAATTGGAATAACCGATCCAGCATCTATCCAGGACGAAGCCAAACATTATTTAGCTCGATTCCCCCTTAAAGCGAAATATATTATCAGCCAGAATTCTTTATCCGAACAGATAATCAGTATGCATCAAACGGAAAAAATCGATCTGATATTAATTGGCGGGTATAGTGGAAGTACTCTGATTGATGTAATGCTGGGAAGTGCCGTTGACAAAGTGCTGCGTGAAATCCAGCTGCCAATTCTCATCTGCCGTTAAAAGCAGCTTGTTAAAGATCAATAAAATTCGTATTAATTTCGGTAACCCTGGACTGAAAAGTGTTAATCACCAGGGTTTTTCCAACTTGAGTTTCTTTCACAGTATCCGGGCGATAGATATGAATATGTCCATGAAAGTGGTAGGCCGGCTGAAAGGTATCAATCAACCAGCGGAAGGCCTTGATCCCCTGATGAGTCCAGTCATCCCCTTCGTGGATCCCCTTGGGTGGAGCGTGGGACACAAAAATATCCAGGAACCGGCCATACGCTAATTTGTTATATATCAGTCCGGGAACAAGCTGTATGACATGGTTCCACATTTCTCCCTGGGTATATTGATAGTTGGTTTTTCGGTTGTATCGGATAGAACCTTCAACTCCTGCCAGCAGCAATCCATGCTCCCTGTAGATCTTCCCATGCAAGTTGTCCGCCCCTAAAGGATAGGTCTGCTGTTTATCTTGATAGCTCTTTTGGGCAAGATCATGGTTCCCATGAACAAAATATAGTGGCTGGTTCAGCCCACTGATAATATATTCAAGGTACGGATAGGGAAGATCGCCGCAGGAAAGTACAAAAGCCACATCATTATGACGTTCCTTGAGTTTTTTACTGTAAATCCTGGGATCAACCTGATCACTAACTGATAAAATTTTCATGATAAACAGAATCTATCTCCATTTGGGTTCTGTCAATTGTACTATACCGTGTTTAGATAATTTGTACTGGATAATACTCTCGGGTTAAACAAATCAAGATCATTATCACTTTGAGGATCAAGATTTTGATTTTGTGTAAATTGACAAGTAATCTGCAATCCTATACACTTATTAAACAAAACTGCCAATCGCCAGTCAAATATTTGTATATAAAGAAACTCTCAATTATGGGAAATCTGCATACTACACCATTTTTATTACTGGGGGAGATCGTAGTGGATCTTATTTCCACTGATATTGTAGATTCTCTGGAAAAAGCCGCTCATTTTGAACGATTTGCCGGTGGCGAGGTTTCCAACCTGGCCACAAACCTCTCACGCTTAGGATATAAAACAGCACTTGGGGCTTGTTTAGGGAATGACGGTTTTGGAAAGTTCCTCCAGGATCATCTTACCCAGGCTGGAGTAAGCCTTGATTACATACAAATCTCAAATCATTCACCTACAACATTGATACCTGTCACCCGCCAATCAGGCACACCTGACTTTCAGATTTATCGTGGAGCAGACCAACATCTTACCCTAACTGATGATCTATTGACCGTGGCAAATGAGTGCAAATTCATTCACACATCTGCTTTTGCCCTCTCTAGAGATCCTTGCCGCAGCACAATTTTGGCCGTACTGAAAGCCAATCAAGATCAGGAAAAGATCATTACTCTCGATCCAAACTACCATCCCGGAATATGGACTGATCTTCCAGATTTTCCTTCCTCGCTGCAAGAATTCTATAAATATATCACTATCACCAAACCCTCATTGGATGACAGTATCCGGATCTTTGGTCCGGGACTCAAACCAATCCAGTATTTGGAGAAATTTCTCAGGTTGGGACCTGAAATCGTGGTTCTCACAATGGGAGGTGATGGATCACTCCTGGGAACTGCCCAGGGAGATCGGATTCATATCCATCCTAACCCGGTTCCAGTAGTGGATATCACAGGTGCGGGTGATGCCTTCTGGTCAGGTTTGTTGGCAGGTTTATTTGAGGGATACCCGATTATGACTGCTGCCCGGTTGGGACAGGTAATTGCGGAAAATAAAATTGGCTTTATCGGTCCGATTCAAGATCATTTATCATTACAAATGTACCTAAATCTTGCTGAAAAGACATTCTTTTCTAATATCTTCTAAAAAACTATCAACTGATCATGATATAGTGGATTGTATGTTAGTAACTATAAAAGAATGAAAGGCGAAGATCACAAGAGCATCTACAGCCTCTATGGTATAATTCTGCGAAATTCAATTAAAATAATAATTTAATAGATGAAACGAGGAAAATATGAAGCCAGTCCTTGAATTAAAAGGAATTACTAAGCGTTTTCCAGGTGTTTTAGCCAATGACAAAATCAATCTCACCCTCAATAAAGGTGAGATTCATGCCTTATTGGGAGAAAACGGTGCTGGAAAATCTACCCTCATGAATATTCTCTACGGATTGTATGATCCTGATGAGGGAGAGATCTTTGTTGATGGTGACAGAATCAACGTCAGCTCTCCCAGGGATGCGATTGCTCATGGTATTGGGATGGTACATCAGCATTTTATGCTAATTCCTGTATTTACTGTTACTGAGAATGTTATGCTGGGCGACGAAACCACACGAGCAGGCGGTTTTTTAGATCGGAAAACCCCCGCTGCCCGAATCCGTGAAATTTCGAACGAATACAGCTTGGAAGTCGAGCCTGACTCATTTGTCCGTGATTTACCCGTAGGAGTTCAGCAGCGAGTGGAAATTATAAAGTTGCTCTACCGGGAAGCGGATATCCTCATTCTTGATGAGCCAACTGCAGTCCTGACACCCCAGGAAGTAGATGAGCTCTTTACAATAATGCGGACCCTGGTCGAAAGCGGAAAATCGATCATATTTATTACTCACAAATTACGCGAGGTATTAACTTTTGCCGACCGGATAACTGTACTGCGCGGGGGTAAAGTTGTTGGCGTAACAACACCCAAGCAAACTAATCAAAATCAATTGGCAGCTATGATGGTAGGCCGCGATGTTTCTCTGGAATTAAATAAAAAACCTGTTAAGGTAGAGGAAAAAGTTCTTGAAGTGGAAAACCTGGTTGTCCTGGATGACCTGAACCAAGTGGCAGTTGATATGGTAAGCTTTGAAGTTCACGGAGGAGAGATCCTAGGGATTGCCGGGGTTCAGGGTAATGGGCAAACAGAACTCGTGAAGGCGATTACTGGATTAAGCCACCCCATAGAAGGTTCATTAACTCTTCTGGGCAAAGATATCAGCATGGCATCTCCAAGAGTTATCACCGAAATTGGATCTGCTCATATACCCGAAGATCGCCAACGGGATGGACTTGTTCTGACTGCGAGCATTTCTGACAATATGGTTTTAAACACCTATTACCTGGATCCCTTTGCGAAGAGTTTCATCATCCGAGCTGATAAAATCCAGGAAAACGCTGAAAAGATTATCAAAAACTTTGATGTACGCACCCCCAGTGCATTAATTCCTGTAGGGTCTCTTTCGGGAGGAAACCAGCAGAAAGTCATTGTTGGTAGAGAATTTTCAAGGGCTATCAAGTTCCTGGTCGCTGCCCAACCCACCCGCGGTCTTGATGTAGGATCGATTGAATATATCCACACTCGATTATTAGAAAAGCGGGAAGATGGAGTTGCTATCTTATTGGTATCAACAGAACTCGATGAGATCCTCGAACTATCCGACCGAATTGCAGTGATGTTTAATGGAAAAATTATCGCTGTTATTGATGGTGATACAGCAACAAAAGAACAAATCGGTCTGCTCATGGCCGGTGTTGTTGATGCCTGATAAATTTTCCAAACGCCTAAAAAAAACAGATCTATAAAAAAGGGATGGATCTATGAGTGAGAAAGAACAGAAACAAAAAACGAGGAAAAAAGATGGTGGAAAGATATTTCTCGAAGAAATCTCAAAAAGTTCATTAACCATTACTATACTGGCGATCGTTGCTGGACTGATCCTGGGTGGACTATTGGTTGCAATCACGACGGAAGAAGTTTATCAAGCTTTCGATATATCATTTTGGGAAGGTATAAAAACGGCCTTCGGGGCAGCTTGGTCTACCTATAGAGCGCTTTTTTACGGTTCCGTCGGCGATCCAGGTAAAATCATCGAAGCAATTCGCGGTGGTGATGCTAATGATATTCGCTGGGCTTTTAATCCTTTCTTCGATAGTCTTGTCGTATCTACGCCGTATATATTTGCAGGTTTGGCAGTCGCCCTCGGGTTTAGAGTTGGTTTGTTCAATATTGGCGCTGAAGGACAGCTTTTTATTGGGGCAACTACAACAGTTGTTGCAGCTATATACCTAAAAGGATTACCCGCAATCATCCATGTTCCTATCTCCCTCATTGCAGGATTTATAGGGGGAGGATTATGGGGTTTCATTCCGGGATGGCTGAAAGCTAAAACCGGCGGCCATGAGGTCATAAACACCATCATGATGAATTATGTTGCCTTCCGGCTATGTGAATATCTACTTCGTGGTCCCTTGAAAAATCCAGACGGTTTCAATCCGGTTAGTGCTGATATCCAAGACTCCGCAAAATTGTTGCGTTTATTCGAATCCCCAATCCGGTTCCATATTGGTTTTTTCATTGCTTTATTTGCCGCATTTCTGGTTTATCTTCTATTATTCAAAACCACCTGGGGGTATACTCTCCGAACTGTTGGAGCAAACCCACGTGCAGCAAAATATGCTGGAATGAATATTACTCGAAGCACAGTTATTGCCATGGTCCTCTCTGGTGGATTAGCGGGGTTGGCTGGAGCGAATGAAGTCCTTGGCGTGAACCACAACCTGGCACTGGCGTTTTCTTCAGGATACGGTTTTGATGCTATCGCTCTCGCACTACTTGGAAAGAACAACCCCCTGGGTGTGGTTCTTTCAGCAATAATGTTTGGATTCTTAAGAAATGGCGCCATTCAGATGCAGCTTTCTGCGGGCGTTCCGATAGATATCATCTCCATTCTGCAGGCATTTATCCTTACATTTATTGCAGCGCCTGCAATAATTAGAACAATTTTCAGGTTAAAAGAGCCTGACATTGATATCGATGCCGTAACATTAAGCGGTTGGGGAGGAAACTAATCCATGTCCAATAAAACTACTTCCAAGAATATTAATATGATCTCCCCCTCCCGCCGTAGAACAATGGGAATCATTTTCATCGCCATTGCTATCCTGATATGGGTATTGTTTTCACGAACATTAGAGCCAGGACTAGATACAAGCTACCGGATGGTTCCCGGTGGTTCCGATCAAATATTCCCCGATTGGGTTTTTTCTACCATCCCCATGCTAAACTCTCTGGCTGGAATCAGTTTGCTGCTAGGCGGATATCAACTTGCCCGGGGATTTAAAAAGAGGACAAATCTCGTCCTAGGATTAGTTGGGGGTATGTTTATCTTTGCCTTCCTCACCTGGGCAGCAGCTGACGGCAGCTTAAATTTAGCCGGTCTCCTGCGCACCACCCTAATAAAATCAGTCCCCATAACACTGGGTGCTTTATCAGGCATACTCTGCGAAAGATCAGGAGTCGTAAACATTGCTATTGAAGGCATGATGTTAACCGGTTCATTTGTAGCCGCTCTGGTTGGCAGCCTGACCAATATTTGGATCGGATTGTTTGCCGCCATATTAACAGGGGGCCTGATGGCTGCATTACTAGCTGTTCTTTCAATTAAATACAAAACTAATCAAATCATCGCTGGAACAGTGATCAATATCTTTGCGACCGGTCTTACTTCATTCCTGTCTGCCAAATTTCTCCAAAAATACCAGGAACTCAATAACCCGGGACGGTTTCCTACTATCGATATACCAATCTTATCGGATATCCCCCTTCTCGGTCCCCTTTTGTTCGATCATAATATTTTTGTTTATGCTTTATATGTCTTTATAATTGTAATTACGATCAGCCTCTATTACACTCGCTGGGGTCTCAGAACCCGTTCTGTTGGTGAACACCCAAAAGCTGCAGATACCTTAGGAATCAATGTATTCCGGACCCGATATGTCTCTGTCATTCTGGGAGGATTCATGGCCGGTTTTGGCGGCGCATATTTTACGTTAGGGTCGGTTGGACGATTTGACGAAGTAATGACAGCCGGAAGAGGTTTCATCGGCCTGGCAGCTATGATCTTCGGCAACTGGAACCCATTTGGCTCTTTCAGCGCCGGATTATTATTTGGGTTCTTTGATGCTTTGGCATCCAAAATGTCAATCCTCAAAGTACCAATTCCTGGTGAGATCATGTCCATGTTCCCATACGTGGCAACCATGGTGATCCTAGCCGGAGTGGTAGGCCGAGGCCAAATGCCAGCGGCCGATGGAACTCCATACGAAAAAGAGTAATTCATAAACGAGAAACGGCGTCCTTCTGGAAGCCGTTTCCTTCGTTTTATCAATCGAAGGGCGCATTTCAGCGCCCTTTATTGTTATTTAACTAACGGATATGTCCCGAATTCCTTGACTGCATCGACCATGGCCAGCACGTTTTCTGGCGGCACATCGTTCATAATGGTATGTACCGACGATACCATATAACCCCCACCCTCCCCCAGAAGCTGAATAACCCTTTTTACTTCCTGGCGGACATCATCAACAGACCCAGCAGGCAGCACCCGGTGAGTATCGATCCCGCCGCAGAAGATGATATTCTTACCAAACTGTTTTTTCAATCCTGCCAGATCGGACATTTTGCCAGCCGATGTCTGGATTGGGTTGAGAATATCGACACCCATTTCAATAAAATCTCCAATCAGCGGAACCACATCTCCATCTGTATGGAAAAACACTTTAGCCTTGGTATGTTCCTTAATGAACTTTATATAATCTGCGTGGATAGGTTTTAATAACTCCCGGTACATCTTGGGAGACATTAACAAACTCTCTTGGGTGCCAAGGTCATCCCCGATCTTGATCATATCAACATTCTCGCCCAGCTCATCCAGAAATGGGCCCATTAGATCCTTGCACAGGGCAGCGGTCTTCTCTAAAAGTGCCACCGCAAAATCCGGATTGATGGCAAGATTGAGGAGAAAAACATCCATGCCCTGCATGGCAAAAGCCCGTTCCAGGGGAAATAATAACCAGGGTGTGGCCAAAATGGCATACTGGTTCTCCGCTTTCAAAGTTGCTGCAGCGGCTTTCACATGCTCAATCCGTGTCGGATCCTTCATATCAGGCCATCCGGGATATTCATCCAGATCAGCTAGTGATGAGGCTTCTGCTAAAGGGTGAACTCCGGGAAACCATTCGCCAGGTTCAATTTCCATTTGTCCGCTTCCCCAACTGTCAATAAACGGGGAATGAGGATCCCTGGTTTGATTTCGTTTAAGGGTTTCAGCAGGATGAATATCCCACACACCACGGACATCACTACCCAGACGCTGTAAGGTCTCTTCATCAACCAGGGCTGTCCCCAATTCAGGCCAGTGGTAAATATATTCATCCGATGCCTCAATATTTGCCAATTTTTTTATCCCCTGGTAGGTTTTCATTTTGATGCCTGTTGCATTGCTAACGCCCATAACGATCGGAACACGATCCGGCACTTCATGGTTTAAAATTGCCAATACCCTGTCCCTCGAACTCATGGCCATATTCTTTCTCCGGTTTATCAATAAAATAATGCCTATAATTCCCATTTTTAGTCTATCACAACCTTCCATTTATTAGCCTTTCCAGAGGTTGATGTAGAAATTTGGGAAGAATATCTCATTTCTAAAGATTTCTTGGCGGAGGGATTTTTTTTAGTTTATAATACATGAAAATAATTATTATTTTTTTCCATTTCTTGCACAACTCTCTGAAAAAGGAGAATTTTATGGCAGATGCTACTCAATCTAAGTCCTCTATCAAATACGTGATAGAGTGGTTTGGGACAACTGTTGGCCAGATCATAGTCGCCATTGTCGTCCCGGTCATAACTGGATATGTCATGATCAGGGGTTTCATTTTCCTACGGGATGGTGAAGCGCCAAAATATGTGATTGCCCTGGTAGCAATCATCTGGGGAGTTGGCGGTGTAGCCCTGATCTATTTCATCACCAACTGGTTGATCGAAAAATTTCCACCCAAGTGGGTGACCAGGCTCCAGCCCTTCCTGTTTGTGGGGCCAGCGGTAGTCATTTTGTCCTGGTACCTGGCGATTCCGACTATTAGAACCATGGTAACAAGTTTATTTGATAGGACAGGAGAAGTATTTGTCGGGCTGGATAATTACATTGCCATATTCTCAGAACGGATCATGGTCGTCGCTTTCCGGAATAATTTACTCTGGATCGTATTTGGGGCAACACTTTCAGTTATCTTCGGTTTGCTGGTCGCAGTTCTGGCAGACCGCAGCAGGTTTGAGAAATTTGCCAAGTCTTTGATCTTCATGCCGATGGCAATTTCCTTTGTGGGCGCCGGCGTGATCTGGAACTTTATATACGAAGTAAAGGATGCTGCCTCTCCCCAGATCGGTTTGCTAAATGCTATTTGGGTGGGATTGGGTGGACAGCCCCAGGCCTGGACAGCTATGAACCAACCATGGAATAACCTCTTCCTGATCATCATCGTCATCTGGCTCCAGACTGGATACGCCATGGTGATCTTCTCTGCTGCCATTAAAGGCATACCCGGGGAACTTTTAGAAGCAGCCCGGGTAGACGGCGCGACCGAAGTACAGGTCTTTTTCAGGATTATGATCCCCTACATTATGGGAACGATCATTACCGTGATAACAACGGTGGTAATCTTCACCTTGAAGATCTTTGACGTTGTCTGGGTTATGACAGGAGGGCAATTCGCTACCCACGTGATTGCAACACAGTTCTACAGGGAAGCGTTCACAAACCAGAATAAAGGTATGGCTTCGGCGATCGCTATTGTCCTGGTGATTTGTGTTATACCCGTGATGATTTACAACCTGCGGCAATTTGCTGAAGAGGAGGCATTCTAATGAAATCTGCAAAAAGTCAGCAACGTTTCCGTGATTTTATTATCAACGGCTCCTTGCTCCTGTTAGTATTTATCTGGACCATACCCACCTTGGGGTTGTTTATATCTTCCTTCCGAACTCGTTTTGACATCCAGACTTCCGGCTGGTGGAAAGTACTCCCCCACAAGGAATGGGTTCTGGTCAAAGAATTAGACATTCCGGAAGGACTTGACTCCGATGGGATTATGACAATTGAAGGTGCCACCGGGACTTTTGATGAGTTCCGGGCAGGCATTACCACACCGGATGGCCGACAGATCCTGTGGTCTGGTAATAAACGTCTGGCCACGATCAAGATCAGTGAAGAGAGATGGGTTTTCCTTCCCAAATTTACATTAGATAACTACGGGCAGGTACTGGCCGGAAAAGCTTATGAAATTCAAAATTCATCCGGTGATATTATGACAGTCCAGGGAGATAATTTTGTTGGTGCTTTCCTGAACAGCATCACTGTAGCCGTACCGGCAACAATTATCCCGATCTTGATTGCTGCTTTTGCCGCTTATGGATTTGCCTGGATGAATTTCCCGGGCCGGAAGCTGCTTTTTATCATAGTGGTTGCATTGCTTGTTATTCCACTCCAGATCGCCCTGGTGCCAATTTTGAAGGACTATGTTAGGTTGGACCTAAACGGCACTTTCCTGGCCATCTGGCTGGCTCACACAGGCTTTGGCCTCCCGCTGGCGACCTATCTGCTCTTTAATTACATCAAAGGCCTGCCAAGGGATATCCTGGAATCCGCTTTTATCGACGGCGCTTCCCACTTTACTATTTTTGTACGATTGATCATCCCTCTCTCGGTACCAGCGCTGGCATCATTTGCAATTTTCCAGTTCCTATGGGTCTGGAATGATTATCTGGTTGCCCTGGTATTCATCGGAGCCAAACCGGATGTCCAGGTATTGACGATGAGAATTGCTGACATGGTTGGCTCCCGCGGTGCGGATTGGCACTTGCTAACCGCAGGCGCTTTTGTATCCATGCTGCTGCCACTTTTAGTCTTTTTCAGCCTGCAGCGTTTCTTCATCCGCGGCATGCTGGCTGGATCAGTAAAAGGATAAAACCTCTTCCTTGTATTTGGCAGATAGATTAGAATAGAGCCTGGGTATTTCTCTTTCCCAGGCTTTATTGATTTCTGGGCAATTTTTTTTAAAATCAAATTTATTACCTATAAATATGACAGCTGTTATCAAGTGATCCTATGAAAAAAATTCATTACATTTTTCCAGAGAATTTTACCTGGGGCGCAATCGCCTCGGCCTATCAAATTGAAGGAGCCTGGAACGAAGACGGTAAGGGAGAAAGCATCTGGGACCAATTTTCCCGATTACCCGAACGGGTCTTAAATGGAGATACAGGCGAAATTGCCACGGACCATTATCACCGCATGCCGGAAGATGTCCGATTGATGAAGGAAATTGGTCTTGACAGCTACAGCTTTACTATATCCTGGCCTCGGATCCTGCCTGAAGGAACAGGCAAGGTCAACCAAAAAGGGCTGGAATTTTATGATCATCTTGTTGATGAACTCCTCAACGCTGATATCCGACCAAAAGCAACCCTGTATCACTGGGATTTGCCAGTCCCCCTCCAGGAACGTGGTGGATGGCCCAGCCGTGATAGCATTGATTGGTTTGGTGAATATGCGGCTGTTGTATTTGATAAACTGGCAGACCGGGTAGACCTTTGGGCAACCCATAACGAACCCTGGGTAGCCGCTTTCCTGGGATACGGAACGGGTCTACATGCACCGGGTATTAATGACGCCTCTCAGGCATTTCAGGCGGCTCATCACCTGTTATTAGCCCACGCAAAAGCAGTAGATATCTACCATGCTGGTAATTATGACGGAGAAATTGGCTTGATATTGAACCTCAACCACCTCATACCAGGATCAGACCACGAGGAAGATATCAAGGCCGCGCAGCGTGTTTATGATGAAACCCACAGCCTATTCCTGGATCCGATCTTTCTGGGCAAATACCCTGAAAAATTCCTGGAGTGGCTGGGACCAAATCAACCCAAAATCAAAGCGGACGATCTTGATCTTTTAACAGGTGCAGCGGATTACCTGGGTATCAACCATTACTCCTCTGATATAGTCTATTACGACCACTTTGGAGGATGGTTGAAAGCTCGCTTGGAACCTTATTCAGCACCAGGTTGGGGACTTACACAAATGGGATGGGGAATTAATCCGGCCGGATTGAAAAAAGAAGTTCTGAATATTACCAATAATTACGGTCATCCAAAGATCTTCCTGACAGAAAACGGCTGCGCTGCTGTGGACCAGCCTGACCAGAATGGTTTTGTCAATGATCTCGATCGAATTCGTTTTTTGAAAGAACACATCATCGCTCTGCATGGTTCTATCCAGGAAGGTGCCAATGTTCAGGGATATTATGTCTGGAGCATCTTGGATAATTTTGAATGGGAACGGGGATATTCCATGAAGTTTGGATTGATCCGGGTTGATCCTGAGACGCTGGACAGGATTCCAAAACACAGCGCGGCCTGGTACAGTGATGTTATCAAAAATAATGGAGTAACACCCTAACTACCCAGGAACCAAAATATGACAGCACATTATGAGTGGTGGAAAAAAGCAGTTTTTTATCAAATATACCCTCGAAGTTTCATGGATACCACCGGCAGCGGGATCGGTGATCTTAATGGTATTACTCAAAAGATTCCCTATCTGGCTCAAACCCTGGGCATTGATGCTATTTGGATCTCCCCGTTTTATCCCTCTCCAATGAAGGACTTTGGGTATGACATTGCTAACTACAGGGATATCGATCCCATATTTGGAAGATTGGCTGATTTTGATAAACTCCTGGAAACGATCCATCAAGCCAATCTCAAGCTGATCATTGACCTGGTGCCAAACCATTCATCTGACCAGCACCCCTGGTTCCTTGAATCCCGATCTTCAAAAATCAACCCCAAGCGGGATTGGTATGTTTGGAAAGATGCTAGAGATGATGGATCTCCTCCCAATAATTGGTTGAGTATATTTGGCGGCAGCGCCTGGGAATGGGACCAGGAAACCAACCAATATTATCTGCACTCATTCTTAAAAGAACAGCCCGATCTGAACTGGCGCAATCCTCAGGTGCAGGAAGCAATTTTTGACGTAGTGCGTTTCTGGCTGGATCGGGGAGTAGACGGATTCCGGATCGACGTCGCTCACTTCCTAATGAAAGATCCCGAGCTGCGGGATAATCCGCTAAACCCCTCCAATACCAAATCAATCCATAAACCGCTGGGTGACTATGACTCCCAGATCCATCTTTTTGATAAAGGCCATCCTGACATTCACAGAGTTTACAGAGATTTCAGGAAACTGCTGGACGATTACAGCAAAGACCAGCCCCGGATGAGCATGGGAGAGATCCATATATTCAATATGGATGAATGGGTTTTATACTATGGTAAAGATCTGGATGAAATCCATTTTCCGATCAATTTTTCCCTCCTGGGAGCAAATTGGCAGGCCGAGTCAATTCGAACGCTGGTTGAGGGTTTGGAATTCAGCTTGCCTCCCGGTGCCTGGCCAAATTACGTCCTTGCAAATCATGATGACCAACGGATCTTGAGCCGCTATGGAATAAAAAACGCCCGCAGTGCTGCCATGTTGTTGTTGACCTTACGGGGCACACCTATCCTGTATTACGGAGATGAGATCGGGATGAAAGATGTCGATATCCCACCCAAACTATGCCTGGATCCGGCCGGTATCCGCCAGGCAGGACAGGGAAGGGATCCCAGCAGAACTCCCATGCAGTGGTCAAATGAAACTTGGGCAGGATTTTCTCCCCCACATACTCAAAAGACCTGGCTTCCCATTGCAAACGATTTCCAGGAAATAAATCTTAAAAATCAGCTGAAAGATCCAGATTCCATTTTTTCTTTTTATCGGAATCTCCTGCAGCTTCGCAAGCGCTATCCCGCTTTACAGACAGGTGATTATCACAGCCTGCCAGATACACCACAGGGTTGTTACCTATATACCCGGTATAACGAGGAAGAAAAACTATTGATCGCCATAAACTTCACATCCCAGGAGCAAATTTTAGATCCCTCCCCACTGCATGGCGGCAAGCTCCTGCTTTCCAGCCTTCCTGAAAGGGACTATACCATCACAACTCCATTCATTTTACGGCCCCACGAAAGCATCCTGGTTTTATTATGAATACTACAAAAATTGATGCAGTCATCTTTGACCTTGATGGAGTAATCACAAATTCCACTCCCCTTCACAGCCAGGCCTGGAAAGAGATGTTTGACCAGTTCCTAAAGGACCAGGCTTCGAAGACCTCAACTCCCTTCCGGGAATTTACACACGAAGAGGATTATCTGGCTTATGTGGACGGAAAACCGCGTTATATCGGTGTAAAGTCTTTCCTTGAGTCGAGAGGTATCGACTTGCCTTTCGGTGATCCATCCCAGGAACCCGGGCAGGATACGATTTGCGCGTTAGGTAACCGGAAAGATCAGCTCTTCAACCAAATGTTATCTGAGCAGGGAGTAGATATCTACGCATCTTCAGTTGAGTTCATCCATACCCTGAAAGATGCAGGGATCCCTCTCGGACTGGCTACTTCAAGCAAGAACGCTACCAGGGTCCTGGAATTAACGGGATTAATTGATCTCTTTCAAACCCGCGTGGATGGGATCGTCTCAGCTGAACTTGGCCTGGAAGGAAAACCCTCTCCAGATATCTTTCAAGAGGCATGCGACCAGCTGGGCGCGTCTTATGACCGGTCCGTGATCATCGAAGACGCGAATTCTGGCGTTGAAGCAGGATACAGAGGCCATTTTGGACTGGTGCTGGGAGTGGCAAGAGAGAATAATCAGGAAGAGCTTGAATTACACGGTGCTGACCTTGTTGTAGAAGATTTGCAAGAAATCAGCCTGTCAGACATTCAAAACTGGTTTGCCGGGGACGGTCAGAGTAAAAGTTGGTCAATTGAATATAATTCTTACAATCCAGTCCAGGAAGGGACCAGAGAAACGCTCTGTGCTGTCGGAAATGGATATTTCTGCACCCGGGGAGCCATGGAGGAGATTCCAGCCAACCTGGATGAGAATTACCCCGGTACCTACATCACTGGTTTATATAATTCACTGGAATCCAATATCGGCGGCAGAACGGTAACCAATGAAGATTTCGTCAATTCACCTAACTGGCTGCCGCTGACATTTCGGATCGGCTCCGGTGATTGGTTTAATCCCAGAGAAGCAAAAATCCTTGAATTTCACCGCAAGCTGGACTTTAAAACCGGCCTTCTGACCAGAATTATGATTATCCGAGATAAGGAAGGGAACCAAACACGAATTCAATCAACGCGGTTTGTCAGTATGGCCGATCCAAACCTGGCGGCTATCCAATACAAGATCACTCCACTCAACTATGCAGGAATCATCACAGTCCGGTCGGAATTGGACGGTACAGTTACAAATCTTGGTGTGAAGAGATACCGGGAACTCAGCTCCAGGCATCTTCTCCCTCTGGAAGAGGGAGGTAAGGAACGTTTCAGCTACTTAAGCGTTGAGACCAATCAATCAAATATCCAGATCGGAATGGCAGCAAAACATCAGGTCATCTGTGGTGATGAAATAATCGCACCCGATTTCCAGGTAAGTACCATCCAGGGCAAAGTTACAACCACTTTTGAGGTCGAAGCCCGTTCTGACAGTCCAGTCTGTATAGAAAAGGTAATTTCTCTTTTTTCCTCGCACCTTCCTGAGGTAGAGAATCCATTAAACGAGGCCAAGCAGCTAGTTCAGGAGTGCGGCAGTTACCAGGATATTTTTGATAACAGCATCAATGAATGGAAGGATGTTTGGGATCGTATAGATTTGAAGATCAAGGGGGACCGCCTGGTCCAAAAAATGATCCGGCTCCATCTTTACCATTCCATGCTGAGTTTATCTCCCCACAGCGCAAAACTTGATGTTGGAATTCCGGCCAGGGGATTGCACGGAGAAGCTTATAGAGGGCACATTTTCTGGGATGAATTGTATGTGATGCCTTTTTATGATCTTCATTTCTCCGAAGCTGCCCGGTCTGCATTGATGTACCGTTTTCGCAGACTCCCGACTGCCAGGCAGGCTGCCAAAGAGGCTGGGTTTAAAGGCGCCCAATTCCCCTGGCAAAGCGGTACAGACGGCGGAGAGGAGACCCAGAGTTTGCACCTAAACCCAATCTCCGGCAAATGGGGGCCGGATTTTTCTCACCTGCAGCGCCACGTTTCTCTGGCAATTGCTTATAATCTCTGGAATTATTATTGGATAACAGGTGATACAGAATTCTTGATCAAGTACGGAGCAGAACTATTTCTCAGCATCTGTCAGTACTGGTCCAGTCTGGTAGAGAAGGATCCTGATACCAAGCGTTTTAATATCAGCGGGGTCATGGGACCGGATGAATTTCATGAAAAATATCCAGGCTCACAAGAACCCGGACTTGAAAATAATGCCTACTCCAATTTAATGGCAGTCTGGACCTTTAACCGAGCATTTAAGATCCTGGATATAATTCCGGAAGAAGAAAAAGGAATATTGCTAAAAAAGCTGGCTTTCGGGCCAGATGAGTTACAAAAATGGAAAGGGATCACCAGGTTATTAAACATTTCTCTCTCAGAAGAAGGGATACTGGAGCAATTTCAGGGATATTTCGAATTGGAAGAACTGGATTGGGAGCACTACAAAAAATCTTATAGTGACATTCACCGGATGGATCGCATCCTTAAATCGGAAGGTCTCTCTCCCAATTCATTTAAGGTTGCCAAGCAGGCCGATGCCTTAATGTTATTTTATAACTTGAACGAAGATACCACCCAGTCATTAATTGCCCAATTAGGGTATCAACCTCCAGAAGGTCTTCTTGCCAGGAATTTCCATTATTATTTACAGCGCACATCACATGGCTCAACTCTCAGCAGACTTGTGCATGCCTATCTTGCCTTTTTGATTGAAAATTATGAACTGAGCTGGAAGCTGTATCAAGAGGCCCTTCGCAGTGATTATCTTGATATCCAGGGAGGGACTACCCGGGAGGGGATCCATTTAGGTGTAATGACCGGAACAATCCTATATTTTTACCGCACCTATGCGGGCTTGGATTGGACCGGGGAAATTCTAAAATTAAGTCCAAATTTACCTCCTGGGTGGAAAGAGATAACCTTTAATTTATCATTCCGGGGAGTGAGGTACTACTTCAAGATCTGCATGGATCAGATTAATCTGAAAACTGATAGTGATGAACCCCAAAAAATCACATTAGGCCAACAACATATCACAATCCAATCTGGTGATTGGACTACCTTTTCTTTATGATCTCACAGGTTTGAATAAAACAAAAAAGAGGTGTAAAAATGCTCGGTGATGTATTATTAATTACGGAAGACCACAAAAAAGCAGCCAGCGAGATTTTATGGTACCTGGATAAAATTGCGGGAGAAAAAGTCATCCTGGCTGTTGGGGGTGAATCTGGATCAGGTAAAACGGAAATCGCACACGAAATTGCCCGGGCATTGAAAAAACGGGGTACACCTGCTAAGGTCATGCATATTGATAACTACTACCTTACATCTCCTGTTGAACGCACTCCCTGGCGCCAGGAACATGGAATTGAGAGCATTGGTTTTACTGAATATGATTGGGATACAATAAACCGCAATCTAAACGAGTTCCAGGAAGACCAGGATCGAGTTACCATGCCCTGCATTGATCTGTTAACTGACCAGGAAGATCAGCTAATCACATCATTTAAAGGATTGAAATACTTGGTCATTGAAGGTTTATACGCAATCCAGGCTGCGGCAAATCTCAAAGTCTTAATTGATCTGACCTATCATGATACGAAAAAAGCCCAGTTTGAGCGCGGTAAAGAACCCACAAATGACTATCGCTGGCAAGTGCTGCAGCGGGAGCATGAGGTAGTCCAATCTCTGCGACCTCAGGCAGGTTTATTGGTGAATAAGGATTTTTCCGTTTCCCCGCTGAAATAAGGGGGAAACCTTTCAATTCTGTTAAGGTTTAATCCCCTTCATTCCCTTTTGAACCTACCAACCTTGACGATATAATAAGAAGATAGCGGTTTATTAAACTGACTACCTGATTGTCAGAAATCATGCCCGGCTCTTTAACCACCGGGAAATATGATGATGATTAAATCTAGATTTGTGAAATTTATTTTTCTATTGATCCTGATCACTGGCCTGATAAGTGCCTGTGATGAACTTCAGGCATCCCAGAAGTACACCATCAAAGGCACTTCTACAAAAACTCCTTTCCAGATCAAATCCACCTTCACTCCCACCCAGGAACCACCTCCGACCTTTACACCTTCAGAATCTCCTACACTCACTCTGACATATACCAGCTCTCCAACTATAACAGAGACTCTTGAGATCACTGAAACTCCCACTCTGTCACTGCTTTCACCCACCAACACCTCCCTCCCGCCTACAGCAACGCCCAAACTCGCCAACTCTGGTTCACAAGAAAAGGCAACAATTAAGGTCTCATTCACAACCAACTGCCGAACTGGCCCCGGAACTTCCTATTCCAAGTTAACTCCTCTCCAGGCAGGGAAATCTGTCAATTTGATTGGAAGGGATAAAAC
>CAZVIH010000086.1:0-8111 GCA_964627755.1 uncultured Anaerolineales bacterium
GATCAGAAAACGGCCAGGGGATGGATGAACCTGGGCACCAGGGCGGCTGCGGCCAGGGACCCTGCGGAGGACAAACGTTTGTTACAGCCATGACTGCCACAGTAATCACCATAACTACTATTAGAAGAGTAATGATTTTCAAGAGTTTTTTCATAATTCCTTCCTGGTAGGGATTTATTTTCATCTAAATATATCAAGAATTATCTTGGATAGACAAATTAGAAGTTTTCAATTTTGAAAACAAAAACGCCCGTCCCCGGGCATTTGAGCGATTTGAGATTATCAGTACTTTGATTTTTAATGCTTCTTATTGAGCAGCTTCCTTGCTTTCTTTTCTGGCTTTTAAGACCTCAAGAATAGGTGGAATAAAAGAAATGGCAATGATCGCAAAGATCACCAATTCAAAATTCTTCTTCACAAAGGGGATGTTGCCAAAGAAATAACCCATGGAGATGAACAGAGCTACCCAGGTAATACCCCCAATCACGTTATAAACAATGAATTTGCGGTATTTCATCACACCCACACCGGCCACAAAGGGGGCGAAGGTACGGATAATGGGAACAAACCTGGCCAGGATGATGGTTTTTCCACCATGTTTTTCATAAAAAGCCTGGGTTTTATCCAGATGCTCCTGTTTCAGGAATTTGATCTCACCGCTGAAGGCTCGGGGGCCAATATAATGTCCAATGGAGTAGTTTACTGTATCCCCTAAAATGGCAGCAAGACTCAATAACAGGAACAGGTACACTGGGTTCAAAGAACCCAGTGCGGCAAAAGTGCCCGCCGCAAATAACAAGGAGTCCCCCGGCAGGAATGGTGTCACCACAAACCCTGTTTCCATAAAGATCACAAAAAACAGGATGCCGTAGGTCCAAACACCATAATTGGAGATGATCTCGTTCAGATGCACATCCATGTGCAGGACAAAATCAATCAAAAAATTAATGATTTCCATGAAACCTCTTTTCTATTTAATCCTGCGCAATTATAGCACGCCTTAAGAGTAAATTTGTCCGCACCAATCCAATCAAACTGCCCAGCGCCAGCAGGATCAATCCCGCGGGTGCATATCTGGCAAAATTCAAAAAGAAGGGACTGATCTGATCCTGATAAGAAAGAAATTCGGCCAACGCTGTGAAGATATTAAGGCCATTCCAAACACCATGCAGAGCCACAGCTGTAATAAAGCTGCCTGCCAGTCTGGCATATTTCTTCTCAGTCCAGGCCGATGCCAATCCCCAACCGACCAGACCGGTTGTCAGGATATGGATGGCGGCGGTTCCTAAACGAGAGATCATCACAAAGGTCCAGGTGTCTACCCCAGCACCAATGGTCAGATTTTCGAAGAGAGCATAACCTGCGCCTGCCGTGGCGCCAATCATAAATCCCTCCCAGGGCTGCAGTTTTCTCCCCAATAATAAGTAAACCGCAATTGGTTTCAGAAGCTCTTCCACCAGGGGGATCAACAGCGAAAAATACAAAAATATTGTTCCTGTTACTTCAGGACGGGCCACAAATTCACCTGCCCATCTAGCAGGAATCTCGGATTCAGCAGAGGATTCGTACACCAAATTTACCAGATTGAGGACATCCTGCTCCAAATCTGGCCGAGCCTGGATCAGGATCAGCCAGAACAATCCGATCATAAGCAGCAGGGCGATCTCAATGATAAAAGTGATCGCTGGAGTCAGGGTCAATCCTGCGCCAAATGCTCCCCAATTCCGTTGGGCGCTTTTAGATGGAAATTTCATTCGTCCAAGGTTAAGGACCCATAAAATACTGGCTCCATTGGCCAGTACATGGACAACTGGCAGGAAATATAGGCTCCAGGGGGGACCATTTTGAATTAAATAACCAAACAGAATAGGAATCGGGAAAATATTGGCCAGGAAGATCAAATTGTCCCATTGAGCCACAACTGGAGGTCTATTTCCGAATAACCGCCTCCCGGAATATATCGCTGAAGGAATCAGCAGTATCCCGGCAAACCCCAGTCCGGAAGCAAATAAAAGAGAGGAAATGATCTGGCTGTCAAGTACACCCAGCTCACTAGACACACCCGCCAGTAAAACTGCAACAACGCTGATCAGAGATATGACCAGCAGGGATAAAACAGCAATAAGGCTGAACGCAAATTGCCCTGCGCTCAGCCAGTCAGTGCTCTTTTTTTGAAGGGTCTGCTCAACGGCGGGATCGTCCCCTACAGCAGGCGGCCCTTGATCGAAATCCAGTTTATTGTTTTTCAATGGTGACGCTGATAATCAGATCTCCGGGCGGCAGGTTGGCATCTTGCTGGGGATCCCTTGGAGTAATGGCCTGCACAACATCCATTCCTTCCACGACCTCTCCAAAGATCGTATAACCGCCGTTCAGATTAGGCGCAGGTGCATAAGTGATGAAAAATTGGCTGCCATTGGAGTCAGGTCCTGAATTTGCCATAGCAACCAGGCCGGCGCGGTCAAAGACCAAATCGTCTGTTGCTTCGATACTGAATCTGTATCCAGGGTTGCCGTATCCTGTTCCACTGGGATCACCCGTCTGGGCTACAAAACCAGGAAGTACCCGATGGAAAGTGATGCCATCAAACCAGCCATTTTCCGCCAGGAAGACAAAACTATTCACCGCCAGAGGAGCTTGATCAGCAAATAGCTTGATTACAAAACTTCCCTGATCGGTCTCAACCGTCGCCAGGTAGTTTGCTTCCTGGTCAATTGTTAGAGGCGGGCAGGCAGTATACTGCATTTCCTCCATCTTGATCAATTCCACATAGGCAGTTAACATCTGGGGGTCTGCCTGGGTTTCATACAGGCTGTTGATCTTAATATACGGTGTTCCCGGGATGCCCAAGGACTGCCCATCGATCCAGGAAGCTTCCGCCTTAGCAGCGATGGCTTCACTGTTGAAATCGGTTTCAAATTGAATCGGATCCAGGCCAAGCTCCGCTGCCACTTCTACAACCCAGTCAGAAAAATCCTCAATCGAATATCCTGACCAGGAGCCCTGGGTGTCATAAAAAAGATCATGGAAAGCCCAGAAGGCGTCTGTGCTCTGCAGTCCGGCAGCTTCCGCAGCCTGAACGGCCAAGATGGCCTTATCATGGATGCTTGCCAATGGGAAATGGCGGTATACCACCCGGACATCATCCGGGTATTTTTCCATCAGTGCATTAAGGTTCTGGGAAGCTATAGAACAATAGGGACACTGGAAATCCGCATATTCAACAATAGTGATTGCTGCGTCCTCCGGTCCCTTGATCCAATCGGTTTCCGGATCAACAGAATAGACGGCTAGATCCTGCTCATTGGGAGTAGGACGGGGCGGATTGGGGATGCAAGTAGGCGGCGAAGGTGGACCTTCAACCTCTACCGAAGATACATCAAGGGAAGCAGCGGGTTGTTCTGTTGGCTGGACTGGCTCGGTCTGAACTGCTCCAGCAGTTGCACATGCCCCCAAGAGGGCACTAAAAATCAAAACAAATAAAATCAGGTTAAATTTTTTCACAAATCCTCCTCAGCTTATGTGTCTCCAAATTGTACCAATAATCCTCGTCCCATTTTACAATATTTCATTTCTAATAAAAATATTAAAACCCATTCAATCGAGCTGAGAGGGATCAAAAAGCGCCTCAAATTGATCCAGGCGCCACTTCCAGGCTACCAATCTCATAAATTCTTGATAAGATGGTGTTCGCTGTTTTAAATCCCTGAGCTCTGCTCCCAGGTCCACACCCTCTTCTCCTGCCGCTCCGCCTGGTTCTGCGGCATAGGACCCATGGAAAGCGAAATAAGCCTGGTTCAGCCTGCGGATCGGATAACCGTTCTCCCAGAATATAACCCTTCGTGATTCCATATAACTTTCAGCTTCTTCGATCTTTCCCTCAGCAAGCAGACGATCTACCTCAAGGCGAGTGATATGCATTTCCGCCCGGTAATCAAATATCCCTTCTGGAGCCGGTTCCGGTTCCCCACTGTTTTCCTGGGCTGGTGGATTTTCTCCCATTGGAGAATCTGGCTCTTGGGGCAAATATTCAGGGTAATACAGTTCAAATGTCCTTCTCTGAATGTCATCAGCTGATAAATCAGCAATGGTCTCGTTGATGGTGGTCAATTCCGGGCTGGAACCGTAAGCCATACCGAGGGGACGCAGAGTCAGATAATTATGGGTCCATTCATGGCTGACCACATGTATATGCCAGTCCAGGTTGTTGGTATCTATAATCATAGAAGGGTATAAACCTACTCCCCCAATGCCAACAACCAAGGCTGATAAGTCCAGGTTTTTTTCAATACTTTCTTCCAGGTGATTGATCTGATCCAATGTTAATCCCCGGACCAGCATCAGATTGGCCGCCTGACGAATCTCCTCCCGGGGAGAGACTATCAGTGCGTAAGAGTCTGGTTCCGATTTATACAGAACTGGCGGCACCAGCTGTCCACCAAAAGCCAGATCCAGTTCCACCAGGGCACTGTTAAGCTGATCCTGGATGACCTGTTCTGCAAAAGGGGCCAGCTCTATCCGCAAGTTATCTTTTTGGTTTAATTCTGCCCGGAGGTTGGATTCTCTCTGTTGCCGGGGATCCTGCCCAGGATCTGAAACAAGATTAGCGAGTTCTCCCTGCAGGGCAGATACTTCATTCCTTAAATTCAGATATTCAAGAACAAGCTGACGTTTTTCCTTTTGAGGAAGATATTGATTTACTTTAAGGGTAGATTGGACCAGTTTTCTGATTAGTGCTGAGACTGTCCAGGTTACATAATCAAACTCGTAGATCCTCGAATAGGCCCGGATTTGTTCCAATTCTTCAGTCGGGTCAACTACAGAACCGTTAATAGGTAAGATCAAGATCAGCACGACCAATAGGCTAATGATGATGTTAATCCAATGACTGATCTGCTTCATATAGTATAGGGGGCTTTGTTTGCTTGAATTCCAAGGGCGCTGTCCAGCTGGTCTGCCAGGATCATTTCACCCAGCTTGTCTCCAAACGCAGTTAATGCTGGGATCTTGTCTGGCTCATCCATGGGATATGATCCATCCAGATCAACCTGGAATCTCCGGAAATCCAGTTCCGGAAAAAAGGTCTCAACCAGGTGAACTTGTTGATCATCAGATGATTCTTGAAAAGCACCCAGCACAGGGCTGATCCAATGCCAGGCCCAGAAATCCCGGACCTGTTCTGGCTGGAGGGTGTGTGGTTCCCGGCCGGTGCCGAGGCTGATCAATGTGGTTTCAACCGGATCCCAGCCCAGCACAAACTGAGCCTCATAAGCGGCTACGTAGCAGGGATTATGATAGGATCCCACTCCCCCGTCGACATAACGATCTTCAACCGGCGGAAAGAAGGATGGCACGGATGAAGAAGCCAGAACCGCCTTTACTACCGGCCACTGGTCATAACCCAGGGATTGGTTGAAAGGTTTTATAAAGAGGGTTTTATTATCGATCAGATCAAATGCGGTTATTACCAGGTCAATCGGCTGTCCGGTAAACCAGAAGTCACCCATGACCTTGTCTCCCATCTGGGATTCCAAAGCTTCCTCAAGGGGTTCTAATGGATAACGATATCGTGTTAGGGGCCAGAAGGTAGAGCGCCAGGTTTTCTGGAAAATTACTGGCCCCATATCGCAATATAATTGATGGATCTCCTCCCCAAATAAGCCTGTGGCAATACCAGCCGCAATGATCGAACCAGTGGAGGTTCCGGCCAATAATTTAAATACTTCATAGGAAGGTTTTTGCAGGTGGTTTTCAAGGATAGCAATCGCCCGCGAGGCGATCACACCTTTGATCCCGCCCCCATCCACCGCCAGGGCTACATTCTTGCGGAATGGTTTCATGTTATTCTCCAGCCTTCAATTCAATTTTATACCCAAATCCATCCACTAAGAAACTCTGAAACATCGAATTACTGGATACAACTTCCTATTGGGCGAAACAATGCAACATTCTTCCAACAGCCAGCGCAACCCAGACTTGATTCAGGTCGGCTCCTTCACCCTTACCATAACCAGTTGGCCAGAAACCATTATCAAGTTGATTTTCCTGGAACCATTCCAGTCCTCGCTGGACATCCGGGTCAGTGCAAGAAAACCCGATTCGGGAAAATGCATCCAGAGCTGATCACTGATTGTTATCCTGCTTAAGCACATCCAGCAGCGCCAAGCTAACATCTCTGGACTTTTCCGCACCTGGTAAATCAGGTGCCCAGGATGAGAGGGAAACCCCACAAATCAATCCCGTTCCAGCCAGGTACTGGAAAACCTCTCTCAATTCATGTGCCCGAATTCCGCCCGGGGCAGGGTAATTCTGGGCCGGTACGTCTTCAGGATCGAGAATATCAGTGTCAAAGTGAATCCAGAGAGGGTGATCAGAAAAGGAGTATTCCATTAAATCCGGTGTATTCCGTAAATGAGTGATTTTTGATCTTTCTACCAGCTCACTTTCTCCCGGATCCAGGTCCCGACCATCAGTAAGGATCACCCGTTCTTCTTCCATAGGGTCCAGATCCAGGGCTTCCAGCAAGGTTTGTTCTCCCCTGCCCACCAACATGGCCAAAGGCATGCCTCCCAGGAAACCACTTGGAGAGGTTTCCCAGGTATTAAAATCCCCATGGGCATCGAACCAAATCAACAGGGGATTGATAACAGCTCGCCGAAGTCCTGCCAGCATCGCTATTGTAGTACAACAATCTCCCGCAATAGAAACCGGGATTGCTCCCTCCACGCAAATCTCTTCCACAGCATCTGCCAGGGACCTATGTAAAACTGACATCCTGTCCATCACCGTGGAATCAGGAAGTTTTTGGCGGTTGATAACCCAGTCCCAATCTTTTAATGTTTCAAGACCTGGCAGCAACTTATCCAGGAAATAAGGGGTAAGAATTGTTTTTGTTTTCATGATCGTGGCAGATGCTCCTGAATGATATCAATAACCTGAGTGGGCTGCCGGGTTGTAAATACCAGCGCTTGCACTAGTCCTTGTTTCTTCTTGAATCTGATCAGCACCCGGGGATATTCCAGAAAATTATAAAACGCCTTATATTCTCCATCGACTTGCGCAAAATGCACCCCGGCACCCCCATATTTTATCCAGAAGGGAGGTTCGTAGAGCATACTAAGCTCGATATTATTAATATCCGTTCTCCAAGGAATCAAACCAAATTTCAGTTGCAGTACCTGGTCTGTGATGGATATTTGTAGAACCCGGTAATTGATCACATAAAAGATAAAGAACATACCCAAAAACACAAACAAACCCGGGACAAATTTAAAACCCACAACAGAAAATCGCCAACCGAAGAGGATAAAAAAGACCATTGCCAGAAAAACAAATAACAGAGTGGTTGTTTTTGAGCTAACTCTCTCACTATATAGAAGGTCTGCCATATCGACTCCTTATACATCATGGATCAGGGGTATGATTTCCAGAGATGAATACAAACGAAGATCGGGATCTCTAATAATGATACTTGATCAACGGCGCTGGATTCCCCAAAACTGGATTTCCGAGCAAGTTCAAGGAGTTCATCCCTGGTATACAGATGTAAACCGAGCCTTCTTCCGCGCTGCAGAACAAATTTATTAAACTGCACTGCTGCCCAACGGCGAAGAGCTGATTTGTCAGCCATATTATCACGAATTTTATCCAGCGTTCCTTCCAGATCAATATCCTGCCGTGGTTCAAATAACTTTACCACACCACCGGGTTTCAAGATCCGGTAGATTTCATTAAAACAAACCAGCGGATTTTTCCAGTAGGACATACTGGAATTACAGGTGATCACATCAAAATAATCATCCGGATAGGTGGCTTTTTGAATACTTCCAACCCTAAGATCTGGTGCCAATTCCCCTACAGGCTGGTTGGCGGCATCGATAGCAGCAGCCGAAAGATCAATTCCAAATAACCTGATCGAAGATTGTTGTTGATGGATTACCCGCAGCTGAAGTCCCATCCCAGTACCTATATCCAGGACACGGTCCGCAGCTTTCAGGGGAAGATATCCGGCAATTTCAGCATATAGTCCGCATTCTTCCCGGCGGTGGGAGATGATACTCTGAAGCCAGGCCGCAAATTTATTCTGAGATTATTGTGACATTCCAGCTCCC
>CAZVIH010000087.1:0-6938 GCA_964627755.1 uncultured Anaerolineales bacterium
TGAGGTCAGATCGGAGATTTCTGCCCCGCCGCAGCCAACCAGGCTGAAGATCAGAATTAATAATAAGAACTTGTAAAAGAAGCAATGGAATCTGGCAGACGTGTTCACAATGAACCTCCCTGTTGTCCAGATTGATAGAGGGCTACGGTCTCATTCTATATTAAGACAAGGTGGATTGCAATAATCAAGGGATACTGTACCAATCTGAGGGAAAATAATTTCAGGGAGGACTGCCTGGTGGATATTGATTAGAGGATGCCTGCTTGGAAGCAGGCAGTCCTGGACGAGATAGCCTATCAGCTCCAGAGCAGCATGGGCTTTGAACCCCAGACCAAGCTGGTCACTCATCTATGGAAAAGTGATAGCTGTGTGTTTCTGTTCTACAACAAGCTTGCCAGCCAGCACAGGTTGAACAAAACAACAAATAGCTGAATGGACAAGGGTACTGCACTGATCTCCTCATTCTGGGTTTTTCCCTGGCTGATCACTACCATTAAAATGAAACTAAATAGAGCTAAACCCAACACGATCCAGATGATTCCTGAAAGATCCGGTAGTGGGAAAATCGCAAACAAAATCCATCCTATCATATATAAAAACGTGCAGAAGAACAGTAGTCCTGCCACCCTCTTTCCAGATCCTTTCATAAAAATTCCCCCAGCAAGAGAAATCATTAATGATATTGATAATACTGCCCACGACTTCAGCTGGAGCAAATTACCACCTGACCAGAAAAGCATCATTCCAGCAGTTGCTCCAAAACAAATCAACAAAACCAAATTCCAACCCGGTTCCTTATCTAAAATGATCATGCTGAAAATCAAACCCAGAAAGACGATCTGAAGATATACCCTGGCGGTCACCGGCACAAGTTCTGCAAGTTGATAACCGAATATCAAAGCCAGCAATCCCATTCCTAAGAAGGGAGTAACCCTGATCAGCATAACCAGCAGGTCTTTTTTATCGTTCGGGGATATTTTGTTTTGTGTTCCCAGACAGGACTCCTTCCTCAAGATTGAACAGGCTGCCAAATATTATCGCCACGACACGATCGATACGAACAACAATTTGAATATTCTTATCTCCCTCAAGGTAATGGTCTGGATAAGTGATCTCCAATCCTGTAATAACCGGATTACTCAACCCGTGATCATTCTCTTCGGCACTCCCCATCACCTGAGTCGTCACCAGGGTCTGCATAGGTGGAGCAACCAGGGTCTTGCGGTGATTATCACTGATCCAGGAGAAAAAATCATCCGCCGCCGGGGTAGGTGTCAGTGTCGGGCCCGGGGTGCTGCCAATGGGTGTTGCCGTCAGGGTAATACTTGCTGCTTCAGTTTGGGCAGCAATCACCTGGGTGACCATCCGATCTCCCAGGATGATTAAACCCGCCTTTCCAGCAGCAGCGGCAGCCCTGTTGATCTCCTGCTGCTCCACCATCAGGCGGGCCCCGTCAATGATAACCGCCAGGATAGTGAGCACCACAACCAGCAGAACAGCCACGATGACGATCACCTGGCCCTTTTCAGCTTTTCTCACGGGTTTTGGTACTCCATTCGGGTCACTGCTTTTCCCGTCACGGGCAATGTGATCCTGGGAAAATTCAATCCAACCTGATACTGGATCGTTACCGTAAGCGAGTCTCCCCTTGGCGCAGGAAAGGCTTGATTGCGTGGAGGTTCATCCTGGGACGGGTCGATATCGATCGATAATTGTGAGATATCCAAACCAAAAGTAGCCTGATGGACTGCACCGATGATCTCTTGGTCACCCTGGGAAGGATCAATGATCGTTGCCCCTGCCCGGGCTCCCTCCCAAGCCGCATTGGTAACTGCCATCTGGGAATAGAATAAAATTCCAAAATCGATGATTGAGACCATCAATAATAAAATGATCGGCAGGACAAAAGCAAATTCAACCAGGCTTTGTCCGGAAATCAATTTCCGGGACTGAGGATTATCTTTGCTGCGGGAAGAAATAAATGATCTCATCGGCGAAAGAGGAAATTGATGATCGGCGGGGCTAAATAAATCAATAATAAACTGGGCAAAAAGAAAAATACCAGGGCCGGGATGATCCGAATAGGCGCTGTCTGGGCTTTGACCTCTGCCCGCTGTCGGCGGCGGGTCCGCAGCAAATTGGATTGGACCCTCAAAGTCCTGGCCAATGAAGTGCCCAGCCGCTCAGATATCAGGATCGCTTCAACAAAATGTTCAACATCCGATGAAGGAATTCGATCAGCAAAACCCTTTAATGCTTCCCGTCGCGAAAAGCCCAATTCGATCTGAACCAGGGCCTGCTGCATCTCCTCCCCCAGCACACCACTCATACCACTGCAGACTCGATCGAGCGCCGGCACCAAACCTAATCCCGCCTCCACCGTAAAGGTTAACATATCCAAAAAATCGGGCAGGGACCTTTCAACTGCCCTCTCCCTTTCCCGAATCTGGTATTTCAGATAGAGAAACGGGGCAATAAATGTGATGAGGACCGCTGAAATGATCAGGAATTCCAGGTAGAGCCCACCAATACCGATCATTATGATAACCACGCCCAGAAAAAGAACCGTAAAAAAGACCAACCACCAGATGGCAAGGTACTGATGGTGGATCATCCTGATCCCAGACCAGACAAATGTCCTCTCATCCACTATCCTTTTGATTGGCTCGGGAAGCTTGAGATCATCCAGTACTTTCAGGAACTGCCTTTTACGGGGAACCGCGGGTGGTGCATCCAGACTTAAGAACTTTTTTTGGATGCGGATCCTGGCTCTATGGTCACTGAACGAGATCAAAGTCACCAGGATTAAAAATATGATCACACTGAAAACAAAAGAAAGCAGGTATAAATTTCCCATGCCTACACCTCTATCCTGATCAGGCGGATCACAATAGCTGCCCCTATCATCTCAAGAATGCCCGCCGTGATCAACACCAGGTTCCCAATCGCGGTATTAAAAAGGACATCCGTATATCCAGGAAACATGGAGAGCAATCCCAGGGAAACCGGGACCAATAAAGCGATCACAACCGCAGAAAGCCGGCCCTGGGCAGTCATGGTGCGGACTTCGTTGCCTAATTCAACACGTTTGCGGATCATTTCCGCCATCTCGCGCATCATCGCTGCCATATTCCCACCTACCTGGCGCTGTAACGTCAGCCCTTCTACTAGCAGCCTGACATCTTCGTTCGGCCGGCGTTGATAGAGCTCAGCCAGGGCTTGTTCAACAGTAAAACCAATCTGGATCTGAGCCGAAATTTGGCTCATTTCCGTGGTGCTGGGTTGGGATAGACTGGGAATCACAAAATCGATCGCTTGCGGCAGGGAAAATCCCGCCTGTAATGAGTCAGCCAAACGATCCAAAAGACCTGGAAATTGATCCTGGAATAATTGACGCCAGATTCTCGCCCGGCAATAAAGCAGCGTAAAAAAACCAACCAGCAGTAAAAATGAAATAAATCCGCTCAAAAGAAAACTTAAGCTAAACATATATCCCAGCAGACTTCCACAACTGATAATCCCTAATATCCATAGCAGAAGAGGGAGTGGTTGTGATCCAAAATCAGCATCCTGCCACCAGCCAAGCAGCACACTGCCCAATCCTTTTTGAAACTCCCTTTTTAGTCCGAAGTTGATCTGCTCAGCTAACGATCTGGATGATTGCCACCAAGCTGGGGGTCTTTTAAATCCCTCTCTTTTTTCCAATCGTCTGCGCCAGGCTAGGCGTTGTTCCCTATCCCGTAAACTCTCGACCACCGGGAGGATGGCGATCAATAACAGACTGCCTGCAGCAATTCCCAGTAAGACAGGTTCAAACTGATCATAATCACCGAATAACCTGTCTCGGAAGAGCCAGCTCGTGAAAATACCTCCTGTGTAGAGAAGAATACCAATCAAATAACCCGCCACTCAATCCTCCAAAACATCTTTGACTGAATATCCGCTGCGTTTGATGATCGCCAAACAGTGGGGTTCTATACCTGCGGCCTGGAATTCTCCCAGGGTTTTGCCCTTATCGTCCAGTCCTTCCCTGTTGAACCTGAATATATCTTCTGTCTTGACTCTGAGATTCTCCCAGCCTTTGTCCTCGACAGCGTGGACTTCGGCAATAGAGACGATCTTCCTTTTTCCACCCGGCAGCCTTTCCTGCTGGATGATAAGGTCCAGGGAACTGGATATTTGCTCCCGGATTGCCGGCTGCGGAAGGTCCAAACCAGCCATCAGGACCATGGATTCCAAACGCCGGACTGCATCTTCAGGGGAATTGGCATGGACAGTAGTCAACGATCCGGGATGGCCAGTATTCATGGCCTGCAACATATCAAAGGCTTCCGGCCCTCTCACCTCCCCGACAATAATCCGGTCTGGTCGCATGCGGAGAGCATTGTGAACCAGTGTGCGGATTTTCACTTCACCTGTTCCTTCAATATTGGGTGGGCGCGATTCCAGGGAAACCAGGTTTTTTGCCATTAACTGAAGTTCCGCAATATCTTCTATCGTGACCAACCTTTCTGCATCCGGGATACAACGAGCCAGGGCATTCAGGGTGGAAGTCTTCCCAGAGCCCGTACCTCCGGAGATCAGGATATTCAACCGGGAGCGGACACAAGCTTGTAAAAACCCTGCCATTTGCTGGTTGAGGCTGTCCAGGCTTACAAGGCGTTTCAGCGTAAAAGGTTCAGGTGAAAAACGGCGGATGGTCAGGGCAGGAGATCGCAGCGCGAGGGGAGGAATGATAGCGTTTACACGGGAGCCATCCGGCAGGCGGGCATCAACAAAAGGTGTGGATTCATCGACCCGCCGGCCCAATGGTGCAACGATCCGATCGATCACACTCAGGATATGCTCCTGATCACGGAAAGAGATTTGAACCTGGATCAGTTCTCCGTCCTTTTCTACAAAGATCTCATCCGGGGCATTGACCATAATTTCAGTGACCTGGGGATCATTCAGATAAGGTTCGATCGGGCCCAATCCCACAATCCTATGGAAAACTGCCTGGATGATCTCATCTTCTGTAATCTGGGGAATGATCTCCTTTTCTCGCTGCAGGAGCCGCCGGATGATTTCTGTAAGCCGCTCACGGTCTTTGGTGTAAGGGAGGGGACCGTTTTCGTTGGTTGAATGAACCTGGATATATTCACTCACCAAGCGGTGTAATTTATCTTCAAGTGCTGCCTGATCCAATTTCCTGGTCATCAGATGCTCAGTTTCCTTTCTGGTCGATCATCTTCAGCAAGCGGACAGTGAACTGACGAATAACCTTTCCCAGCTTGCTGGACTTACGCAGAACACAGGGGTCACCATAACTGATATTCGCCCAAACACTGGCGGCATCAATAGGAAATACACCGAATAGATGAACTCCCAGGTGCTCCTTGATCTCGTCCGGTGTGATGGCCGAACCGGAAGATTGCTGGTTAATCAACAAGCCAGTGGTCTTGTCCTTGTCAGATAAATCAGCCAGGTAGCGGGATGTCGCCCTTAAGGAAGGCGCATCCGGTGTGATCATAATCAGCCGGACATCAGCCAGGGAGAGTGCCGCGCTGGATACACTGCCACTACCCGGAGAAGTATCCAGTACGATCAGATCATATTCTTCCCGGAAGACTTCCAAAAGTAAGGCAAGGTTCTTCTTGGTCAAAGATCCTTTCCAGGTCATTTCTGGTGGAGAGGCCAACAGATCCACTCCTGGTCGATATTCCGAGACTGCCAGTTTGAGATGTTTGGCAGATAATTCATCGATCACTGGAATTAAGTCCCCCCAGCTGTTCTCCGGGGCGAGATCCAGCAGCAGATCTGCTGTTCCAAGGCCCGGGTTGAGGTCAATTAATCCAGTTTTCCGTCGATGGCCAACGCCACAAGCAACTGCCAGATTGGTCGCCAGAATGGTTTTGCCAACACCGCCTTTGGCTGAGAAGATCCCTATCACAGTACCCATCGATTATCCTCCCGCCGGGCGAAGCAGTACTAAGAGCTGGAATTCATTGGCCCTGGCATACAACAGCGACAGGGCTTCCGAATCATCGACCGCAAATACATAGGCAGGCGATTCTTCACCTCCAGGCAAAGCCACCACCTGAACACTGGTAGCAATAAAACCGGCTTCCACCAGGCTGCCCCCAGGAAGGGCTGAGGCAATCTCCACCCGGTCGCCTTCCGCCAGATCCGGCGGGGCTGCGATAAACCAGGATACCGGAATGCTGACACACCATTTCCCTTCCGGACAGCGCTGAGCCACAGGACCTCCCCGGGCACCTGCCAGTTTTTCCGGAATGATTACCTCCCCCTTAACCAGCGGATAGAGAATACGCTGTCCAACAGCTTGCTCCTTAAAATTGAGGTGGGATTCCGGTACTGCCCGGACAGAAACATCCCGGACGTCCAGCATATCCGCAGTGATGTATGTTCCAATTTCAATATCCTCGGATGCGAAAACTACCGAGGTCAATTCTCCTGGTGCGATCCGCTGCTGGCGGGAAAAGAATTGGAACACCAGGAATCCAAACAGGACAGCCAGCAGGACCGCCGCCAGCACGTAAAAGCGTGTTCGCCGTCTTACTACCGCCTGCCAATCAGTAGTTGTGGTTGGATGGGTATTCCTGGACAAGGTTGTGAATTTCCCCCTTTTGAAACCTAACCCTTTCCATCAATATAGAAAGAGATCGATTGCATGTCAATACTTAGAGTGATTTATTAGGGACTGAGTCCTTTGGAAAGGACTCAGTCCCTTAAAACGTCCCGTAAAACCCCTTGATTTTGGCTCTTGACATACTCTCAACTTTATTGTAGTATTAACTTCATACTAGTACTAAGTGTAAAGTACACATGAGTTAACTATAGGGATTGAGACAATAGAATAAGGGACCGAGTCCCTGGGAGGGACTCGGTCCCTCTCTCAACTAAAAGGAGGAACAAATTGGTAGAACTACAGGATA
>CAZVIH010000088.1:0-1654 GCA_964627755.1 uncultured Anaerolineales bacterium
AATCTTGCTGGAGTTACGGAAGACCAAAAGCCATCTGTTTTGGTGCTGGAATATTCTGATGTAGGGGGAGAAATAGCATTCAAGGTGCCGCCTATATCCTGGTTGCAAACCACTCTGGTAGAAATTTCTGGTGGTACCCCGGTCTGGAAGGATCTGGAAGTTGGTGGCGGGTGGATTATCGTCAACGTTGAACAGGTCGCTGCCTGGGATCCAGACCAGATTTACATCATCAGCTACGATGGGAACGCATCCGCTGTCAAAGCCGAACTGATGGAAAGTCCGATCTGGAGCAGCTTTCGAGCGGTTCAGAACGACCAGCTTTTTGCATTTGCATACGATTTTTACAGCTGGGATCAGCCGGATACGCGCTGGATTCTTGGTTTGCAGTGGTTGGCAACAAAGATCCAGCCTGAATTAAATTCGAATATTGATATTATGGAAGAAGTGAATGCTTTTTATTCGGTCCTGTATGGGCTGGATCAAGAAGCGATTGATGCTGATGTGATTCCGAATTTGACTGGGGATCTACCCTGATCCCACTATCATGACAACAGAACGGTATAAGCAAGTTCTCCTCCTCGTAGGATTAGGCACCCTGCTGGTCCTGGTGATATCGGTATTTATAGGCCGGTATCCCAGCCCTCCAGGAATGTCTCCCCGCTTGCTTTTTGAGGATAATCTGGCCCGGCAGCTGGTACTGAACTTAAGGCTTCCCCGCCTGCTGGTCGCTTTTCTGCTGGGAATGGTCCTCTCGGCAGCCGGGTCTGTTTTGCAGATGATCTTCAGGAATCCACTGGTTGAGCCTGGTTTTCTGGGTGTCTCCCAGGGAGCTGCCTTTGGTGCCGCGGTTTCGATCCTGTTTTTAACTCACCATCCCCTGGTAATCGAATTGAGTGCCACCTTTTTTGGATTGTTGGCTTTGGCAGCCACTTATTATCTCTCCACAAGAATCCGATATGGTGGTTGGGTGCTGAGACTGATCCTTTCTGGTGTGGCTGTTTCAGCATTATTTTCAGCTGGGGTTGGGATTCTAAAGTATATTGCTGACCCCTTAACTGAACTGCCTGAACTGACGTTCTGGCTCCTGGGCGGGTTGTACAGCGTTACCTGGCGGGAACTGCTCTTTGTCCTACCTTTTGCTTTAGTAGGAATTGTGGTCGTTTACGTGATGCGTTGGCGCGTAAATCTACTTTCCTTGAACGACGATACGGCTTTTTCGCTGGGTGCATCCTTGACGCGCGAACGACTGGTCCTGTTAATCACTTCGGTTGCGGCAGCCGCCGCACTCACGGCGATCAGCGGTGTAATCAGCTGGGTGGGATTGATTGTGCCCCATATTTCACGGCGGATTTTCGGGGCCAGTGCTGAAAAATCAATTCCGGCGGCCATGCTGCTGGGCGGTGGTTTTACAGTGATAGCAGATGATCTGGCCAGAACACTCCTGGCTGGAGAGATTCCCTTGGGAATTTTAACTTCTGCAATTGGTGCCAGTTTGTTTATATATCTGATGGTCAGCATGGGAATAAAGGTCAGGCGGGATGGATAAAATAATTTCCCTGGAAGGGATCCAGTTTCGTTATGGGCCCGAGGACCCGATTGTGTTGGCTGATCTTTCATTGGAGATCCCGACCGGGAAGATCACTGCGATCCTGGG
>CAZVIH010000089.1:0-1514 GCA_964627755.1 uncultured Anaerolineales bacterium
GGAACTTCAAAAGCAAGTTTGTCAAATGGATTTTTTTCATAAAGCCAGAAACGCAAAGCACTTAATAGAATAGATAAACCTCGGGGGAATAAGCCCGTGTTGTTCTCTCTCAATTGGAATTCGACGGTGTTTAGGGAAGCAGCGATCGTGTCAGGATCAATACCGTCAGCAGCCAACCGGGCAAGTATTCCATCTATCAGAACAGCTACTTGATCAGCATCATCCTCTTTTATCCCTTTCAGGCCCGTGGAGAAGAATAAATATCGCAGATCTTTCTCTAACCCGGCACCCACCAAATCTTCCCCAAGACCAGATTCGATCATAGCTTTCCGCAAAGGCGAAGCCGGGCTGCCCAGTAAAATATGTTCCAGAATCGTTAAAGCCAGATCCAGTTCAGGATCAGCATGTTCTGGCAGCAGCCAATTAAGGGTCAGGTAGCTTTTGGCGTTCTGATCGCCAGCAGCGTAGGGCTTTACAATCGATTTCTCACCTTGAAAACGCACTTGTTGTGGTACCTGAGACTCTACCTTCAGTGCCTGAAAGCCTGCGAGATATTGGTCCATCAGGCGCAAACGCTCAGTTGGATCATCATCACCCCAAAAATAAATTAAAGCATTCGAGGGATGATAGTAGGTTTCATTAAATTTCTTAAACTGCTGGAAGGTCAAATCGGGAATACATTTTGGATCGCCACCAGAACTAAAAGCGTAAGGATGCCCAGGAAAAAGCGACTGATTAACAAATTCTTCCAAGACCCTCTCCGGATCGGAATAAGCGCCTTTCATTTCGTTGAAAACAACCCCTTTGTATACCAGAGGGTCATCAGGATCTTCGAGTTCGTAGTGCCAACCTTCCTGGCTCAGAATATGCTCTTGAAGCAGAGGATGAAAGACTGCATCTACATAGACATCCACTAAATTGTAAAAATCCTGCAAATTCTGGCTGGCGACCGGGTAGATTGTTTTATCTGGATAAGTAAGGGCATTTACAAAGGTGTTCAACGAACCTTTGAGCAGCTCAACAAAGGGCTCTTTAATGGGATATTTTTCTGAGCCGTTCAAAACCGAGTGCTCCATAATATGCGCCAGCCCGGTAGAGTCAGCCGGGATCGTTCTAAAATTGAGACAGAACACTTTATTTTCATCATCGTTTTCCAGGGAGAGAAGTTCCGCGCCGGTAGGCAGATGGCGAAATAGCCGGGCGTGGGTATTCAATTCGGGGATATGCTGTTCGTTTAACAATTCAAAACCGTGAATTACAGTCATCATCTACCTTCCTTTCTGTTTTATAGCTGTGCCAAACAACAACCAATTAAATGACCGATCCTGTTTGATAATGTTGTACCACATCCTCAGATAGACTGATGGGCTGATTCTGGAGATGGAGACCGGGGCTCACTTTGTTCGCGACGGGATGTTCGGGGAGCCTGCCCGGCCTGTCCAGAACGTAGTGAAGGAAACAAAGTGAAGGATTCACAACCGGGGAACTGGGTTGAAAGATCCTAAAACTAAGGG
>CAZVIH010000090.1:0-13124 GCA_964627755.1 uncultured Anaerolineales bacterium
GTATTCAGTAACAACTTTACGGCTGCTTGCCCGTACTGTGTCTCTCTTGATTGTCATTCTGATCTGAGCGAACCGCAAGGGAAGAGTCCATATTCAATAGAATAGCAAATCAGCAAAACGATCCGGGGCGGCGGCTCGGGTTGGCCGGAGCCGATGGATCCTTCGCTCTGCTCAGGATGACAGATGGGAGTGTTCTACCTCCCGTCTTCGGTCTCCCGTCCTCGGGCGGGCAGGCACCCTCTCCTAACCTGCTTTTAAATCCCGGCTGGAGGGCTGTTGTTTGGTTCCATACAACAGCAGCAGCAAGAAACAAAGGGTATAAAAAACAGCAAATGACCTGTGCATGGGCAGGTTCCAGGAAACAAAAAACTGCCTGACTGATTCCGAGGCGACCCCACTGGAGACCGCAGCTTCGGCATCAGAAAAGTTGGAGGCAAAGAAAACAATGCTGACCCACAGCGAGCTCAATCCAGCCACAAGGGCGGTGATCCGGCCTTTTTTGAGGACAAAACTCAGGATTGTCCACAGAATGCCGATCAGGAAGGAAGCCCATAAAAAGAGGTTGTAGTGGACGTTGGCGTGGGTGGCAGCCCGGAACACAGCAAAGGTATCCGGGAAAACCTGGTAGTTGCCGGTTTCGATCAGCCAGGTGAAGTAGCGCCCCAACATAACGCTGTGTGAGATGAGGAACCCTGCCAGAATGCCAGTCAATATCGTTTGGACAAACCATAAAATCCGGTGGATCCGCCCAAGTATTTCTTTTCCTTTCATGCTTTTCCTCCCTTTCTAGATTGTCGGGACCCCGCTTGAAGGTTAACCATCAAATCCCGGATCCATTCCTTCTGGATTGGATCATTTCAGTGTAACATATTTTGTGTGACTTTTATCAGGCTGGGAATGCAGGTCTGGTGGCTGGGTCCATCCTGCAGAATTCAGTATTTAGCCATCGGTCGGAAATCTTGATTCTCTGTCTTCGGTCTTCGGTCTTCCGTCCCCTCCAGGAAAAAACTCCCTTACCAATCCTTACTCCAGATCTCCCGGTACTTCACGATCTTAAAACCAAATTCCAGATAAAAAGGCTGGCCGGCGCCGCCGTACAATCTGCGGGCTCCCATTTTGCGGAGGCGGTTGAATCCCTCACCCAGCAGGGCACTGGCCAGCCCCTGTCTCTGGTAGGCAGGAACGGTGCCGAGCGGCTCCAGGATCCCGATCCTGTTCTGAGCGTCAAACCAGAAATTGGCAAAAGCTGCCACTTCTCCCCCCGGAGTCAGGACCGCCAGGTCCAGTTCACTGCGGTAGTCCGGGGCCCGGCGCATACTGGCGAAGGCTTCCACTATATGATATTCCTCCAGGGCTCCTTCCCGAGCATATCCAAAAGCCAGGCTGTGGGCCAGGCTGCGCCCTTCATCGCTGAAGCCGACACCGTCGACCAGGCGCAGTCCCTCTGGCAGGTGCACATCCAGGGCATCCCTGATCTCCAGGATGCCGGTTTCTTCCTTCCCACTCTGCTGATAGCCGCGATCGATCAGGATCTTTTTTAGCTGGGTAAAACCAGGTCCCAGATAGAGATTGATGCTCTTTCTGGAATGCTTTTCAGTGAGGGTGAGGGTAGCTTCAGCATGGTCCAGGAATTCCAGCAGCTCATCATCCCTGAAAGTCCTCGATGCGAGCTGAAAGAAAGCCCTGCCCCGGTTTTCTCCCTCAGAATTGACCACTGCCTGGATTTCACCTGACCCATCCACCCAGATCCCTACCGTGGCCGGCCAGCAATCAGTGGTCTCGTGGATGATCTGGCTGACATAACAGCAGAAATTCCAGCGGTCTATGTGCCAATTGTGATGAAGGGAATCTGGATGATAGGTATCCATCAGGAAATCTCGAACCTGGAGGAAATGCTCTTGAGTGTAGGGGATCTTTATCAGGGTCATCGTGAACAGGGGATAGAGATTGGTTAGAATTAGTATTCAGTATTCAATTTTCAGTATTCAGTGTTCTGGCTGGACTGATAAATGAATTATACTTGACCCCCCTGTTCAGGCTCCAGGACGAGGGTCCTTTTCAGAAATTGGTAATTCTGATCATAAAAATCCCGCGAGATCTGGGCCTGGGGCACCACCATCTGGAAACCATGGGGAGCCATGGGCACTTGATGCAGATCACAGCTTACTCCCGCGGAGTTTAATCTCTCTGCGTAAAGGCGGTTCTCTTCAAAAAAAAGATCGATATCCCCCACCCCGATCCAGGCCGGAGGCAGGCCGGACAGATCCTCGCGCCTGGCAGCCACAGCATACGCAGTTTCGGTGGGCTGCCCCGGATCATGCCCCAGATAAGCCGTCCAGCCCCCGCGGTTGTTGTGGTTATTCCAGAGGGGATGTTTGATTGAATCCAGTTCGCGGTTGAGAGCCGTTCTGTCATCCAGCATGGGATAAAAAAGCAGCTGAGCAGCGGGCTGGACTCCACCGCTGTCGAGAATTCGCTGGACCAGGCAGGCAGCCAGGCCACCTCCGGCGCTTTCCCCTCCGATTGCTATCCGGGCCGGGTCAAGAGATAAATCGTCAGCATGTTCCAGAAGCCATTCCCAGGCGGCAAAACAGTCATCCAGCGCAGCAGGAAAGGGAAATTCAGGAGCCAGGCGGTATTCCACCGAGACCACCACCAGCTTCAGATCGTGGGCGTAATTGGAACAGATGCCATCATCCTGGGAGGCAGCACCGATTACAAAACCGCCCCCGTGCATCCACACCATACCGGCTCCTGATGTTCCTTCTTGCGGACGATAAACCCACAGGCTCGCCGGGCCGATCTGGATTTTTTCGACTTTCACTCCATCCGCCAAGCGGGCGCGGCCTGTCAGGCGCATAATTAACCTCAACATACGCTGGGTGAATCGGTTATGGAAGGGGATTGCGGGCAAATATTGATATATCCGGCGCAGTTGGGGATTGATCTTCTGGATATCCATTTTTTAGGGAACGGCCTTTGTGTAATTAAACTGCTCGGTAAAGAGACACGATCTTGGGTCCTTATTCAGCGGTTCAGGCCAAACTCGTTGATGTTCAAATTGAAACTTTCCCCATCGGTAACAATGTGCCGGCCGCGGCTGTCGGCGGTGTAGCGGACGGTTTCCAGGTTGGTGCCGCCGGGCAGGATATTGATCACCAGTCCGGCATCTGTCAGGCTGATGACCCGCTCACGGCGCTCATCCAGGCGAACGAAGTCATTTTCGGTTTCGTCAAAGATGAAAGCGTACCCGCTCAGCCGTAGAGCGCATGAATCTGCCCCGGTCACGACTCCCACAAAATGACGCCGCACATCATTATCAAACAATCTGCGGGTGATGACATGTACTTTTTCTCCTACCTGGATCAACATTGTTCCCTCCCTGATAACTGACAGTTTAATGATAGCCCACTTTCAGGGCCAGGGGGACAGCAAATCCAGGGCTGATGATCGAACTTTAGAAAAAGGAATTTCCAGCATTAACTAATAAGAGATTAAGTAATCGGACCAGAGCCTTGGTTCCTATGTAGTGAGGGATTTCAA
Organism: uncultured Anaerolineales bacterium; assembly: GCA_964627755.1. Taxonomy (GTDB): domain Bacteria; phylum Chloroflexota; class Anaerolineae; order Anaerolineales; family UBA11858; genus B10-G9. Next base: position 3,544 of record CAZVIH010000090.1, read on the forward strand.
CACGATCCAGATCACGATTGCCAAACCAACCAACCAGATGCCGACCACGATCAGCAGCCCCATCCGGCTGGCATCCTTCCCTCCAGCCAGTTCTGTTTCCGCCTTGATCCTGGCCTCGGCCATCACATCAATCGGGATCAGCTTCAGAGCCAGTGCCAGACCCAGCGGTGTAATGATCAGATCATCCAGCCATCCCAGGACCGGAATAAAATCGGGAATAAGGTCGATCGGGCTGAAAGTATGCAGAACCACAAAACCCGCCAGGGCCTTGACAGTCCAGGGGACCCGCGGGTCCCGGCAGGCAAAATAAAGCGCATAGGTTTCCTTTTTCAGCTTCCCGGCCCAGGCCTTAAGGCGATCTAACATAAAAAGAGTATCCCACAATCACGCGGGGATTTCTACCGGTCCAAATCTCTCCTGCCTCCGTCTCCTCACGCCTGTCTCCTGTCCCCGGTCTGAAGCGCAGCTTCCTCGATCCTCTGCAACTTTTTTCGCTCCAACACTGTACAATAAAATAGAGATCAGCCTTGGGAGTTACCTGTCCCGGGGAGAGGAATTGTCGCTATGATTCGGAAACTATCCATATTAATCCTCTTAACCTTCCTGCTAGTCGGATGCCAATTTATTGAGGAACCAGTTGAGATTCCGGACCGGGAGAGCCTCATCCCTGTCGGGGCCGTGAAGATGTCTCCGGAAAACGACAAACTTCCCCCTGTCCTGCTTTCTGATGAATATCAGGGCCCGTTACCCTTGCCCTATCCGGTCAACACCCGGGGCGCGGAGGACTCGGCATTTATAATGCCGGACGGGCAGACCCTGTATGTCTGGTTCACGCCCAACAACCGGATGGACGTGATCGAACAGGCCCAGGATCTGGTGACCGGGATCTATAAATTTGAAAAATTGGGTCAGGGCTGGAGCCCGGCAGAGCGGGTTTGGCTGGTGGAACCGGGAGAGGGCCACCTGGACGGCTGCGGATTCTTCCAGGGAAACAAGGTCTGGATCTGCGGGGCCCGGGAAGGATACGAGGGCCTGCACTGGTTCACTTCTGAATATCAGGATGGAAAGTGGTCCATCGCGGAAATCGCGGATTTTGATCCGGCCTACGAAGTTGGCGAGCTGTATATCTCCAATGACGGCAGCGAGCTGTATTTTCACAGCGCCCGGCCCGGCGGCAAGGGAGGGCTGGACATCTGGATGTCCAGTATGGTGAATGGCGAATGGGGCGAACCGGTCAACCTGGAAAATGTCAACAGCGAATATGATGAGGGCTGGCCGGCCCTCAACCCCCAGGAAGACCAGCTGTGGATCAGCAAAAACTACAGCCTGTGGCGCTCTGACAGAGTGAATGGGGTTTGGCAGGTACCGGTTGAGATCGTTTCTACCCTGGCTGGAGAAGCGACCATAGATCGGGATGGCAATGTCTACTTCACGCACCACTATTATGAGAACGGCCAGATGGTCGAAGCCGATATCTATCTGATCTCCCAGAAAAAGTAAATCTTAAATTGTAAAAGGTAAGGCGATTATTTAATAGGAAGTCCAACTTTGGCAATCCTGTCATCCTGAACGTTAGTGAAGGATCCATGCTGGCATCCTATTCGATAAGTCAAACTAGTGGAAAAACTTGATTCTTCTGGCAGACATCAGCAGCTGGATCCTTCGCTTTCATTTCGTTCCAGCTCAGGATGACAACCAGCGCTCCCCCCGTATCTATACTCCGGTCCCCCGTCTTCCATCTCCTTATCCCTTTCTTTCCTCCACCTTCCGCAGCAAATATCCTGACAGAAAATAGGTCACAACCACCTCCAGAGCAGCTGCCAGCAGATCCAGAATATAATGCTGCTTGGTGAACAGGGTCGAGAGCAGCACCAGGACGGCGATCCCGATCCAGAGGGGTTTGAGTTTGGGCAGCCATTGGGACCAGAAGACCGCGATGATCAGGGTGGTGTAGGTGTGCCCGCTGGGCAGGGCGTTGTTGACCTGGTCTCCCTGGTAGAGCCAGACCACCAGCGTGCTGAAGACATCACCACCGCTGATCTCCGGCCGGACCACGTAGGTGGGGTAGAGGATGAAGGTCGTGTAGCTGATGGCGATCGTGATCCCCAGGCAGAGGGCGAAGCGCTGCCAGAGGGGGAAGTCCATTTTCAGCGCGCCCCAGGCCAGGGAGGCGATCCACCAGGGCAGGGTCAGCAGGTAGGGGACGACCCAGACCGGCCAGAGCGGGATGCGGGCATCGAGCGCCAGGTCGGGCGTGACCCCGCCGGTCACAGTTTGATTGATCGGGAAATAGAGGGCCAGCAGCAGCAGTAAACCTGCCAGGCTGGCCAGACGCTGGCGGGTCTGGCGGTCATTCCAGTTAACTCTTGTGGGAGATTTTTCCATACCATTTATTATAAGCTGAGAGCAAGGCAAGCAGCTGAACTGCGAAAGCCATCTACCAGTTTCCCGCCTTCCGTCCCCGGTCTCTTTATTCCCGTCTCTTCACCCTGGTCAATTAGCTCTTCAGGTTTTGGACAAAGATCGCCGCCAGCCGTTATAATAGGCCGGTAGGTCCAATGGAGAAGAAACTGCCGGGCATCGGGCAGAAGGGTATCCCATACAGCAGGCAGCTGGGCCAGCCTGGGCCAGGGCTGCCATAAGGAAGCAGAACGTATGAGCCGTTTGATCAATACCGAACCGCCCTCAAAACGCCGCAACAAAGCCGCCAGGGAGATCGTGCTCTGCATTCGCACGGCTGCCAGCTGCCAGGATCAAAACCAGCTCCTGGATTTGATGGCTCATATTGCTGCCAGCCTGGAGATCATTGCCGGAAGCATTGAACAGTCAGTCACGGCCTGGGAGAAAAGGGATTACTGGGTCAAAGCTGACAGGTACAGGCTGCAGTGGGAATGGGTCCAGCCGGCCCGCGAGGTGCTGGTCGCCTATCTGGAGAGCCAGGGCAGCGGGGAGATCCCGGTGGAAACCCTGGCGGAGATCGCGAAGGAGCTGGGGGGGATCACCATCAGCCCTAATCACCGCATGGGCCAGCCCTGGGCCGGGGCCTACGCGATCTGGCAGCTGCGGTCCGCCTAGCCAGGACGGCCGGATGGGCGCCATCCTCCAGGCGTGGATCGGGGGTTAGCCTGGGCCATTAAGAAGCCTTGATGTATTCAACACCATCCAAGCCTTCAAAATCAGAATCTTGAGTCCAAAGTATGGCGTCATATTCCCTAGCAGTAGCCAGCATAATACTGTCTGCCATAGGTATTTTTAGATCATCAGATATTCGTGCTGCATGCAGGGCAATAGGACTAGACAGATCAATAATCTTCCCTGATTGCATAAACGCAATAGCATTTAACGCCTCTGTTTCATTTAGCTGTTGAAGGATTCGTTTAAATACCTCATATATGCTTATAGTAGGTACGATCAGGGAATCTGTGTCTTCAATAGGTTGAGAAAAGAAGTCAGCGTGGGTCCCATTGGCAAAGTATTCTAGCCATCCAGAAGAATCAACTATGTTCATATTCGGTCTGGTTCCCGTTCAATATTGGTTTCAATCCCTTTTAAGAACCCTCGTCCTTCCTGAATTTTCCGAACTGGAATCAATTCGATTCTTCCCATGTATGGGATAACCTGAACCTTTTGGCCAGGCTTAATTCCAGCTTTGTCTCTTACTTTCTTAGGGATGACTACCTGATATTTTGGAGAGATTGTTGCCTGTTCCATACGAAACTCCTATCGATAAGCAAAACGTAATACGTATTATTATACCAATAAGATCCAATTTGAGAAGATAGGAATCAGGCTAACGTTAATTATCTATCAAATGCGCGGTAAAACCCTAAAGCGTTATGCCGCAGGGCAGCCTATCTTGCGCACCACAGCCGCTTCGCTCCCCTCCGACGGCCAAAGACAGAGAACAACCGGCCCTCCCTAAAAAGAGCATAGATTCTTTTGATTTCTGTTGGTTGGATTTTGAATTTCAACTTTCTTTATCCAACCCATCCACTCAGGCCAGTAAATCCTCCGCGGGAGGTCAAATAATCCCCTGACCGCAGGGAGAATGGACTACCTCAAAACTGAACCGTTAAAATAGAATAAAAAAAGAAACCGCTAAATAGCTCAAGCCTTCAGCCCCGATCGAAAAACACCTTTTTCGATCGCAGCGCGCAGCAAGAAGGACATACATCCACCCGGGGAAAATACTGGCGGGCTTTGTCAAGCGCCTCCTGGCAGGTAGAAAACGGGCCCAGGTAGATATAGGTAAGAGGGAAAAGTTCACAGCCCAGTTTGTGGACCTGGTGTTGTCCAGCCTCACGGGGCTCATTGTTGACGTAATATAGATCCATGGTCCTCTTCCTGGACTGCTAAAAAATGCCCGCCTCAAGCCTGCCTTGTTCTCCTCTCAACGCCTAGACCTTGATCTGGAACACCTTCTCCCAGATCTCCACCACCCGGGGATCAAAGTGGCTCCCGGACTGCTCGCGGATGTAGCTGTGGACCTTCTTCTGGGGCCAGGCCTCCCGGTAGGGCCGCGGTGAGCTGAGGGCATCCCAGACGTCGATCAGGGCAAAGACTCGGGCTGCCAGCGGGATCTGATCTCCGCTGATGCCTTCCGGGTAGCCCGTGCCATCCCATCTTTCATGGTGCCCGTAAGGGATGGGTAGGGCCGGCCGCAGGAACTCGATTGGCTCCAGCATCTCCCGGGCATAGAGGGGATGTTTCTCGATCAGGGCCCGCTCCTCAACGTTCAGCGGGCCGGGTTTATTAAGGATGCTGTCCGGTATAACCAGTTTGCCGATATCATGCAAAAGCGCTCCCCGCCGGACATGGATCAGCTGCTTCTCGGGAACGTCCACCGCCTGGGCCAGCTTCAGGGTCCGCTCCACCACCCGATGGGTGTGTTCCCCGGTGGTTTTATCGCGCAGGTCCAGGGCCCTGACCCAGCCTTCCAGAGTCGAGTTGTAGGCCAGATCGAGCATCAGGTTCGTACGCCGTAAATTTTCCACCAGGCCAGCATTGTCCATGGCAATGGCTGCCTGGGTGCCTAGGGCTCGCAGGAAATCAAACCACTCATCATCCACCTGGAGCGGCCTGCGGAGGAAGACTTCCAGCACTCCCAGGATCTTGCCCTTGGCAACCAGGGGGATGCCGTAATAGGACCTGAAGCCTTCCAGGGCAAACATCTTGCCCCGGAATAAGATGGGGGAATCTTTATAAAGATCGGGGATGGCTACCAGCTCGCGCTTCTGCAGCACCCGCCAGACCAGTGATTCCCGGGCCTGCGTTGTTCCACCACGTGGTTTGTAGCGCTGGAAACCCCTGCCCTCGGCGTAGGTGGCTTCCATTGTGACCGGATCGACCAGGAAAACATCGGCCGCATCCACATCCAACTGGGATACAACTTTTTCAAGAATGATGTGCAGGGTCAGGTTAAGATTAAAGCTGCCTGAAATAGCCTGGTCGATGGAAAGCAGAGCTGCCAGGCGTTCCATCCGGCGCCGGGTGAGTTCGTGCTGGCCTGCCCGCTGAAAGGCGCTGGCAGACATATCGGCAATCCCGTCGATCAATCGAATTTCCACTTCACTGAAGGGCTGCTGGCGGCCGACCCACAGGGCGCCCAGCACTTCATTGTTAGAGATCAAGGGAAATCCGTCTACACCAGCCGATTTTAGCTGTGGGGGATAATCATTTTGATCCTTCCCGCCGTCACTGAGCTTTTCGATCAGTTCTGGATCTGTCAACATCTCCCCCAAGGGATGGCTGTTTTTTGAAGTCTGCCCCACCTTGCTCCAAGCGAAATTTAGTTCGAAGGGCTGCTCCGGGGGAGAGCCCAGGACCAGGACTGCCTGGTCAATATCCAGCTGTTGGCGCAGCTCCCCAACGATCAGCGGGAGCATTTCTTCCTGGGTGCGGGCCTTTCTGAGCGCGGCAGCAGCATTCATTAATGCGCCTTTATGCCACAGCTCCTGCTGGAAGGAAAAATCAAAAGCGATCCCAACCACACCTCCAGGTGCTTTTGGATCGGCCTTAAAAGGATAAAACCGCCATTCCCAGTGCTGGGAGCCGTTATCGGTCACTGTCCCGGCCTGTTTCCCATTCAGCGCGGCCTGGATCTGCTCAATAATGACCGGGTACATTGAAAAGATCTTAAACAGGGATTTTCCAGCTGCCTTGCCAGGCAGCATTTTAATGTTGAGGGGCAGATCCCCTTCAAGGAACTGGATCACACCATTCTGGTCGGCAATCCACATTAAAACCGGCGCCACACCAGAAGAGAGCGATTCGACCAGAATCGGGCTGGAGGAAAGAACATTCTGCTTCAATGACATCTGCATACCTGCTGGATGGTTTCCTGGGTTGATCGGTTTATTTTGCATTAAGGACATAAACAGGCTGCTTGACAGGGATCCACTCCGGGGCGTATGCAGCAGTTTCTTTCGCCGGGGCAGTGGTGATCTGCAGGGCGAAATCCCTTAAATTATCAGCCCGGACAGATAGGATCAGGGCCTTTTGATCACGATCAAGCGGAAATTCTTCGCCATAATATCCCTGCGCCAGGGCCCGGGCGGGATCTGAGAGCAAAAGCTCCCGAAAGCCCTTGTTGATCACTGCAGCGGCCAGCAGACGGCTGAGATGGCCTGATGTACTCTGGGTCTGGGGTTGTTTTCTTTTCAAGTCGTTTGTTCTGGATATGGTTCTGGTTAACATGTTCACATCCTTTTGAAATTATTAATGGATCGGGCTTTAATCTAAACAAATTTTTCCGGCAGATCCGACTTGGCCGGGCTTTCAATGGCCAGCAGCCAGAAAACTCCCAGGACGATAAAAAGATCTCCGGGGCTTAATGCCCGGGTCCAGGGGAACCATTCCGGCAGCAAGATGGAGTCGGATAACCAGGCCAGGCGTGTATCACCCACCGGGAGCAGGATATTTTTACTTCTCCCTGCCCGGGCCCCGATCTGCCAGGCAGATATCGGGAACTCAGGGTAGAGTACCAGGACAGTTTCCGGGGCAATCGGCATCAATCCCTTATTGAGGATGATGACCAGCAGGTTGAGGGCCAATCCCAGACCCAGGATGATGATGCCAACCCGGTCCCTGTTGTACCAGATGAAGATCAGCAGGATCAGCTGGGAAGCCACCAGCACAGGGGCTGCCCAGGCGCCGGTAAACCAGCGGGCCGTAAAGGGGATCTGAAAGATCAGCAGCTGCGGCAGAACTGCGGCCAGAATCAGCCAGATTTTCTTTAATTCTGGCACCCGGTAGGGTTGGCCTGCAATTCGGGATCGGACCAGGCCGCCTAACCAACCGGCGGCGATGCCCAGAACCAGGATCATTTACCAGCCGCCAGGACCACTGCCTACACCGGGAGCTCCGGCTCCGAGCACCAGCAAACTGAGCACAACCAGGGCCATGAGAATCTGAATATGGCGCTTTTCGATCTTGCCAGCGGAGAGGGAAAGTTTCTGGATTAAATTCTTCATGATAACCACCTTTTAATAATAGGTTGATATGACACGCCAATTATCAGACCCAGGGGTCTCCTCAAGGGTCTCTTTTAATACAATAATAACCAACAAATATGAAAGGGAGGTTCTATTCAATGCCCTGAAGCAAGAATCAGGACATCAATTCCTGGTAAAGAGAAAGGGTTTCTTCGGAAGGCTCCGCATCCAGGTCCTGGGCCAGGGCCTGGCGGCAGCGCTGAAAAGTGCGTTCGATCCCCATCCTGTCTCCTTTCAAAGCGTAGGAACGCATGGCCAATCTCCAGGCCGCTTCCTGACCGGGGACAGCCTGCAGCAGTTTTTCAAGGGTTTCCAGGGAAGACTCGGGATCTCCCCGGGAGAACTGCTGTTGGGCGATTGTGAGCATGATCCGTTCGTAGTCCAGATACAGCCGGTAGCGGACCGGTTCGGACCAGATGCCCTCCAGAGAGGGGGCAAAGGGATGCTGGTAAAGGTCAGCCGCTTCACGGAGAATGCGGATCTTAATGACTGGATCCTTTTCTGCTTCTGCCAAATCCAGGGATTTATAAAATTCCTCGACGTCGTAACAGTAATCCAGATATCGATTAAAATGGTACAGTCTGGTGGGCGCATGATACAGGATCGTATCTTTGCCCACAGCTCTCCGCAAACGGTACAGGGCATTTTTAAACTGTTTTTTAAGCTGCTCCGGCTGGCTGTCAGGCCAGAACTCGAGACAGATCTCTTCCCGGGTAGCACCTTCCGGATAACTCAGCAAATAGAAGAACAGCTCCCGGACAGTTTTCTGTTTGGTCCATTCCGGCACAGTGATCAATTTACCCTGGCGTTTGACACTAACTCTCCCCATCGCAGTAATCTCCAGCAAGGGCTGCCGGGAGCTGTCGATAGGCAGGATATTATATTCCAGCGTCTCCAGGATGCCGGGCAGGCGGGACTGGAAAGCGCTGACCCCCCGCACCAGCTCCCTGGTAAATCGGTCTTGGGGCAGATGTTCCTCCAGACAATTTAATAGATCCTCTTCCCCGGAAAATGTCGGGATAAAAGGCTGGATCGTTCCCAGGGGCTGGATGATTTCCTGGACAGAATTCAGTGCTTTAGCCGCTTCAGGCAATTCTCCCCGCAGGCAGTTGATCCTGGCCAGATGGACCAGGGCCAGGCAGCTTTCCACAGGCAGATTGATATTGATAAAGATCTCCCGGGCCGCCTGGAACTCAAGATAGGCCTGATCCAGATCAGCATCTTCCAGCAACAGAGATCCGTTTTCCAGATGGTATATTCCCATTTCCATCCCGGAAGGATAATCTCTGATGCTGTCGAATACAATATCCAGGTGCTCCCTGGCGAACTGAAATTCTCCCCTGCTTCTGGCCAGGGTTACCATCGAGAACTGGAGATAAATCTGCAAAAAAGTATCCCCGATCTCTTCAGCGAGGATGTGTGATTCGTTGATATATGTTTCCGCCCTGGCAAACGCCCCCAGGTCCAGGGCCAGATCCCCCAGGCTGGCCAGAGTAAAGGCAGATTCTCGCAGGTTGCTGAATTGGTGGGCATATTCGAGGGCCTTGCTGAACCAGTTGAAAGCTTCCAGGTAATCGCCGGTCAGGTGGTCCAGTACACCCAGATTATTGCAGAGGCCGACCAGCCGGTTGAAGTTGCCCAGTTCCTCCAACAGCTGAAATGCCTGCTGGTAAATAGATCTCGCTGCCGGGTAGTTGCCCTGGTCCATTTCTAAAAAACCCAGGCCAATCTGGACAACTGCGGCGTTTTTTTGATCATCCTGGTCCAGATAACAGGCCAGAGACCTCTCCAGGTGCACTTTCGCCTCTTGATTAAACCCCAAACGCTGCTGGTTAAGTCCAATTTCCCTTTCCGCTTCGGCTTCAAGGATATTTTCTTTTCCAGCATCTTTAGAAAGTTCAAGGGCGCGCAGAGCGTCATCCAGACCTGCTTGGAAGCTGCCCAGCAAACGATGGCTGGCCGCCCGCCGGATGAAAAGCTGTGCTAAGAGTTCGGGGTCTTCCACCCTGGTTTGCCCCTCCAGAGCTTGATTCAACATGCGCAGGCTGGATTCGGCATCACCGGACAGACTGGCAATACCGGCCCAAT
>CAZVIH010000091.1:0-8579 GCA_964627755.1 uncultured Anaerolineales bacterium
TTGATCTACCAGGGCTTTTTCAGTTTGCTGGCTTTTCAACTGCAGGGTATCATGACCCCGGCCATGGTGGCCGAGCTGACGGCAACAGGCGGTCTCTTGCTGATCGGATTGGCATTCAGCAGTCTGCTGGAGATCAAAGCTATCCGGGTCGGCAACTTTCTACCCAGCCTGGTGATCAGCCCCTTGATCGTCTATCTATTATCACTATTTAATATTTAAATCCCGCTGTTTCCCCCAAGCCTGATCCTCAAGACCCGGTTTTGAACTGCAAAACCGGATAGGTCTCTTCCAACCTGATAAATCCAAATTTCTGATAGAGCTCCAGGGATTTTTTGTTATTGGACTGGGTATTCACCGTAACCTCAACAATCCCCTGCTCTTGAAAGGTATCCAGGAGATCCTCTATCAGCCGGGTGGCCAATCCCTGGTCCTGATATTCCGGATCCACTGCCAACCTCGCCAGATGGCCCCCTTGTGGATTGGTTGTGCTGATTTGGTAAGCGACCACTCTGCCCTCCTTCTCAATTACCGTCGCCGAAGAAGCTTCCTGGTAGGCTGCTCGCAGCTGACTCATGCTGTTGCGCCAGATCAAGCCAAAAGCACCCAGATCGATATCGTAGACCCGCTGGAAATCTTCTGGCTGCATCTCCCGGACCTCAAGGCCTGGTTTCTTTTGAGGCCATACTGCCCGGGAAACATCCCAGACCAGAACTACTACCTGACACACTTCCTCGAACCCCGCCCTGGTTAAAATCTTATCCATCTCACTATTCATCACCAGCGAATTGATCAACACGCCAGGATGATGTTCCTGCATCCAGGCAATCGCAGCCGGCCAGAGTCTATCCCAGGCTTCCACCACGGGGAACCCGGAACGGACAGAAAATAAACGCAGCCAGGTGATCAGATCCTCATCGGGAGGGAAGGCCAGGACCGCTACGATACCTTGTTTTGCTTCGAGGATATAAAATGGGTCAGTGCCCAACCAGGCTAGGGGAGATTCCCAGCCCAGGTGGCGGTGGATGAATGACTTCCTGTTAAGAAGCTGGATCAGAGCAGGCTGGTCAGCGGGACCTGCTTTTCTGATTTCAAGATCTTGCCAAGCATTTAACATCATAAAGATCCAAATTGAACCGATCCTATAACACTGGGAAGAACCAGGGTCATTTATCGATCAGATTCTGTGGAATTTTCAAGAGACGGAGCAGCAGCTTCTGCCGAAGGTTTGGTTTTTCGAGTTCTTCCAATCCTTCTTGCATGGAGAATAAGGCGCCGGGGAGATTGCGGGTTTTCAGTTTTAATGCTGAAATGGACTGCTTTGTTTGCAGGTACATTTCCTTTTCCCCACTATTTTTGAATATCTCTGCAGCCCGGCTGAAGTCATCCATTGCCTTCTGTTTCTCACCCAAAGCCTGTAAGGCAGTTGCCTGATTGGCCAGGGCCATAGCTTGTTTTAAGAGATCACCCGCTCCCAGAAAAATTTCATCCGTTCCCAGGACAGCATCCAGAGCCAGGCGGGGTTTTTTAGCTTTTAGCAGCGCCACAGATTGGTTATTTCTCATCTCGGCGGCAAGCAGGGTCTCACCTTGGTCGAGATAAAAAGCAGCGGCCTGGGAAAATCCTTCGGCCGCCTGCTGGAATTTACCTGCCCTGTAGAGATCTTTTGCTTCTTCTTCGAACAGAGCAGGTTCTTTTTTATTTTCAGTCATGGGGCATCAACTATAAAGTGATATCCAATAATCCTTCTGCAACATCCCGCATTTTATCCACTGACATCTTACTCAGTCTTTGGGCAATTTCCAGATAAGGCCGGTTGATGGGTTTGAGGATAAATTCCTGAAGCTCCAGCGGCAATTCTGTGAATGCCTGCCCTGCTTTTTTTGCATGGGCCCATTCAGCGATCGGTCCACTGTCAACCACTAGGTCGCTCAGATCCCTGTCGTATAAACGCAGCAGAGCGTTTAACTCAGCAACCGGTACCGCAAAACTTCCTTTTTCATATGATTTCAAGCGGTAAGTGGTCAACCCCAATTTTTCAGAGACGTCTTTCATGCTGATATTCGCATCCTGGCGGAACTTCCTTAATGAAGCTCCAATTTTCAGATTCCTGAGTTCAATCCGCTGGGAAAGGTTCTTAAAGCTATCCATTCTATCCTTGGAGTCCGGAGCCATATCCTCCCAAAAATTTTCCAGGGGAACATCCAGGTAATAAGCCAAAACCTCCAATTCCGGCAGTGAGGGAGATTTTTCGCCGTTTTCGTATTTAGTGATCGTCCGCGAACTCTCCCCGATGATCTCACCACAGGTTTTCTTGGACTCTCCTCTCTGCGTTCTGGCAGATCGCAGCAGAACCCCCATTTTTTTAGATAAGATGTTAATCGCCAGTTGGTAATCCATAACCAAATTCCCTCAGCCTATTCAGTTAAATTGGGCATGGTGTATCCCATACCTGTTCGGGTGACAATATGGACTGGACTGCTGGGGTCTTCTTCCAGTTTGCTGCGCAACCTGGAGATCGTAACCCACAGAATTTCCTTGTCATTTTTATATCCATCTCCCCAAACCGATGATAATAATTCCTCTGTGGTCAATATCCTTCCTTTATTGTGGGAAAATTGGAGCAGCAGGCGGTATTCCGTTGCCGAAAGCAGCACCTTTTCCTCTTTCAGGAATACTTCCGCCCGGGCAAAATCGATTTTCAAATCCCCATGATTAAAGATCACAGGCTGGGACACATCCCGGGAAAACATCGAGCGCCGCAGAACCGCCCTGACCCGGGCCAGCAGTTCAGAGGCAGAGAACGGCTTGACAATATAGTCATCTGCCCCAACATTTAACCCCTGGACACGATCACTCTCATCGCCCTTGGCAGTTACCATGATGATTGGTACCTGGGAGAATCCTCTGATCCGGCGGCAGGTCTCAAAGCCGTCCAGTTTTGGCATCATCACATCGAGCAATACCAGATCAATTTCCTGCTCTGATACAATTTCGACCGCTTTTTCGCCATCCAGTGCCTCGAGGACATTAAATCCGTCCACAACCAGGTTGGCAGCGATCAGTTGGATATACCTGGGTTCATCATCGACAATTAAGATGGTTCCCTTTTCCATATCTATGATCTCCTCAATTATACCGACTCATCACCCTCTACAATTGGTAGAGTGATATAAAATGTCGTCCCTTGCCCAATGTCCGATTCCGCCTTGATCGTTCCGTTATGGGCAATAATAATCTGGCGGCAAATATATAAACCTAAACCACTGCCCCGCACAGCCATGCGGGTTTCTGGTACACGATAGAATCTCTGGAAAATCCTTTCCAGATGTTCCTTATCAATTCCGGGCCCGTTGTCAATCACCTTGATCACGGCTTTTTCGTCATCTGTATATAATCTGATGATAACGGTCGATTCCGGAGCATATTTTGTGGCGTTATTAATTAAGTTATCAAAGACCTGGCCGAGGCGCATTGGATCTGCCTGGACTATCACACCCTGGTTTTCTATTTCAAGTTCAAGATTTACATTAATCTCCCGCAGCTGCGAGCGCTGGATCATATCACGCAGTACCACATCCAGACGGACAGTTTGCAGGTTCATTTGTAATGTGCCTGATTGAAGCCGGGATGAATCCAGCAAGTTATCAATCAATTCCTGGAGCCTGTCAGCTTCATCATCAATAATGCCCAGGAATTCCCGGTAGGTGGGCACATCCCAATTTGTATCTTCCCGCAGCAGGGTTGTTGTATAACCCTTGATAAAACCCAATGGTGTCCTCAGATCATGAGAGACCGTGGCGACAAAATTCTCCTGCATCGCCCACATCCGCTGAGATCCCTCGATCTTATCGATCGTTTTTACGAGTACATCTCGCTCCAGAAGCTGGGCAATATGATCAGCGATGAATGTAAATGTTTTTTGGTCCTGGAGGTTGAACTCAGGTCCACCAAACCGGATCATGATCAGTACACCGACGATTTGTTTTCCATGCCGGAGGGGAGATCCAATATAATAAGGGACCTTTAACCTGTCATCATCAGGGCCCTGAACAACCTCTTGATGGATCGCCAGCTTTTTAGATTTAAATACCTTATCGACGAAAGATTCACCCCAGGCAATATCTGCTTCTTTGGATTGCCCTCTTCCAAGTGATCTGGCAAAGGCAGGCCGTAATTCACCATTCTCTTCCAGATAGATTACAAAATTATCAAAAATAACCAGCTTCCTGGCCAGCTCTACCAGGTCGGGGAATACCTCAGACACATCCTCTGTATGAGAAATCAGATCGCTGAATTCAAATAGCGTCTCAATGAACGCTTTACCTGTTGCTGTTCGGTCTCCCATAGTTTATGGATGAAGCTGAAATATATGATAGTGAATGCGCTGAATATAAATCGTTGCTCTGATTACAAACATCTTCGTGTATTATAACGCTATTGAGGGTTTTTCAATCATTTTTTGAGAGAAAATCCATCTCTGCCAAGATCTTGCTTACCTGTTATTCTGGAATTGCTGTCAAAACCGGGTTGTTAGCTGGCTGTAAAGTGATACCTGTTTACGAAACGATCAATCTATGTTCTAATAGAACCACTTATGAATAACCAATACCAGAAAGTCAGTCCAACAATTTTAGTGATCGATAATGATCCTTCAACCTCAGCGGTGTTTAAACGTCTGTTGGAATCCAAGGACTATACTGTTTTAACATCAAATTCCAGCAGAGAAAGCATCGATATTGTTCAACGAGTGATGCTTGATCTGATCATTCTTGACCTTCTAATGCCAGAAATGGATGGATGGCAGCTCTGTAAAGCCATCCGGGAGATGACCAGAACACCAATTTTAATTATATCAGCAATTGAATCTTCTGAGATCATCACCAAGACTTTAAACCTCGGCGCTGATGATTACCTGGTGAAACCGGTTTCTTCCTTTACCCTGGTGGCTCATGTTAAGAACCTGGTCCGAAGACATAAAACAGAAGAGCTTGCTCTTCCCCAAAACCAGTAACTTCCCCTCATCACCTGATACACATCCCACGACCCTACTGAGATAAGTAGGGTCTTTTTTTTGATATTCTTGAAAGAATTTTGGTATAATGAACCCAGTTTAAAAATACTATTGCAGGGGAGAGTCCCACCTTAGGGCACCGAAGGGGCAAAGCTGCTGGGATAATGGCAAAACGGCAGATTAAACTCTCAGGTAAACGGACCTTGCATTATCGAACCTCTGGAGAGTCCCCGGACACCGAAGGAGCAAAAATCTCTCAGGTCCCCAGACAGAGGCACACGCCGTATCCCTTTGCGTGTGCTTTTTTGTTAAACGGATTTGAAGACCAATAATTATGGAAAGGAGCAAAAATGAAAACACCTGCTGAATTGAAATATACCAAGAATGATGAATGGGTTCGCGTAGAAGGAGACCTGGTTGTAATGGGTATCACAGATTATGCCCAGGACCAGCTTTCTGATATTGTTTTTGTGGAAATCGTGGCTCAGGAGGGAGACTCCCTGGACCAGGGTGAAACCTGCGCTGTGATTGAATCAGTTAAAGCCGCGGCGGACGTATATCTGCCTGTTGGTGGTGAGATCACCGCAATCAACGAAACCTTGATAGATGCCCCCGAACTCATCAATGAGGATCCATTTGGCAAGGCCTGGTTGATCAAGATCAAAATGTCTGATCCTTCTCAGCTGGAAGGCTTGATGGATGCAGACACCTATGAAAAACTGGAAAGAGATCATTAATAACCGGCCATCCGGAATCTAAGCTGCTCATCGATCTAGAAAATTTAATTGTAGAAAAGGACCTGACTATGTATACGCCTCATACCCAGGCTGACCGAGATGCGATGCTCAAGGTGATCGGGGTTGATCAACTGGAAGATCTTTTCCAGTGTCTGCCCGACGAGGGAAAATTTCCCTCCCTGGAACTCCCTGACGGCATCACAGAGATGGAAGCCCTGGATGAGCTCCAATTTATCTCCACTGTGAACGAAACTCCCCAGGAATTGGTTTCTTTCCTGGGAGCGGGCGCCTACTATCACTATATCCCCGCAGCTGTTGACTCGATCCTGAGGCGCAGCGAATTCTATACAGCCTATACTCCCTACCAGCCAGAAATTGCCCAGGGAACCCTGCAAGCGATTTTTGAGTATCAAAGCCTGATTGCCGCGCTCACAGGCATGGACGTTGCCAATGCCTCACATTACGACGGTGCAACCGCTGTAGCAGAGGCAGTGAATATGGCTTATCACAACTTCCGGGGGAAAAGGCGCAAGATCGTACTCTCCCCCGCCGTAAATCCCCAATACCGGGAAACAATTCATACCTATATGAAGGGTATGGACCTTGAAATCGTAGGAGAAGATTTAGATCCCGAGGTTAGCCCTGACGATCTGATTGATCTGATAGATGAAAATACTGCGCTCGTGCTGGTTCAATATCCTGATTTCTTTGGCAGGATATTTGATCTGACCAAACTTTCAGAAGCAGCTCACGCCCAGAAAGCCTTGTTTTCTGTTCATGTGAATCCGATTGCGCTGGGTCTGATCAAACCACCCAGCGAATACGACGCCGATATCGTTACAGGCGAAGGTCAACCCCTGGGCATTCCCATGTCATTTGGCGGACCTTACCTGGGATTATTTGCTACAAAAAAACAGTATGTTCGCAAGATGGCTGGCCGCCTGGCAGGGGAGACTGTAGATACTCACGGGAACAGGGGCTATGTACTGACCCTCAACACTCGCGAACAGCATATCCGCCGCGAGCAAGCGACCTCAAATATCTGCACCAACCAGGGATTGATCGCTCTGGCTTCCACGGTATACCTCAGTTTACTGGGGAAAAGTGGTTTACAGGAACTGGCAAAATTAAATTATCATAAAGCCCATTACGCAGCAGAAAAGATCAGCACTGTACCTGGTTTTATGGTCAATCCTGTCCAACCATTCTTCAACGAATTTGTGGTTCACTGCCCTGCCCCGGCTGAAGAGATCAATGAGCATCTTCTTTCCCATGACATCCTGGGCGGTTATGATCTTGGGCAGGTTTATCCGAGCCTTAAATACGAATTATTGGTAGCTGTAACTGAAATGAACACCCGCTCTGAGATCGATTATTTGGTTGAGGCACTGGAGGAAGAATATCATGACTGAGAAGACTATCTTTGAACTCTCCAGACCCAATCGAAAAGGTATCCGATTCCCGGCTCCAGATGTGCCTTTGGCAGACCTGCCAAAGGACTTCCTGCGAGAGAATTTACCTCTGCCGGAAATTCCAGAAAATGAAGTCGTTAGACACTTTACCAACATCTCCCAGTTAAATCACTCTGTGGATAACGGCTTTTATCCTCTGGGATCCTGCACAATGAAATACAATCCCAAGATCAATGAAGAGGTAGCCCGCCTTCCAGGTTTTGCCCAAATCCATCCCCTGCAACCGGTGGAAACCGTCCAGGGAGCACTGGGCTTGATGTATGAAACCCAGCAGTGGTTGGCTGAGATCAGTGGATTTAAAGCAGTTTCCCTGCAGCCTGCCGCTGGAGCTCACGGTGAATTAACGGGAGTATTGATCATCCGGGCCTATCACGATTCCCGGGGTGATTCGAAGCGGACCAAAATGCTTGTCCCCGATTCTGCGCACGGAACCAATCCAGCTTCCTCAGCAATGAGCGGATTAAAGATCGTTGAGCTGCCTTCGGACAAACATGGAAATATTGACCTGGAAGCATTAAAAGCGGAATGTGATGACACCCTGGCTGGCATTATGATCACCAATCCCAACACCCTGGGACTTTTTGATGAAAATATCGTAGAAGCCTGCCAGCTTGTTCACGAACATGGCGGATTGGTATATGGCGACGGCGCAAATATGAATGCCTTACTGGGTATTTATAAACCTGCGGAAACGGGCATTGATGTGATGCATTTCAATTTGCACAAAACTTTCTCAACCCCCCACGGCGGTGGTGGACCCGGATCCGGTCCGGTAGGAGTCATCAAGGAGCTGGCTGAATTCCTGCCTTCACCTGTAGTAGAGATGACTTCTGAAGGCGATGATGAGACCCCAGCTTTTTATGACCTGCTTGTACCAGAAAAATCGATCGGCAGGGTGAAATCTTTCCACGGCCATTTTGGAGTTGTGGTAAGGGCTTTCACCTACATGATCAGTTTGGGGAAAAATGGCTTGCTGGACGTTTCGACCCATGCGGTCCTTAATGCAAACTACATTCAAGCGCGTATCAAAGATGTTTATCATATCCCGTACGAACGTTTGTGCATGCATGAGTTTGTAACAGAAGCCAAGTGGGAGGACGCTCCTGGAATCCGCGCCCTGGACATATCCAAGAGATTGATCGATTTTGGATTCCACCCCCCCACAAACTACTTCCCACTCATCGTCCCTGAAGCATTGATGATCGAACCAACCGAAACAGAAACAATGGAAACACTGGATGCTTTTGTGGATGCCCTGCTGCAAATCGCAGACGAAGCAAAAAACAACCCGGATATTCTCCACAATGCGCCCACGAAAGCGCCATTCGGAAGATTCGATGAGGTCAAGGCTGCCAAAGA
>CAZVIH010000092.1:0-9274 GCA_964627755.1 uncultured Anaerolineales bacterium
CGGCGCATCCAGATCCTGACCACAGGACAGATGCGACGTCCCTTCTGCTCACCATCCCCTAATCGACTTACCTCTTACATCTTACGACTTACTTGATCTCCTCCGCTCTTTCCGCCATCTGGGCCCGGAGGATCTTCGAATCGTGCGGATAAGCCCAGTAGAATAAGCTGTAGATCAGCCCGCACAGGATCCAGGGTACAGGCACGGTCCAGACCATGGCTGGTGTCAGACCGATTTTGTCGGCCAGGGTCCCCGCAAATACAGCCACCAATGCCGCAAAACCGCTTTCAATAAAGGTTGTCATTGCAAAGGCAGTCGACCTCAATTCCGGAGGCACTGCCCCCTGCATCATGGGTTCTTTGGCGCCTTTCCCGCCCCAGCCGATAAATAAGGCTGTTCCGAAACACAAAGCTATGATTGCTCCAAAAGACCATTCCCCTGTTTTAGTGAAAAGCAGCCAGGTCAGCGGCACACCGCTGAAAACGGAGAACTGTCCAATGATTGTCCGTCCGAATTTGGGGCTTTTGGATTCAGCCCAGTCTCCCAGGAAGCCGCCCATAACCTGACTGATCCCGGTCCCAACCACGATACCTGCAAAGGCCAGGACTGCCTGGTTTTCACTCACGTTCAGGATCTCGACCATCCAGGTGATGAAAAACAGCTGCATCACAACCCAGGGCATGCTGCCGGAAAGCCCCTGGGCGATGGCAACCCAGATTGTGGGAATCTTTAAGACTGCGACCATATCTTTGGCTTCCATTTTATACAAAGATGCTTTCTCTTCTGTGATCAAACCTTCCAGTTCAGGCTCTGCTGCCCCGCGGACAGGCTCTTCAACAACGAGCCAGATCACCAGGCCGGAGATCATGCTCAGCAGGCCCAGGGTAATGAATCCCCAGCGCCAGAGATCCGGGGAAGCCAGCAATCCCAATCCAACCGAGCTGATCACGATGCCCAGGGTTCCGATGCCTTCCATCATTCCCAGGGCTCGGCCCCTCTTTTGGGGAGGAAAGGTGTCGGACATCAATGAAAAAGTAGCAGGCATCAGGCAGCCCAGCCCGATACCCGATATGGCCCGGATCCAGAGCAGCTGGCCAAAATTCTGGGTGAATCCCACCAGCAAGGTCCAGATCCCCCAGATGCCGGTTCCGAAGACAATCACGCTCTTGCGAGGATATCTATCAGCGATATATCCCCACAGCGGTGCGCTGACTGATTGCAGCAGATTCTTGATAGTACCCACCAGACCCAGATCGCTGAAACTCAACCCCCATATTGCTCTCAGAGTCGGGAACAGGACCGACATGGCCTGGCCTTCTCCCTGGTCCACAAAATAACCAAAGGCCAGGGCAAACATATTTCGCCAGCGGCTTTTTTCCGATTGGGTTTTATGTTCGGATGAGGGGGAGGTTTGGATTTTCTCGCTCACAGTTTGTCCTTGTTGATTGTTCATCTTTGATAAAAAATGGCAGTTTGTTCAGCGGGGCGGGGTAGTTCTCTACCACAGATGGGCCTGAAAATAATTCGCCTGACCAGTGATCTCTCCATACGCCGGGGGGGAAATAGACCTCCCGGGTAGTTTGTTTAGGGAAAAGGACCGGTGCTACCAGGATCTCATCTCCCACCAGGAACTGGTCATCACAGGTCAGAGCTTGCTCGTCTGAGGGGGCCAGCCAGAAAACCGGCCGGATGATTGGTTCTCCGGTTTTGACTGCCTCCCGGGCAAATTTTTGCAGGGTGGGAAGGAATTCCAGGTGTAATTCAGCGCATTTGCGGCAGATCTCGCTGCACTCTTCCCCAAAATCCCACGGTGCCAGGCTGAACTGCATCACCTCTAAAAAGACATTGGCCTGGGCCCAGCGGATCATCAATTCCGGGGTCGGGTATCCGAACAGGGTCGATTTTTCCAGGAAAGGCGGCACATCTGCCAGACCCAGGGTCTCATCTTCCGGGAATTCGGATTGGCTTTTGAGCTTTCGTTCCAGTGTGGGAACGACAATCCTCTGCAGGATCCAGTTCAGGAATGGGTTGCGGGGGAATGTAAAATAGGCGTTTCCGCCGATCATATCCGGGAACACAAATGAGTATCCGGCCAGGGACATCGCCAGGGTGGAGGGGATGATCGATCTCAGCCCATTATCGTATCCCCAGGTGCTCCATAGATCCCACAGACGAAAGAAGATCGGGCTGGTCTGGTTATTCCAGGCGGAACGCACTTCGCAGAATGAGTAGTTCTCAGAGATCCATTTCACATAACGCTGAGTGTATTCATTGCCACTATTTAAAGCCTGATGGAAGACCGCATCCACAGGAGCGTATTTGCCTTCCCCGGCATCGAATTTGTAGCCGTCCAATCCCATTTCAGTTTTGAAACGATCAAGTTTATCTTTAAACCAGGCCAAGGCATCCAGATTGGTGACATCCAACAGATATCCCTTCCCCTGCCACCACTTCACCAGGCATGGTTCCCCCGATCTGTATTTCGCAAAATAGCCAGCTTTGGATCCCTCCTGGCCGAATATCGAGTGGGGGTGAAAGAATGGGATCACCCAGGCTGTGACCTTAAAGCCCATTTCATGCAAATTCTGGATCATTTCTTCAGGAGCAGGAAAACGTTCCGGATCAAATTCCAGGTCCCCGTAGTGAGTCTGCCAGCGGTCATCAATTTCCAGCACATGATAGGGATACCCGTTGTCTATGATCTCCGAGGCAAACTGCAGCACAGTATCCTGATCGATCTTGTCCTTGTATCTGGCCCAGGTGGTCCAGATCGGTGCTCCCATCAGCTCCAGGGGAGGTGTTTTTTGCGGTACACCCCGTTCCTGAACGAAGGATCGATAACTCTCCAGGATATTATCTTCCACCGTGATATCAAATTCCAGATCATCACCAACCAGGCTGAATTTTCCGTCTCCGTCCCCATCCCCATTCAAGTCAATGAAGGGCCGCTGATTAAATGGGATCAAATCGATCGACATCCATTTTTGCCATATGAAATAGTTGGCAGGAGGTTGATTGATTCCGACGGAAAATGAGCTGGTAACAGTTAAACTGATTCCCAGACTGCTTAACCAGGTGGGTGAAAGTGCGGTAGAAAGCCCTGTTTGCCCGTTGTCGCAGGTGATGAATTCAGTCAGAGGGAACATGATCTGGTTCCAGAGCAGGGGTTGGTTGATCAATTCTCCGCCGCCGTACCAGTAACCTGTCAGGGGAAATTGAGTTTGAATAGCTTTTCCCTGCCACTTAAATGAAACTTTAGTTCCCTTGATCTGGATCAACAGGGAAGAATCTTCAAAATTGAATTTGTACTGATCTTTTTCGATCCCGGAATCAGACGTTTTATAGCTGGTTGACAGATGCAGGAGAATTTCTCCATCCCTGATGATCTTGCAACTCCAGGGGTTTTTCTCGAACTGGAGCTCAAATCTTGATGCGACCATGCGAGGCTCTCCGGTCTTTGGAAAGGTTATTTCAGATTTGAGAATTGTACCCTTAAATATTGAAGGAAAGGACTAAATTCCTGAGGGTTCCGAATGATCTGGAGTCAGTCCTTTTTGAGATAGCTACCTCTATCAAACTGAGATTGCTTCGTCCCTCACTCCGTTCGCTCCTCGCAATGACAGATAGAGAAATGAGTCGTGTATTCTGAATACTGAATACAGATTACTGATCCCAAACCGACTTACGCCTTACGCTTTACGTCTTACGTCCTTATGCTATACTCAAAAGCGTGAAAAGAACTGACTTGTTATTTCTGTTAATTATCCCGCTTCTGATGTTAAGTACGCAGCCTGCATTAAGCGCGCCACCAGCCCAGGGTACGATCGTGCCCAGCATCTTCATCCAGAGCCCCCGGGAAGGACAGCCCCTGCAGGGAGTGGAGCTTTTGGATGGAAGGATCCGCGGGGATGGGTTTACAGAGGGGAAGATCGCTTTTAGCTACTCGGGCGTGCCGGATCCGACCTGGTTTTTTATTGCAGATATCCTGCCAGGAGCGGACGGCAGTGCCCAGACCTCCTTCCAGGTGGAATGGGATACGACTCAGATCACAGATGGTAATTATGATCTGCGGGTGGTCGCGGAATATAAGGGTGGGGCGGCTATCTATGAATTGATCCCCAATCTGCGAATCCGCAACCATACTCCGGTGGAAACCGCCACTCCGGCGCCGATCAGCGAGGATTCACCCGCTGAGGATATGCCCACATCCACAATTGAACCTACACCGGGAAATACCCCCACAGCTCTGCCGCCCAACCCGGCCGAAGTGCGTTCGGATGATCTTTACCGGGTTCTGCGCTTGAGCGGAATATCAGTCGTGGTATTATTTATTGTCGGTGGTATTTACTGGCAGATCAAGAACAGAGACCGCCGTTGAAAAAATGTTCAAAAAAACCAAACCTTATCTCATTGTTGGCCTTGGAAATCCCGGCCGGGAATACCGCACCAGCCGCCATAACGTTGGTTTTATGGTGCTGGATCGCCTTGCTGAGGACCTGGATACCTCATTCTCACGCCTGAAAATGAATGCCATGGTTACCGCGGTGCGCTGGAATGGGGAGCGTTTGATCCTTATCAAACCCCAGACCTTCATGAATCTCTCTGGACAGGCTGTCTCTTCATTTAAACGTTTTTATAAACTGCCCCTGGAGAATATCCTGGTTGTATATGATGACGTGGATTTGCCCTTTGAGCATTTACGTTTAAAGCCAGATGGTGGTGATGCCGGGCAAAAAGGGGTGGGCTCTATCATCCAGCAGCTGGGAAGCAAGGAATTTCCCCGCCTGCGGGTAGGGATCGGCCGTCCTCCAGGCCGAACCCCGGTCAGTGATTATGTCCTGCAGGATTTTTCCCACGCTGAAAAAGAAAATCTCCCTTATGTGCTTGATCAGGCAGTCCTGGCTGCCCGGCACTTTATTGAACACGGCCTGGATTCGGCCATGACCCGTTTTAATCAGCAGCCCAAGTAAGAGAACTCATGCAGCAAACCATTTTGAAAATACTCTCCTCTCAGCCCGCTTTCCAGAAGTTGGCGGAAGAAATATGCTCCGGAAAAACAACGAACCAACTGAGTCTGATCCGAGCCACGCGCATCCCCTTTCTGGCTGCCGTTCAGACGGTGCTGAACCGTCCCCTGTTGTTGATTACTGATAAGATCGATCGGGCTATGGTCCTGGAAGATGAATGGGATTTCTGGTTCCTCGATCAGTCTCTGAAATGTTTCCCAGAACCAGATCCGCTGTATTACGAAAAAATAGCCTGGAGCCGGAAAACCCGCCGGGACAGGTTGGCCACACTCTCACTGCTGTCGGAATTGATGCTGCCTGGAGTGGAAAGAAAAGAACAACCACTGATCATCGCTCCTGTTCGGGCAGTGATGACCCGCACCCTGCCGCGGCGTTCCTTTTTAAAAGTTTCCAGGACCATTAAAACAGGAAGTGAGCATCAACCCCAACTCCTGGCTGCTGAATGGGTCCGGGCTGGATATGATCCGGTTCCGATCGTCACTGCACCAGGTCAGTTTGCCCGCCGGGGAGGCATTCTTGATATCTGGCCCCCCGGGGACCGTTTCCCGTCGCGATTGGAATTTTTCGGTGAAGAAGTCGAGATGCTGCGCCGATTTGATCCCCACAACCAGCGCACGATCGAAAAAGTGGATTCGATACGCATAACGCCAGCTCGCGAATTCCTCCTGCCCGAGGATCCCCAGGGAAACTTGGATGGACAAAACCTCACTGAATATCATCTGCCGGCTTTAAACGATGAAACTGCAACTTTGCTGAGTTATCTCCCCCAGGACACTTTGATCTTCCTGGATGATGGAATCGCTATTCGTGACGCGGTACAAGAGATCTGCGCTCAGGCGGAATCATTAAGGAAAGGGTATCAGGCTGAGGGATTGATCACAAAAGACTTTCCGCTGCCTTATTTGCCCTGGAAGGATCTGCAGGGAGCGTTGGATAAGTTCAATCCGGTTGCCCTGGGACCGGCAGGAGAAGGATCCGAAGCTGGATTATGCAGCCAGTTTTTTACCAATCAACGATTTGGCGGGGAGTTAAAATCCTTTATCAGCCATCTGGCAGAATTGATCGGAGTTGGTGAAAAGGCAGTCATCGTATCCCGTCAATCCGCCCGTCTTGAAGAAATCTGGAAAGAACGCACTCAGCTGGACGACTCCCCTTCCTTTGTTAAAGGAAGCATAGACGGAGGTTGGATATTTAAGCCTGTAAATGGCAAACCCATTCACCTCTTCTCTGATGGGGAGATCTTTGGTTGGCAGCGGATCCAGCCCCGCCGCAGACCAGTGCAGCGTGTTTTAGCACCGGAGATCAACTATACCGATTTCCAGGAAGATGACTGGGTTGTGCATATAGATCACGGTATTGGCCGTTATCAGGGCCTGGTATACCGTGAGCTGGATGGAGTGATCGGTGAATACCTGGTGGTGGAATACGCTGATAACGATTACCTGTACGTTCCTGTAGCCCAGGCAGACCGACTTTCACGGTATGTTGGACCCGATCATCATGATCCGACCAGCACTCGTTTGGGGGGAGGGCGCTGGGGAAAGGCAAAATCCCGTGTTAAGGAAGAAGTGGTCCAGGTCGCCCAGGATCTGTTGGATCTTTATGCCCGACGCCGGACAGTCCCGGGTTATGCTTTTAAACCTGATAATGCCTGGCAGCAAGAATTGGAAGCCAGCTTCCCATATATAGAAACCGAGGATCAGCTCCAGGTCCTTGCCCAGGTAAAAGAGGACATGGAAAAAGCCAAACCCATGGACCGATTGATCTGCGGTGATGTGGGCTACGGAAAGACCGAGATCGCTGTCCGGGCCGCATTTAAAGCGGTCATGGATGGCAAACAGGTAGCCGTTCTTGTCCCCACCACGGTCCTGGCACAACAGCATTACGATACTTTCCTGCAGCGCATGGGTGGATTCCCTGTGGAAGTGCGCATGTTATCCCGTTTCCGGACCCCTCGCCAGCAGTCAGCCATCCTGTCAGGTTTGATCAAGGGCTCGGTGGATATTGTGATCGGCACCCACCGTTTGCTCTCCAGGGATGTGATGTTTAAGGATCTGGGATTGATGATCGTGGATGAAGAACAGCGCTTTGGCGTTTCCCACAAGGAAATGATCAAGTCTAAACGGGCTGATATTGATGTGCTCACTCTCACTGCCACACCCATTCCACGCACCATGTATATGGCTCTCACCGGAGTGCGCGATATCTCACGTATAAATACTCCGCCGGAAGAACGTTTGCCGGTGGTTACTCATATCAGTATTTATGACCCGGGTTTGATCCAGAAAGCTATCTGGCGTGAACTGGAGCGGGGAGGGCAGATCTTTTTTGTGCATAACCGGGTCAAAACCATCCAGGCTATGAAGTCTCATTTGGCCAGCCTGGTCCCGGAAGCCAGGATCGGAATTGCTCATGGACAGATGGCTGAAAAGGACCTGGCTCAACGCATGCGCGAGTTCACCCGGGGGGAGATTGATGTCCTGCTTTCCACTTCGATCATCGAGTCTGGACTGGATATTCCCAATGCCAATACATTGATAGTTGATCGGGCTGACCGCTTTGGCCTGGCTCAGCTCTATCAATTGAGGGGTCGGGTTGGCCGGGGCGCCCAGCGAGCTTATGCCTACTTCTTCAAAGGCCGCCAGGGCGCCCCGACCCATGAGGGTCGCTTACGACTGGAAACCATTGCCGAACATACTGATTTGGGTGCGGGATACAATATTGCCATGAGGGACCTGGAGATTCGTGGATCGGGTGACATCCTGGGCACCAAGCAGTCTGGCTATATCGCCTCGGTCGGTTTTCACCTTTATACCCGGCTTTTGGCGGATGCTGTGAATCGCATTAAAAAGGACGATGGCGGTCCATCCGGGGAGGATCTAACACCGGGACAGATCCTGCGCCCACTGGTGAAGATCGATCTGCCACTTCCTGTGGGCATACCCGAGGATTATATCCAGGACCGCTCCGTGCGTTTGGCACTCTACCGCCGGGCTGCAAATATCTTCAAATCCTCTGAGATCAAAGACCTCAAAGCTGAGTTTAAGGACCGATTTGGCTCCCTGCCGGTGACAGTTGAAAACCTGCTGCTGCAGCTGGAGCTGAAATTAATGGCAGAAAAAGCCGGAATTGAGAGTGTCTTTATCCAGTACGGAAAGATCACCCTTGGGTATCCGGAAGGCAAAGCCCTGCCGCAGCCCTGGGAATTTGATATGAAAATCCGTTATGGGGATTCCTCTATCTGGCTTCCATTTAATGATAAGGAAGAAGGCTGGGTCCAGAAACTGAGATCTGTTTTGGAGGGTTTGGTGTCATATTAGATAGTGATTGCTCCTGGATGTGCTTTGACAATCACCCCCGGCAAAGGTATAATTGACCCTTGTTGAAAATGAAGTGTATTTGGAGAGTGTTTTATGGCGAACGAAGAATTGATGACGCCTGAAACAATTGAGGACTTAGAACCTAAGATGAAGGTTGTGGGAAAGGTTTTGAAAACTTCCCTGGCAGGTGCGATTGTTGATGTTGGTGTCGGTTTTCCTGGTGTTATCCACATTTCGAAAATCTCAAAAGATTCAGTATCACGGGTTGGTGACGTATTGAAGAAAGGCCAGGAAGTTGAGGTCTGGGTTCAGCGCGCTGATCCGGAAACAAAAAAGATCGAACTGACCATGCTGGAACCGCTGGGTATGGATTGGCAGGATATCAAACCGGACATGGAATTGACCGGTGTGGTTACCCGGATTGAAAAATACGGTGTATTTGTTGATATTGAGGCAGAACGCCCTGGATTGGTGCATATCAGTGAGATGGCCCACGGTTACGTGCGCACTCCAACGGATATTGTCCAGAAAGGCCAGGAAGTTTCAGTGAAAGTCCTGAAAGTCAACCGCCGCAAGAAACAGATCAAACTGAGCATGAAAGCCCTCGAAGAACCGCCGGTGAATGAATATGTCATCGAGGAAGAAGAGAACGAGAAAAAAGAAGTAACCCCTACTGCTATTGAAGCGGCCATGCGCAAAGCCATGGATACAAACGGCGATTCTGAGCTGGCGGATCTGCTGTCAGAGTTTGAGAGCTAGAGCACTGTTCTTTAAATTGACAATTGAAAGGCTGCCGAGGGGCAGCCTTTTTTTGTTCCTGTAATTTCAAGAGTGTCATCCTGAACGGCAGCGAAGGATCCATTAAAAGGTTCGTTCCGCCTAATTATCAACTCCTATACAAGACACAGGTGCTGGAAGCTGATCCCC